>CAYGTS010000030.1:8371-21772 GCA_964352905.1 uncultured Legionellales bacterium | reverse complement strand
GCCTCAAATCTGACCGTTCTTGAGTTATTCAACATCTCGCCGGGAATTACTGAGTCTAATATCTTTCTTTTAGCTTTTGTTTTCACTTCTTGCAGCAGCAACCCATTTCCCAATATTTACTTGCCCTTTATCTTGTAACCAGTCGTATGTCTTACACACATCAGATAACATAGTTTTTTTGCCATTAATCATAACTGTAAAACTATCGAATGGATTTTCCCCTTGAAGAGATGTAGCACCACTTATATCCCTGAGTTTATGAATATAAATCCCCAATAATCCCTTGCCCAATTTAATACTTTGTAATATTTCGTAATTAATATATTTTCGACCAGCAGTATTCTGACCTATCAGAACTATAGTTACATCTGTTTTTTTTAGCTGTTTATCAATCCACTTTTTTATTTCACAATCATCTTCTTCAACCCAAGGATCGCATTCAATTGAGATTGTTCTTTCCTGAGTGAGTGATTCACAATAATTTCGAATATGAAAGGCTCGCCAAATATCCGCCGCTATATTATAACAAAAAAATATCCCTTTATTATCTGGATACTGTTTACCATCTATCCTACTTAAAATCACGAACCCTATAATAAAATTATTCTCATCTCGGCCAATAATACTGTTACTAACACCATAAAATTGATATTCTGACAGAAACTTTTCTATCAACTTGATATTGGAAACCTGCTGAGGTAAACAATACCCAATATCACACCAAAAACCATGCGTAATTGCATCAATCAAGCTCATTTTTAGGCTAGGATAAAGATCTATCTTATTAGCTGGAATATACGCCGAAGTGGCTAATGCAATTTTCTCACCGAGCTTTGAAAGATAAATAGGTAATTCAGGAAAGGTATTTGGAAATTGCAGATCCGTTATTTCAAGATTTGTGTCACAATAACGATTCACTAAGTCAATAAATTTTATATCTAAGATTTCCGATAAAAACAGTTCCTCATGAGCCGGAAAATCATCGGCTAACTTAATTAAATCAGCCAAAATTAGTTTAAATGCCATTTCTTTATAGGCATAAAAATGATAAGTAATATAAATTCCTATTTTTTTATCAAACTGCATGATATGCGGCTTATAATTAAACAATGAGCGCAAAGAACAATCATTACTAAGCGATAAAAATATATCTAACCAGGCATCGCTCAAATCACGAACAATAATATTTCCTGTTGGTTTTAAATCAGCATCTGTTTCGAGCAATAAATTTTGTAGATGTGTAAAGAAAAATATTCCCGTTTTGAAGCTGGTTTCTTCAAGCATTGCTAAATATTTATCAACAAAGTACTCTTTTAAAAAACTCTCTGCGCTTAGGCCTGATGCTTTAATTACTTTTTTTAGTAGCTTTTCACCGTTACTTTGTTGACTAATTAGTGCTTGGAACGGGATCCATCGTTTTTCACCTGTCATTAAAGATTTGGGAATGGCACGAATTATATATCCCCCTACTTTTGCAGGACAATCTGATAGTTTATTTTGATCTGGACAAACACCAGCGACCTCAGGAAAAACGGTAAATTTAGAAGTGGGATCCTGCCTGTTCTCCATTTCTTCGCAAAGCCTTTGAATGAGAATGCTTTTTTGTATTTCATCATTATCAAGGATTCTATCTTGCATAAAAATGATTTTATCAATCGTGAGTTTTACAATAAAAACAGTGTCATTATTCATTGTTTTTTTAATGTTCCAAACTAATAATGAACGATAAGATGAAGTTGGCGTTGCTAAAAATTCTGTTTCTTTTTCATTAACTAACTTGCAGCCATTGCGTCTAAGAAATTGATAATAATGCATAGAGCAAGGATGAACAAATAGCTTATAATATTTTTTTTGGCCTATTTTAACGCAAAACTGCTCTATGAGTTTTTCATTGATTGAATCAGCTTGAATATAACTTATTTTCTCTTCGGGTACTAAATAATACGGCAAAGGAAAACGTAATCGTCTCTCTGGGTGGTAAAGAGACGGTAGTGCGCCATGGAATACACTAGAATCTTCAGGCCAAGGATATTTAAAATCCTTAGCATGCAAGACTTGCTCATCATATAAAAACTTTTCGATAGCTTGTGGTAGTTTATTTTGTTTTTGATTAGGATAATCATACTCTGTATAAAAACACTTTGATATTGCCTTTTTAGAATTTAGAAAGTTTAAAACATTATCCCATTGCTGAATACCATAATCACTAAACTGATCCATCATCTCTAAAATAAGCTCTTTTTTTTCATTGCTTACCTGCTCACTGTGTAAATCAGAAATAATATTCTTATCATTCCAGTTCGGATCAACATCTTTATACAAAAGGTGTAAAATACCTTCCATATAGACCAAGGGGCGTCGCATGGGATATTTTTTGTGATACGCTTGTGCAAGCGGTTTTGTGAGGGAAGTAAACGCTGCTGCTTGAAAGTTTATACAAAGGTAGCACCAAATTTTTGTAATAGGGCAAGTTGCCTTTTGAATGGCGATGCGTTTAAATTCATGAATTGCAATCATTTCAGTTTTGCTAAAATCTTCATCAAAAAATAACCAATCTAAAAACGTGTGCGGCTGAAATTTAAGTTCTTGATCAAGGTTTAATGCTTGCCAATCATGAAAAAATAGCGCAGAGTGTGTCGCAAACATGTTCCTTATTCGAGTAAAAGCATGATAGATCTTGTTATTAGGACTAACATTTTCGCACTTTAAATCAAAAAGGTGAAAAGATCGCAAGGACAGCATACGATTAGTAAAAAACAGCATTAGCACACGCAACACAAATTCATACTGCTGTGAGCTTACTGTTTGTAAAAAAGCAGCAAGCGGATGTTGTTTAAAACGATTATAATGAAAAAGCCATCTTTCATAGAGCGTTTTATCACAGTTCTCTTTTTTAGGCGAAATCTCCCATTGCAATTTTTCAATAAGGCCGAGTTGGTTGAGCTTAATTTCCTCTATGACTCTTCTAAGAGCGTAATCTTTTTCTATTAATAATTTGCTGCCTGCAGCAGCATCATGTTCGCTGTTTTTTACGAACTCATATATTAATTTATTCATGGCAACTGAAAGTTCATGCTTTTCATCAATAATTTTTTTCGCAAGAATCTCAGTTTCATGAGGCAAATCTAGGCTTAAGAACTCATTCTTGCTAACATGTCCACTTTCTAAAGAAAGATGATGTTTGCCAAAATAATAAGATTCTTTATGATAGGTTTTATAAATGTTGTTCACTGCTTCATTAAAAGCAGAAAATAAATAATAACCATCTTGTTCAATCTGCTCTATCTGTATATAACGAATAGCCAGATTTTCATGCTCTCTTGTTAAAAGTGAATAAATTCTCTTAGACAATATTTCTCTCGCATTATCTAAGGTTGGTGAGCTCCAAATAACCCACAACAAATCACTAGGCTTAGTAAGCTGCCATACTGCTGCTAACTGAAGATTTTTAATATCTTGAATGAGGTATTTAGCATGATTTGCATCTTCATCTGCGTGTTTATTAATGGCGCTTATGAGTTCTGAATATTCTTGCTTTTTGCCATTGGCTGTTTCAGAGCACTTAAGATATCTTTTGTTGTAATAGGGGAATGTTAGTGCGAAATTCAACAATGGGATCATGGCATCGAGTTGCCGGCGCGGATCTTTTACCTGTGGCGCTCGGATCCACGCATAAAGTGGATCCGGTGATAATTCTTGTTCTGTTTTTTGTTCTAGATAAGCTAAAATCTTGCGCATTGTTAAAAACTCTAAGAAAGCTTGTGAAAAATAATAGAATCATTATCTAGCCATTTTTTTATCTGAAACAAAATCATTACCAATACATGATAATCAATTGTTTTAAATAAGTGTATCTGCTCGCCCCCTTTAACTTTATATTGATCAGAACGTTCAGATTTGGCGTTCCCTGCTACGGGGTGAGTAGTTACAAATAAGTTAGCACTTACCGATTAAAAGGTCCGTGCTGCTGTTGATTCTGCTCTTGCTCAATCTTGAGAATGTCTTCTAGCAAGGTCGCTGTTCTTTTAGAGATAATCCCCGCATCCAATGCTGGATATTGTTCCTTCGCAGCAACAATTGCATCTTGAAAGGTATAACCCTTTTGAAAAACATTTTGATAAATTTGAGATAGACCGTCTCTTTTCTCCTGTTTAACTTGCCTAAGACGCCAAGGAGTAAAACAGCCAACTTCACGAATCTCCCGCGAAAGCTCTGCTTGCCGTTCTTGGATGCGTTGTAATTGCTGTACTTTCCATTGTGGAATTACGGGCATTTGTGGCTCTGCACGAACAAGCCCCACAGGCCGAACTGCTGGTTGTTTGCAATCTGTATAAAAAGCTTGAATTTTTTCTGCATTCTCTTTTTTAAATTCTTCATCAGCAAGAATTTGTGATATCGTATGCTTATACGATAATGTACCGCTTCTTTGAGCAGCAAAGAGTAACAGCAATTTAGCTTTATTGTCATTCGGGCTTATAGTGAGAGAAAAGCTTAATACGTTAGCTGCTTGTTCAAAATCACCTAACCTCAACAAGCCTTGCGCTTTGGCAACTAAAAAAGAACGATTTAAACGATCTTTTGATAAGGCCCGATCAAGCTCTCTTAGGGCGTTGTTTATGTTATCTTGATAGTAAGTAACTTTATCAGCCTCATTAGAAGAGCTTCTTTGAGTTTGAAAAGCGGTATAATTTTTGCGGACAAATTCGGCTACAGTTTGGTGATCTTGTATTTGAATTTGTTTTCCGCCACTTTCAACACACATCATCTCAGACGCAATGATCGCTTGTTGTGTAATCAATTTATTACAAAGTTCTTTAGTCTCGTGATCTGCAGGGAGATCACTAATTAAATTTTTATATCGAATAGCTTCTTCAATATAGTTGTATGAATAAACAAGATTTTTACCTAAAAAATGCGCTTTGGCCAAGGCTAAAGCAGCATAACAGCAAGCTAAGTTCACTTTGTCTTTATGAGATGAAGGTGC
Organism: uncultured Legionellales bacterium; assembly: GCA_964352905.1. Taxonomy (GTDB): domain Bacteria; phylum Pseudomonadota; class Gammaproteobacteria; order JAHCLG01; family JAHCLG01; genus CAYGTS01. The sequence continues at coordinate 16,788 of CAYGTS010000030.1, read as the reverse complement.
TTGTGCATTGTATTTTGCTGAAATCCCTTCTAAGTTTTGTTTAGCGTCATCTGTTAAATTTTGAATTTCTGATTGTAGACAATCATTATTATTAGCATTTCTTCTTTTTTTATTGAGTGCTTTTTTTGCATAAATTTGATTTTCCTGGCTAGTAAGTTTATAGTACTGCAAAGTTGCATTCTTAATTATGTCAGATGTTGACTGATTGCTAATTGATAGCTTGATAGCTTTTTCATAATACTCAATAGCGTCGACATACTCTTTATTAATTCTTGCCGCTTCACCTAATTTAAAAAGTACTTTCACACGAGATAATAAGTCTATTTCTTCGTTGTTAACTAATGTTCCAAGTGTTGATAATGCTGAGTTAGCGCGTTTAAAATCAGAATCGCGATAATATATCGTGGCTAATAAAAATTGTGCTTTGAAATAAATTACTGGATTGTCATCGTTTAACTTGCTAAGGATTTGTTCTAACGTTGCTTTGGCACTTGGAAATTCATTTCTAGCAGCATGCTCTTCTGCCTGTTTAAGCAATTCTTGAAAATGAGCATCTCCCTCAGTTGAGCTTTCTGCAGTTGAGCTTTCTGCAGTTGAGCTTTCTGCAGCTTGCCTTTTGAGTGCTTCTTCTTCAGTGTACAATTCCAACTCTTGCTGCTTGACGATCTGCTTTATTTCATCAACATGTTTGCGACGTTCTTCTAGAAAGCCGCATGTTGCAATATCTTTTACCCATGTTTCTGCTTGACTGTATTTAGCTTTTACGCTTGACTGGGAATTCTCCCAAGTACTCTTGTCACAAATTGCACCTGGAATAATTTTACCCTGACTATCAAGCAAAATTCCTGGATAAAACATTTCATGACTCGAAACTGGATCAATCAATTGAGCCCAAACATTTGTAGGCAGCGCCGGCAAGTTAGCGCTATCGGTTTTCTGAGTAACAGCTTCATTCACTATCTCTCCACGTAAATACTCTATGAGCATATTGTTTGTTATAACTTGCGTAAATCGGTAGCGAGTATTGATGCATGAACGTGCTCGTTTCGTTTTTATCCACTGCTCCATTCCACCGTAATTATATGTATGGCCTGTAGATATGATGACAGGGGAACAATATTGATCACAAGTAAATTGATCAGTGAAACTTTTTAAAAGCTTTTGTTCTCTATTTTTTATTTCGCGTTGTATTGCTAGCCTATTCTGCCCAGGTATGAAATCAAGAACTGTTTTAGAAGCTAATCCCTCCCAAGCCAGTTGCACTAGGTCAACTTGCGACGACAGTGCTTCTCGCTGCCGTTCTGCTTCTCGCTGCCGTTCTGCTTCTCGCTGCCGTTCTGCTTCTTGCTGCCGATTAATAACACGCTGATTATAGCGAGGCGAAGGCGAAGGCGAATAAGATCCCATTGTTGATACCCTTGATTATTTTTAGATTGTAATTGATTAAAGTTAAATTGACTGACTAATAAGCTTTTCAGTATAACACATATTTTATACATAACAAATCCGCATGTTTTTGAATTTTTTTTTATATTTATGTAGAAGTTGCGGTTGGATGTGGAATTAGGTAGTCTTTCTGTTTTTAGCGCATGAAGGCATGCCAGAAAAACTTCATCAGCAATTGGGCCAATAAAAAGTAAAAGTAACTATTCAGTAAATTTAATTGTGAATTTACCAAGAACGTTCAGATTTGGGCGTTCCCCTCTACAGGGTGAATAGTTACAAGTAAAACACTATTGGGAAAAATTAAATGACAATACTAATCAAGTCATTAACGCTAGCAATGGCAAAAAAAATGGCATTAGCTACCGAGCAAAAGGCGATGGAAAATAATATTAATGTCGTTATAAGTATCTGCGATAACAGCGGTAACCTTAAATATTTTCAGCGAATGGATCACACCAGTTACGGTAGTATCCGGATCGCTCAATTAAAAGCGAAAACATCTGCCAGCATGCCAATCGCATCAAAAGCATTGGCTGAAAAAAGTGTAAAACTGCCCGCTAATCCTTATAGTACAATTCCAGATATTTTATTACTCGGTGGTGGCTTACCTATTATTACTCAAGATGGCCAACATATTGGCGCTATTGGGGTGAGTGGTGCCACACCTGAGCTCGATGAGCTTTGCGCACAGGCCGGATTAGAAGCAATCATTGATGATCTGGCTTAGAATTATAGCAGCAATTCCCGCCGTAGCTCATAGGCGTCAACTTAAGAAAATGAACAAGCTAGCGTTTCCCCAACGAAAGTTGGGGTCCAGGGAAAAAGACTGGGAAACATAAAATCAGGATGAATTTAGATAGCTTTTGTACTAGAAAATACGCATGTAAATTGAATTTAGTGGATTCTCTCCCTGGACCCCAACTTTCGTTGGAGAGGCGGTTCTTAAGTTGACGCCTATGCGCCGTAGCTGGGAACAGCCATATTTGGGCGTTCCCTGCTACGGAGTGAGTTACGAGAATTGTACCTGCCCAGCTTTGTAAACAAACCTATATCCCATACTGCAGCCAAATTGGCATGATGCGATCAAGGTACCTAATAAACTTTCGCAGGCCTACGTTATATTCAAAGTTGTTGAATTTGTCACAGGCACCTTCTGGAAAAGCAATGCCAATACCAAACAATCCTGGCGCAATAATGCCGGTTTTATCGTTATATTCCAGTTCGGCCAAATGTGGCACGTTGATGTGGCGTGGTTTAAAGCCTGTCGCATAAATGACTTTATTACATGAAGGTAAGTATTGGTGAATATTATCGGTCGTGGATAAATAGCGCTGTAAATTAGCATGCTTTTTGTTATTTAAATTTTCTTTAGCCCAATCCGCAGCATCACCTTTTAATCCAGTGTTATCAAACAGAATCCAATTATTCATGTAAACTGCATAACGTTCCGGCGAGCGATAAAAGTTTATGACGCGTTTAACGTTTAGGTTAATTAAATCCCGTAAAATTAAGATTGCTGAATGCGATGAACCAAATACTGCAACACTATCTTGTGCTGTAACTAGCTGTGATAATTTATTTTTATCTAAAGCATTCGCAAGCGAAATCATTGGAACGTCATAGGATAAATAATTTGGTTCAGCGCCAATCGCTAAGACAACATTGCTTGCAAAATAAGTTTGTTGTGGCGTATGGATTTGCCATTGGTTATTAATGAGCTCTAGTGATTCAACTGATGCGGTAATGGAGGTAATTATTTTTTTAAAACTTTCTGTAATCCACTGTAAGGGTTCAACAATATGCTTTAGCTGGCAAGTTTGATCTGGATCAAACTGATAAATTGCAAATTGTTGGTTTGGCTCTTTAAGCTGAAATGATTGGCTGTAACTTAAAAATTCTAGAAAATTTTCAACTTTGGTATTACTGGAAACTTCACACCATTTTGTTCCTAAGTCACCAACTTTGAATTCAGGATCGAACCAAACGATGTCATCGTTACTAATGCCATAATCTAATAGTTTGGCAACACTAGCAATCCCTGCTGGCCCGGCTCCAATAACAGCCCATTTTTTCATTGGTTGGTTCAAATAAAGTACCTGTGGTTTCTGAGTATATTAGCTGTTATCACGAGTAATCGTTTGCAAGATTGCTTTGATCATCTCGTTCAATACACTGCTCCCTGGATTGCGCAACGAAGTTACGCGATCTCCGTCGTTGCGAGGAGCCTGCGACGAAGCAATCCAGGCAAATTTCGCATGGTTTACTGAAACTTGCTAGCAGCGCCACTGCATTAACTAGCATCACCTTAACATCTCATTCAGTGGCTCTCGCCCCTGGATTGCCACGCACGGCTCGCCAAGGGCGAACCATGCTCGCAACGACGGAGTTGCTCCTCCTGGATTGCCGCGCTTAGCTCGCAATGACGGAGGTTAAGCCGCTGATGAATCATTATCGCTCGATGATAACGCTTCACCTATTGCCTTTTCAACATCTTGCGCGGTTATTTCTGGCTCTTTTTCAGGGATTTCCTGGTGATGAGCTTGCTGACGCTTGCTGTGGCGCTCTGCATGATAGGCTAAACCGGTTCCTGCAGGGATTAGGCGCCCAACAATCACGTTTTCTTTTAAGCCACGCAACTCATCTAATTTTCCATTCACCGCAGCATCGGTTAGGACCCGTGTGGTTTCTTGGAAAGATGCTGCAGAAATGAAAGATTCTGTCGCAAGTGATGCTTTGGTAATACCCAGTAAAACACGCTCGTAATCAGCAACCAATTTATTTTCTGCATTGGCTTTCGTGTTTTCATCACGCAAGCTATTAACTTCAATTTGTTCACCTTTTAAGAACTTGGTTTCGCCTGGGTTCAGGATTAAAACTTTACGCAACATTTGTCTAACGATAACTTCAATGTGTTTATCGTTAATTTTTACGCCTTGTAAGCGATAAACGTCTTGTACTTCGTTGGTAATATAGTTAGCTAGCGCACTCACTCCGAGTAAACGTAAAATATCATGCGGATTAGCCGCACCATCGGCAATCACTTCACCGCGTGCGATATGTTCACCTTCAAACACATTGATATGACGCCATTTTGGAATAAGTTCTTCGTAAACTTCTCCATCCGCACGCGTAATCATTAATCGGCGTTTGCCTTTGGTTTCTTTACCAAAACTAATGATACCAGAATGCTCTGCTAAGATTGCAGGATCTTTTGGTTTTCTGGCTTCGAATAAGTCAGCTACGCGCGGTAAACCACCGGTGATATCACGTGTTTTTGAAGTTTCCTGTGGAATACGCGCAATAACATCACCAATACCCACTTCGCCACCGTCTTCAACCGTGACAATCGCATCTGCTGGCAAGAAATAATTTGCAGGAACATTGGTTCCGGCCAAACAAAGATCGTTGCCTTTTTCATCAACCAATTTAATCATTGGGCGTAGTTCTTTACCTGAAGCACTACGCGCTTTAGGATCGCTAATGACAATGCTTGATAAGCCAGTAACTTCATCAACCTGGCGGGTTGCTGTCACGCCTTCGATTACATCTAAGAAGCGCGCGCGCCCTTTCACTTCAGTCACAATAGGATGCGTATGTGGATCCCAGGTTGCAACGATTTGACCAGGCTCTACTGTGCTACCTTCTTTCACTGATAATTCAGCACCGTAAGGTAACTTGTAACGCTCACGTTCGCGGCCTTTGGCATCGGTGATAATGAGCTCACCTGAACGTGACACAGCAATGTATTTGCCGCTAGCATGTTCGACAAATTTAATATTTTGAAATTTAACCGCGCCTTTGGTTTTCACTTGCACATTACTCACCGCAGTGGCTCGTGATGCCGCACCACCGATATGGAAGGTACGCATGGTTAACTGTGTTCCTGGTTCACCAATCGATTGCGCTGCAATAACACCCACAGCTTCACCAATATTAACCGCATGACCTCGTGCTAAATCACGACCATAGCATTTTGAACAAATGCCGAAGCGTGATTCACACGATATAGGTGAGCGTACTTTGACTTCATCGATACCATTTTTCTCAATGAGATCAACTAATCTTTCATCAAGCAAGGTGCCACCTTCAAGAAGGACTTCATTGGTAGTTGGAATGAGTAAATCATCGATAACAACACGACCTAAGACACGCTCACGTAATGCTTCAACGACATCACCACCTTCAATGTGTGGCGTCATGATTAAACCTTCACGAGTACCGCAATCTATTTCTGTGATAACAACATCTTGCGCAACATCAACTAAACGCCGTGTTAAATATCCTGAGTTCGCTGTTTTTAATGCGGTATCGGCCAAACCTTTACGCGCACCGTGAGTCGAAATAAAGTATTGTAATACATTTAAGCCTTCACGGAAGTTCGCGGTAATCGGTGTTTCAATGATCGAACCATCTGGTTTCGCCATTAAACCACGCATACCCGCTAACTGACGGATCTGTGCCGCACTACCTCTGGCGCCCGAATCAGCCATCATATAAATTGAGTTAAAGGATTCTTGTTCAACTTGATTGCCGTCTTTATCAATCACCTTATCAACAGAGAGCCTTTCCATCATTGCTTTCGCGACTTGATCGTTTGTGCGCGACCAAATATCGATAACTTTGTTGTAACGCTCACCTTGGGTAACTAAACCAGAAGCATATTGCGCTTCAATTTCTTTAACTTGATCTTCAGCACGCCCAATGATGGAAGCTTTAACATCAGGGATTTCTAAGTCATCCACACCAATTGATACACCGGAACGTGTAACATAATGAAAACCGGTGTACATTAAGTGATCGGCAAAGATCACGGTTTCTTTTAAACCCACATTGTGATAGCAATCATTGATTAATTTTGAAATCGTTTTCTTATTTAGCGGTTGGTTAATTAAATTAAATGATATGCCTTCTGGCAAAATATCAAGCAGTAAGGCCCGCCCAACGGTGGTATCAATCAAGATTTTTTCATCTTTCGATGTTGCTTCCAGCGCATTGATGCGATGTTTTGCGATGCGCAGTTTGATTTTGGCGTGAATATCAATAACCTCATTTTGATAAGCACGATGCACTTCGTCTTGATCAGCAAAGACCATGCCTTCACCTTTAACATTCACGCAGTCACGTGTCATGTAATAAAGGCCTAACACGACGTCATGAGTTGGCACAATGATAGGCTCACCGTTAGCAGGTGATAAGACATTGTTGGTCGACATCATTAACGAGCGCGCTTCTAATTGCGCTTCAATGGTTAAGGGTACGTGCACAGCCATTTGGTCACCGTCGAAGTCGGCGTTATACGCGGCACAAACGAGAGGATGCAATTGGATCGCTTTACCTTCAATGAGCATTGGCTCAAACGCCTGAATACCAAGACGATGTAGTGTTGGCGCACGGTTTAATAATACAGGATGTTCGCGGATAACTTCTTCTAAGATATCCCAGACTTCTGGTCCTTCACGCTCAACCATTTTCTTGGCAGCTTTAATGGTTGTAGCAAGACCACGGCGTTCTAATTTTGAGAAAATAAAAGGCTTGAATAATTCCAATGCCATTTTTTTCGGTAAACCACACTGGTGTAGTTTAAGTGCAGGACCCACCACAATCACAGAACGACCTGAATAATCAACGCGTTTGCCCAATAAGTTTTGGCGGAAACGACCTTGTTTACCTTTAATCATATCGGCAAGTGACTTTAACGGACGACGATTTGAGCCAGTTATAGCGCGACCACGACGACCATTATCTAATAAAGCATCAACAGCTTCTTGTAACATACGTTTTTCATTGCGCACGATGATATCCGGCGCATTGAGATCCAATAAGCGTTTGAGACGGTTGTTGCGGTTAATGACACGACGATACAAATCGTTAAGATCAGAGGTTGCAAAGCGACCACCATCAAGTGGTACTAATGGCCTTAAATCAGGTGGTAGCACTGGTAATACATCCATGATCATCCATTCTGGGCGATTGCCTGATTCTAAAAATGCTTCCATTAATTTGAGTCGTTTTGCGTATTTTTTAATTTTTGTTTCAGAATTAGTGGTTGGAATTTCTGCACGCAGCCTTTCAATTTCTTCTTTAAGATCAAGATCGCTTAATAATTCTTGCACTGCTTCTGCACCCATGCGAGCTTCAAATTCATCACCATAGGTTTCGATTGCTTCAAGATAAGATTCATCTGATAAGAGTTGACCACGCTCTAAATCGGTCATACCAGGATCGGTAACAACAAAGGCTTCAAAGTAAAGCACACGCTCAATATCACGCAACGTCATATCCAATAATAAGCCAATGCGGGAAGGTAGTGATTTAAGAAACCAGATATGCGCAACAGGACTAGCCAATTCAATATGTCCCATGCGATCACGACGTACTTTGCTTAGTGTCACTTCCACACCGCATTTTTCACAAATAACACCACGGTGTTTTAAGCGCTTGTATTTGCCGCATAAGCATTCGTAATCTTTGATCGGTCCAAAAATTCTTGCACAGAATAAACCGTCACGTTCTGGTTTGAATGTGCGGTAATTAATGGTTTCGGGTTTTTTGACCTCGCCATAAGACCATGAGCGAATCATTTCGGGTGATGCAAGCGCAATACGGATAGCATCGAATTCTTCGAGTTGACCTTGTTGTTTTAATAAACTTAGTAAATCTCTCAAGGTAGTTCTCCTAAAATTAAGCTAGTCTCTTTTAAATAAATTCAATTTTTCTGTCGTTAAAATAAATCGTCAATCTGCGTCATTGCGAGTGCGAAGTGCGAAGCAATCCAGGGAAAGGATCTTCGATCCTACAAAGCATCACTGCACTTGCTAATCTCAGTACCATCCTTTCAAATATTGCCTTTACTATTTCACGCACTGCCACTCGCCCTGGATTGCTTCGTCGCAAGCTCCTCGCAATGACGGATCCACGTCATTGCGAGCACGAAGTGCGAAGCAATCCAGGGAAAGGATCTTCGATCCTAC
>CAYGTS010000030.1:0-8271 GCA_964352905.1 uncultured Legionellales bacterium | reverse complement strand
TCACGCACTGCCACTCGCCCTGGATTGCTTCGTCGCTACGCTCCTCGCAATGACGACTCTTCATCATTCATTTTCTAACTCGATATTAATACCAAGTGAACGAATTTCTTTGACCAACACGTTAAAGGATTCTGGCATACCAGGTTCCATGCTGTGATTACCATCCACAATGTTTTTATACATTTTAGTACGACCACTAACATCATCCGATTTAACCGTTAACATTTCTTGTAAGGTGTAAGCAGCACCATAAGCTTGTAACGCCCACACTTCCATTTCCCCGAAACGTTGACCACCAAATTGCGCCTTGCCACCTAATGGTTGTTGCGTAACCAAACTATAAGAACCGGTTGAACGCGCATGCATTTTATCATCCACTAAGTGATTCAATTTGAGCATATACATGTAACCAACGGTAATAGGACGATCAAAGGCCACGCCAGTCCTACCATCGTATAGTGTGGTTTGGCCACTTTCAGGTAAATCGGCTAGTTTTAGCATATGTTTGATTTCAGCTTCGCTAGCACCATCAAATACTGGTGTTGCCATTGGCACACCTTTGCGTAAATTTTTCGCAAGTTCAGTCACTTCAGCATCGTTAAATTGTTTGAAATCTAACTTCAGCTTTTCACTCGATTTGTTGTAAACAACATCTAAGAACTCTTTGATTTCCGTGGCTGATTTTCGTTGATCAAGCATTTTACCAATTTTCAAACCTAGCCCTTTGGCAGCCCAGCCTAAGTGTGTTTCTAACACCTGACCGATATTCATACGTGAAGGTACGCCAAGTGGATTTAACACGATGTCAACCGGTGTACCATCTGCCATGTAAGGCATATCTTCAACCGGTACGATCATTGAAATAACACCTTTGTTACCATGACGACCTGCCATCTTATCACCAGGCTGAATACGTCTTTTCACCGCCAAGTAAACTTTAATAATTTTCAAGACACCAGGAGCAAGATCATCACCAGAGGTAATTTTGTTACGTTCTTCAGCAAAGTTCTCTTCAAATTCCGTGCGCAATTCTTCAAGACGATTAAATGCACTTTCAAGTGCTTGATTGGCTTTATCATCTTGTAAACGAATTGCAGACCATGATTCACGCGCATTTTTAGCCAAATAGTCTTGCGTGATTTGTGAGCCTTTGGTTAAACCATTAGGGCCACCATCAGCCACTTTGCCAAGCAAGAGTTTTTCAACACGTTGATAAACATCGTCTTCACGAATACGCAATTGATCGAGCAAGTCTTTTCTGACATCATCAAGTTGCATTTTTTCAATTGCTTTAGCACGTTCATCTTTTTCAACACCATCACGGGTATAAACTTGAACATCTAAAACGGTACCATTCATGCCAGTTGGGACACGTAATGAAGTATCTTTAACATCAGAAGCTTTTTCACCAAAGATTGCACGCAGTAATTTTTCTTCTGGTGTTAATTGAGTTTCGCCTTTCGGTGTCACTTTACCCACCAGAATGTCACCCGCTTCAACTTCTGCACCAACGAAGACAATGCCAGCTTCATCAAGTTTGCCTAATGCCGATTCACTAACATTGGGAATGTCGGCTGTGACTTCTTCGGCACCTAATTTGGTATCACGCGCGATACACGTTAACTCTTCAATGTGAATGCTGGTGAAACGATCTTCTTCAACTAAGCGTTCAGAAATTAAAATTGAATCCTCAAAGTTGTAACCATTCCACGCCATAAAGGCTACTAATAGATTTTGCCCCAGCGCGAGTTCTCCAAGATCAGTTGAAGGGCCATCTGCTAATACGTCACCTCTGGCAATTTTATCGCCTTTACTAACGAGTGGGCGTTGATTAATACAGGTATTATGGTTCGAGCGTTGGTATTTCGTTAAGTTGTAAATATCCACACCGGTTTCCGCGGCTGCGGTTTCATCATCGTTAACACGCACCACAATACGTGCTGCATCGACTGAATCAACAATCCCGCCACGTTTGGCAACTACCGTCACACCAGAATCAACCGCAACACTACTTTCCATACCGGTACCAACAAGTGGTTTGTCACTGGTCATGGTAGGTACGGCTTGGCGTTGCATGTTTGATCCCATTAACGCACGGTTAGCATCGTCATGTTCAAGGAATGGAATTAACGACGCCGCAACGGATACGATCTGTTTTGGTGATACATCCATGTAGTTGACTTTATCAACTGTGGTAAAAGTAAATTCGTTTTTATGACGGCAAGGAACCAGCTCATCGGTTAACTGGCCCTTGTCGTTAAGAGTTGCATTGGCCTGCGCAATCACAAAATCACCTTCTTCGATCGCTGATAAATAGTGAATTTCATCGCAAACTTTGCCATCTCTAACAACACGATAAGCTGATTCTAAGAAACCATATTCATTGGTCCGCGCATAAACCGCAAGTGAGTTAATTAAACCAATGTTTGGTCCTTCTGGCGTTTCAATCGGACAAACACGACCGTAATGGGTTGGGTGAACGTCACGTACTTCAAAGCCAGCGCGCTCTCTGGTTAAACCACCTGGTCCTAATGCTGAAACACGGCGTTTATGTGTGATTTCAGATAATGGATTATTTTGATCCATAAATTGTGATAATTGGCTTGAGCCAAAAAATTCTTTGATAGCAGCAGAAACTGGTTTGGCATTAATTAAATCTTGCGGCATTAAACCTTCGGTTTCGGCAAGGCTTAATCGCTCTTTGACCGCACGCTCAACACGTACTAAGCCAACCCGGAATTGATTTTCTGTCATTTCACCAACGCTTCGCACACGACGATTACCCAGATGATCGATGTCATCAACGTCATCTTTGCCGTCTCTGATGTTAATCAGTGTTTTCATGGCAGCCAAAATATCTTCTTTGGATAACACGCCGCTACCTTCAATTTCTGTGCGACCGACACGACGATTAAATTTCATGCGGCCAACAGGGGATAAGTCATAGCGCTCTTCAGTGAAGAATAAATTTTTAAATAAGTTTTCAGCGGCTTCTTTGGTCGGTGGCTCACCAGGGCGCATCATGCGATAAATTTCGACCAAGGCTTCTAGCTGTGTAGAGCTGGGATCAATTTTTAGCGTATCTGAAATATAAGCACCACAATCCAAGTCATTAGTGTAAAGCGTTTGGAATGCACTGATATTTTCCGTCATTAATTTGTTTAATAATTCTTGCGTGATTTCCGTATTAGCTTCCACAATCACTTCACCAGTATCTTTGTTGATAATGGTTTTAGCTAAGGTTTTGCCGATTGCATATTCAAAAGGAACATTTAATGATTTTATGCCAGCTTTTTTCATTTGCATGATATGACGTGCCGTAATACGACGCCCTTCTTCAACGATCACTTTGCCTTCGGCTTTAATCGGGAAGGTTGCTATTTCACCGCGAAGTCTATCGGGAATAAGTTCTAAGACAAGATGATCATTTTTGATCAGAAAAGCATCCGCATCAAAAAAGGTATCTAAGATTTCTTCAGTTGTATAACCTAAGGCACGCAATAAGATTGTAGCAGCAAGTTTACGACGACGATCAATACGCACGAATAGGCAATCTTTTGGATCAAATTCAAAATCTAACCACGAGCCACGGTAAGGGATCACGCGCGCTGAAAATAACAATTTGCCTGAAGAATGTGTTTTACCACGGTCATGATCGTAAAATACACCAGGTGAACGGTGTAACTGTGATACCACTACACGTTCGGTACCGTTAATGATGAAAGTGCCTGTATCGGTCATGAGTGGCAACTCACCCATGTAAACTTCTTGCTCTTTGATGTCTCGCACGGATTTTGAACCGGCTGGTGCATCTTTATCATAAATGAGTAATCTGACTTTAACGCGTAAGGATGCCCCAAAAGTTAAACTTCGCTTTTTACATTCTTGCTCGTTAAATGCGGGTTTACCTAATTTGTAGCTCACGTAGACTAATTCAGCATTACCAGAATAGCTGGTGATAGGAAAAATCGAGCTAAATGCCGCTTGTAAGCCAACATCTTTGCGCTCTTCCGGCGCTAAATTATACTGGAGAAATTTTTCATATGATTCCAACTGCGTTGTGAGTAAATAGGGAACCTCCATCGTGTTAGGTCGTTTACCAAAGTCAAGACGAACACGTTTTTTCTCGGTATAAGTATATGCCATTAGATTTCCTCGTTTATGAAGATGCAACAGTGTACTTTTCGGCTTTCATTCTGCGGCGCGGTAAGCGCTCATCTCGCTGCAAAACGAACTCCTGTGAGTGTAGATATTGTTGCGATATATAAAAAGCAATCGACAGAAAACGGAAGATAGTCTTTAACTATCTTCCGTTTGTATTTCTGTATTCTGGACTCAAGTTTAATCAATTATTTGATTTCAACTTCAGCGCCAGCTTCAGTTAATTGTTTTTTGATGTCTTCAGCTTCAGCCTTGTTAACAGCTTCTTTAACTGTGGCAGGCGCACCTTCAACCATGTCTTTCGCTTCTTTTAAGCCAAGACCCGTGATTGTACGGATCACTTTAATAACACCAACTTTGTTAGCGCCAAAGCTCTTCATGACCACATCAAATTCAGTTTTTTCTTCAGCAACAGCAGCATCACCTGCTGCAGGGGCAGCAACGGCAACGGCAGCAGCAGCTGATACACCAAATTTGTCTTCCATGGCTTTAATTAATTCAACGACGTCCATGACGCTCATGTTAGAGATAGCTTCTAAAATATCATTTTGAGAAACGGCCATTTACTTTACTCCTAAAAAATCTATTTAATTAATATGTTATATTATGCAGACTGCTGCTTTTGATCACGGATAGCCGCAACAGTACGCACCATCTTGGCATGTGGCTCAGCAAGTGTGCGAACAAATTTTGTAATAGGTGCTTGCATTACCGCCATCAATAAAGCAATTGCTTCATCGTAAGTAGGTAATTTAGCTACAGCATCCAACTGATTTGCCGCCAACAACTTACCGTTCATGGCAAGCGCTGTTACTTTTAGTTTATCGTTCTCTTTTGCAAAATCACGAAATAAGCGTGCTGCAGCACTCGGTTCGGTTATTGAAAAAGCCAATACAACTGGCCCAACAAACACCTCTTGCATGCAATCAAACTCGGTGCCTTCAACCGCACGACGCGCAAGGGTATTGCGCACAACGCGTAAAAAGACATTTGCTTGTCTTGCTTGCGCCCGAAGCTTGGTCATCGCTACAACTGATAAACCACGATATTCTGCCAACACTGCTGTTTGCGCTTGTCTTGCGACTTGTGCCACTTCTGCAACAACCGCTTGCTTATCCGCAAGTGATAAAGGCATAGGTATCACTCCAATTTAGGTAAGACTTACGTCTTGATTTTCAAAGTTAGTTGACCGTAATAAAGTATCTTTATTGATCAACCGCCTGCGTAGGTTAGACTTATACTCTTCGTCTTTCTTGCGGCGCCTCGCCGCAAAATGAAATCCTGTGAGTCATATTTACATCCCATTAAGCCTATTCGTGAAAATAGGCGCCTACGGTCTTTGGACGGTCACAAGGTTATATTTATTGCGAACGTCACGTCAAAAACAGGGTGATAGCTTTAGAGCTATCACCCTGTTTTAGATTCTACTTACTATGCTACTGAAGCAATATCAACTGCAAGTCCTGGCCCCATCGTGCTAGAAACTGCAATTTTCTTAATATAAATACCTTTAGCAGCTGCTGGTTTTAGTTTTTTCAACTCCGCAACTAAGGCTGCAATATTTTGTTGTAATTGTTCAACGCTAAAGTTCACTTTGCCAACTGGGCTGTGAATAATACCCGCTTTATCAGTACGAAATTGTACTTGACCTGCTTTGGCATTTTTAACTGCTTGCGCAACATCAGGTGTTACTGTGCCCACTTTGGGATTAGGCATTAAGCCTCTTGGCCCTAGAATTTGACCTAACTGACCCACAACACGCATAGCATCAGGTGTTGCAATGACAACATCAAAATCCATTTGGCCTTTCTTAATGTTCTCTGCTAAATCTTCAAAACCAACAATATCAGCTCCAGCAGCTTTAGCTTGGCTTTCTGCATCACCTTGCGCAAATACGGCAACACGCACACTTCTACCCGTGCCATTCGGCAATACGGTCGCACCACGCACAACCTGATCTGATTTGCGAGGATCAACACCCAGGTTCACAGTAACATCAATGGTTTCAATAAATTTAACGCTGCTAACTTCTTTTAATAAATTCAGCGCTTCTTCAAGTGAATAGATTTTGCCTGCTGTTAATTTTGCAGCAATGGCTTTTGCTCGTTTAGATTGACTTGCCATGATTCTTATACTCCGTCCACACCTTCAACATTAACACCCATGCTACGCGCACTACCTGCAATGGTACGAACAGCAGCTTCTAAATCAGCAGCGGTAATATCCGGCATTTTAGTTTTTGCAATCTCTTCTAACTGCGCTCTAGTAATCGTGCCCACTTTCTCAGTGTTAGGCTTACCACTACCACTTTTAAGACCAAGTGCTTTCTTGATTAAAATGGAAGCCGGTGGTGTTTTGGTAATAAAGGTAAAGCTGCGATCAGAATAAACGGTAATGACCACAGGGATCGGTAACCCTTTTTCTATAGACTGAGTAGCTGCATTAAATGCTTTGCAAAACTCCATAATGTTAACACCTTGCTGGCCTAAGGCAGGACCAACCGGTGGACTAGGATTTGCTTCACCTGCTTTGACTTGTAGCTTGACATAAGCTTGTACTTTTTTTGCCATTTTTTTCTCCAAATGTTTGGGTATATCGCCTGCTGGCAGCAAGCTTCCCTTTAGGACTTACGATAAACGTCGTCTTTTTAACTGCAGCATTGTTGCAAATCTCTTTCGCATCCTCATTTATTTACTTATAAACTGCGGTGCTCATTCGATTTGCGCCTCGCTGCAGTTAAAAATACTCGTTTCTCGTAAGCCCTCTTCACTTTTTTAACTGCAGCATCGTTCCTGCTCAAAATATTCGTTTTTCGCAAGTCCTATGTTTTCTAATCATTTCTCTGAATAACAGAGAGTTACGTCATTGCAAGTGCAAACTTCGTCGCGCAGTTGCAATAACTGATCAACTAACCTTTTTCAACTTGACTAAATTCTAATTCTACCGGTGTTGAGCGACCAAAAATCAACACTGCAACACGCAGGCGACTTTTCTCGTAATTAACTTCTTCCACAACACCATTAAAGTCAGCAAAAGGTCCTGCGATAACGCGAACCACTTCGCCAGCTTCGTATAATACTTTTGGTTTTTCTTTCTCAGCACCTTCTTCAATGCGCTGTAAAATTGCATTGGCGGCTTTATCGGTAATCGGTGCAGGTCGATCGCTGGTACCACCAATGAAACCTAAAACTTTCGGTACTTGTCGTACGAGATGCCAAGTTTCATCATCCATGATCATTTTAACTAACACATATCCTGGAAAAAACTTGCGCTCACTGCGGCGTTTTTTGCCAGCGCGCATTTCAACAACATTTTCAGTTGGCACTAAAATATCTGCAAATTTATCTTCTACGCCAGCCAGTTTAATGCGTTCTTCAAGTCCCTTCTTAACTTGTAATTCAAAGCCAGAATACGCTTGCACGACATACCAGCTTTTGCGTTTTTCTTCTAAGTTTTTTTCAGAAGATTGATTTTTTATTTCATCGTTATCCGACATTGCTTAACCTCAATGAGCTGTTAGCCATCCAATTAAAGTAATAAAACCCACATCTACTAACCACAGAAACAAACCAGAAATTACAACAATAATTAAGACGACAATCGTGGTTTGAGTGGTTTCCTGGCGATTCGGCCACACGACTTTGCGCATTTCCATGCGTGCCTCACTCGCAAATTTCACGGCATATTTGCCTTTATTGGTGCGTGAAGCCACATATAATGCCAATGCTGCAATGATGATCCAAGCGATAATTCTGATGGGCGTTGCAATGTTCAGCACATAATAATTAGCCACTAAACCAACCACAATAATGGCTATTGCTAAAAACCACTTCATTGCATCGATAGATCGATTGTTTGATTGCTGCTTTACTGCCATTTTACTCTTCTTTCATTCGCCCTGTGTTTGGCAGGCCAGGAGGGGATCGAACCCCCAACCTGCGGTTTTGGAGACCGCCGCTCTGCCAATTGAGCTACTGGCCTGTTCAGAGGACTTTTTTTTTAGTTTAGCGTTTTACACGGATAAAAAGGCAATGTTACTAATAAACATTGCCTTCCACCTGATTACTCAATAATCTTTGCAACGACACCCGCACCAACAGTACGACCACC
>CAYGTS010000029.1:0-21836 GCA_964352905.1 uncultured Legionellales bacterium | reverse complement strand
TAATGTGAGATTGCCCAAATATGGCTGTTCCTCGCTACACCGGGAATTGCTGTTCCTTTATCTCAATCTTGAGCCACACCACCTTAACAGATTCTCTGCCAGGGTAGTGAGGCTTTCAGATTTTCAATGCATATTTTCCCGCTGGACAAAGTAGGCTGAATATGGCTTAATTCGTTGGCTAAAGTCATTTAAATGTTGCTTATTTCGGCTAAAAAATTGAGCTGAAATATAACTATTTGAACCTTATTAACAAAAACAATAAAAGAGGACCATATGCACACTCACAGGTTAATTTCAGCTTTTGACGATCATTATACTAGTAACCCATCCTTACGAAGCCCGTCAAGTAAAGAGCAAGGCAATCTTACAGTTGCAGATTTGCAGGAGCAGTATATGGCATCGCAAAGTAGTGAAGGTTTGCAGGAATTAAGGCAACAACTTATTCAACACCGTACAGGCATGGATGACCTAATCACGTCATATTATTTAAGAGCTATGATTGCTCTAGAGTTAAATGATAAAGAAGAAGCTGTAGCGCATTCATTGGCGGCATGGCGGAAAGATAACCCTACTGCAGGCGAGCAGTCATTTCCTGTTGTTTCTGAATTAGTGGCAGCTGATATACGATATGGAGTCTTTTACATAGAGAACTTATTTAAAAGACGCGCTGATGGTGATTTATTACAAGCTTTCAAATGCTTATGTGCCTTGCTTAAACAAGCATCTGAAGCAATTAATCAGAATGATGGAGGCGATGTATATCAAGTAATGGCACTGATCGATACCTATAAATATCTCGCTAAAAAAATTGGCAAAGAAATAGGTGAAAAAAAAGGGGCTCTAAACTCTGAACTCGAAAAGCTTGAAGGTTCTGAACAGACCGATGCAATAGTTCGCGAAAAGGAGAGGCTAACAATACAACTGGGGGATTTAGATAGCTTTAACACTGAGTATTCAACATCAGTAGTAGAGGGGTTTATAGAAACTATTATTCAATCTTACGAAACGCAGTATTCAGCCTTAATCACTGAGCTAAGTGAACAGGATGATTCTTTTAACCATCCTGTAACGATAGAGCAATTGCTTAATTTAGCAGGAAACGAATCAGCTAGCTTACTGAGTCGATTTTATAGTGCAGCACCTGCTGGCATGAAAAATAACAATACCTGGATTAATGATTATGTTAGTGTTGCAAAACATGCGTTAGGTAACGCGCGCTTACGATTACATGTAAATGATAACAATCAGGCTAAAAAAGACGCGTTCGCGCATGCATTGCTTGCTTTTCGTGCGATTGATGCCGTTTATCAGTTTTTAGAACTAAATACATATGCAGACTTGGGATTGAAACTTTACGATGAACTTCATATTGATAAACTAGAAGTATTTCTGTTACGTTCTAAGGCAATTCGCCAGCTTAGTGTAAATCTGCAAAAATATGTTGATGAGTTAGTTAAGCATAATTATGGGCTCTCATTAGATTCTGGACTAATTAGTGTCGCAGAATTACCTAACAAGCAGGATGAAGCTAAACAACTTGCTAAAATGTTAGAAGAAACTAACGCAATTTTAGAGCAAGGTTTAAAATTAAGACCGGCAGATCGCACTTTAAACTTAAATAAAGCAACTATATTGCTTTATCTCGGGAATGTTGAAGCTGTAGTTGAAGCTGGAAGGATTTTGGAAAAGCTTATTGCAGTCCAAGATGACGCCTGGGTAGGCCGCCAGTATTTAATCGCACTTGCAAAAACTTGTGCTCTTTTGGATAAACAGAAAGAGGGATATTTAACCCGTAAAAATACATTTATAGAGGCCGCGAAAAAATATATCACTCAAAAAAATGAGCAAGTGATCATTGATTTAATTTTAGTACACTTTCCTAAAAATGAGCATGAGACTATATTTAGTGCTCTTAAGCTATCGGTTAAATTAGAAGCAAGTTCTGAAGCAAAAAAGGTTTTTGCTGTGTTACAGCAGGGTAAACCTCGTACTTTGAGTATGTCAGAGTTACCTCCTCCGCCTAAAGAAGATCCAGAAGAAACGGAACAAAAGCGAGAAGCAGAGAGAGGGTTAACTCAAAATGAATTATTTGAAATTAATGAAAAGGTTATGTCATTAACTGGATCCAGTCCTAGTATCGAGAGACTTAGGGCGATCTTGCAACCAAAAAAGGGCCCTTATAACCCTGGCATGATGTCTCCTCACAGACGGCCAGTAGAAGAGCCTGTAGGCAATTTGAAACAGAAAATTTTCTCTTTATTAATCTCTCCTGATGCTACTAGTAATCAACAGTTAAAGGAAATCCACAGGGAGTTGGTTCAATCTCAGCAGCTTTTCCGTGCTATGATTTAGCATATGTTTGGATTTAGCGATAA
This sequence comes from uncultured Legionellales bacterium, assembly GCA_964352905.1. Lineage (GTDB taxonomy): Bacteria > Pseudomonadota > Gammaproteobacteria > JAHCLG01 > JAHCLG01 > CAYGTS01. The sequence goes on along the minus strand of CAYGTS010000029.1, from coordinate 19,461 downwards.
ACGGCGAAAATATTTTTGAGGAAGCGCACCCGCATTTCGATAAAAGTTTTTCGCCTTTTTTAGCCCAAATATGGACGTTCCCTGCTACGGAGTGAGTAGTTACCTTATGATTAACAATAACAAACCATTATCCCGCCGTTTAAGCATTGCACCGATGATGGATATTACCAATCGCCATTTCCGCTATTTGCTGCGGTTAATTTCGCCGCATTGTTTATTGTATAGTGAAATGATTACTAGCGGTGCGGTGATTCACGGCGATCGTGAACATGTGCTGGGCTTTAGTGTCGCAGAGCATCCGTTGGCGTTACAATTGGGTGGGAGCGATCCGCAAGCATTAGCCGAATCAGCTAAGATTGCAGCGCAGTTTAATTACGACGAAATCAATCTGAATGTTGGTTGCCCAAGCGATCGCGTGCAAAAAGGGCGTTTTGGCGCATGTTTGTTGAAAGAACCTAACTTGGTCGCAGAATGCATCAGTGCGATGCAGCAGGTGGTGAGTGTACCGGTAACGGTGAAAACACGTATCGGTGTTGATGATTTAGATAGCTACGATCACTTGTGTGATTTTATCGGCAAGATTGCTGCACAAGGCTGCCAAACCTTTATTGTGCATGCGCGCAAAGCGTGGTTAAAAGGCCTATCACCAAAACAAAATCGCGATATTCCACCACTAGATTACGCGCGTGTTTATCAACTAAAGCAAGATTTTCCCGCCTTAGAAATCATTATCAATGGCGGCATCGATAACTTAGCGGCAATCCAAGAGCATTTACAGCATGTAGATGGGGTCATGTTAGGTCGCCACATTGTTAACGATCCTTATGCTTTAGCGGATTATGAAGCGGTGCTATTTAATCATACTCCCGTATCGCGTTTTGAAATTATTAAACACTACTTTCATTACGCCGCCGCACAATTTACCCAAGGTGAACCGCGCGCGCTGCTGATTAAACCTTTATTTGGTTTATATCAAGGTTGCTATGGCGGCAAAGTTTGGCGTCGTTATTTATCAGAGCACTTGGCGCAGGTTAAAAATAGTGTTGACTGGGTGTATGATTTGTTGCTTAAATTCGAATCTGAATACGTAATGATTAATAGGGGATAACCATGTTTTGGCGTAAATTTATTTCAGTCACATTTATTTTACTCTTCACGCAAGTTCTCTTTGCCAAGGTAAGAGGCCCAGAGCTTGTACCGATTACGCGTGATGGTGTTATGACAACACGTATTGCAGTTGATAGTTGGTTAACTGAATACCCAAGTCCTGTGATTAATGTGCATGCTGATAATCCGCGTGGCTATACTGAAGTAAAAGGATTTAAATCGTTACGCAAATTAGATAAGCCTATGTATTGCCGTATCAAAAATGGTCTTTACAACCCTTGGTCAAAAACTGGAAATTCCGTGATTACCTATTACACGTTATTACCACTCGATATGTATCAAGTGTTACAAGCCACGCAATTAGATAATGTTAACTTACACCCCGGCATGTTATTAACGCGCGTTTATTACGGCAGTGAAGGCTATTGTGACGCATCAGTCATGCAAGATCGCAAAATTACCAAGCAGATTAATTTTTATTGCGATGAATTGGAAAAACCGGCGCTTAAGCGTTTAACTAAAAAAGATCAATTCCAAGAACAATGGCTTTATTTAAAATGCACCAATGGCAATAAAGTGTTCATTCGTGATGAAGCATTGTTAAACACCAAAGGTGTTACCAAAGGTAAATTTACGAGTTATGGCGAAGTTGCGGCGGAGTAGTTCTCAGCCAAAATAGGGCTGCTCCTAGCAGCAGCGGGGACTATTATTGGCAACAGCAAAAGCCTGGTACAAAGCTTGTTGTTTTGCGAGATTTACTGCGCTGCGCTGCGCTTGCTGGCAAGCTTTTAGCGTTCTAGAAAAAAAGCCTTGCTTAACAATAGGTGTTTTGATCGCACTTGTTAAATTTTTGAGAAGTGAGCTCTCCTGTGTTTCATTATCGCAACAGTTAACCATATCTTTTAGAGTTGTTAGTTTTTGTGACTTAATTGCAGTTTTTTTTGAAGCTAAATTTGCTAGATTTGCAAGTTTAGCGTTCAAGTATTGGCAGTATTTTTCGTAAAAGCAACTTTGCCAAGAATAAACACTGGTATCTATTTTTATTTCTAGGCTATCTATTGTTTCTTTTAAAAGTGCTTCTTTTTTATTTTTGCGTTCAGTAATTTGATTTATTTCATTTTCTAACGTGTTGATATGTTTGTTTAGAATAGTCTTTATCTCGTTAGTTAGTTTATCAATGTTGCAATTAATATCCTTATTATAATTTTCTAGGCTGTCACTTCGATTTTGATATTGATCACTGAATGCACCAAGTAAAGAGGGAACTGTTGAAAGCTTAAAATTAGCCTGGCCTGTAAAGCAACAAGGAGAATACAGTCCAGATGATCCGCTTGATTTCTGAAATGGAAGGGATTTTGCAGTTTTATCCTGTACCACAAAACAGCTCCACAAAGCAGGTAGTGAATTTTCGTCATTACTCGTTATCGTAAAAAAAGGGGATGGCTTGCTGATGAGTTTGTACTCTTTTGTTATGGTTACCTCATGCGAATAATCAATTGCGATATGATTAGTTTTCAAAGTTTGATCGATGAAAATGATATGATCTGCATTACCACGAACTTTACAATCCAGCGTGAATTCAGAAAGTTCTTTTTGCAAAGACTGTAAAATAAAAATTCCAACAGTGAAATTAGCAGCTTGTTCACTGATATTTGCGCCGTGAAGATAATCTACTCGCAGAGATCTTAGCTGCTTGTTGGTTGGATCATAGCTAGGTGATACACTGATAGCCAGTGAGTTGCCTGCTAGTAAAGAATCCTTTCTACTACTTTGACGCGAATTGGGCATAATAATGCCACCCCCCCTCTAAAGTATAGATTAAGTCTTGATCTCGCGTAACTACTCACTCTGTAGCAGGGAACGCTCTGATCCCCACTTATCAAGAGACCTGGCGTTTTTATCGCCAAATCTGAAAGTTCTGGTCAATATAAAGCTAAAGCGAGTGAGCCGATACGATCTCGTACTAATAATCGAACATCTGCGTAACACCTTCATGACGGATCTTGCTTATTTTGTAACAAACTTGTCACAGAAAGGAACTATTGAACCAGTTAGGCCTGCCCTGGTGGGTTCAGGTATAATTGCTAAATCATACGAAAGGATTATAATCGCAGCGTTAATAGCAATGTCCCAGCAATTCCCGGTGTAGCGAGGAACAGCCATATTTGGGCAACCTCACATCTGACCGTTCTTGAGTTATTCAACATCACGCCGGGAATTACTGGCAATGACCGACGAATAATAAGAGACTGATGGTAATCCAGCGATTCCCGCCGTAATGTCTGATTACTCAAGAACAGTCAGATTTGAGGCAAGGTCACGTTAAAAATTTCAAAAAATAGCGGAGTTTATACATAATAAATGAGCACATTTTTTGGAATTTTTAACGTGAGATTGCCCAAATATGGCTGTTCCCAGCTACAGCGGGAATTGCTGATGGTAATCCTACCTTATTTACAAATACTTAGAGAGTCTTATACTAAACAAAGATCCTGGCAAGAGGTTTTAGAATGAATACAATTGTAGCAAGCAGCAAAGCAGAAATTTTAGCCACGCTCGATAAACTGATTGAACAAAAAATTCCAACAGCTAAGGCCGGGTTAATCAAAGCTTTCGCCAATCAGTATTATGGTACCGTTGCAGTTGAAGATTTAGAATCGTTTAGCATTATGGATCTTTACGGTGCATTAATTTCTTTATGGAATTTTATTAGTGAACGTAACAAAGACGAACTTAAAATCCAGATTTATAACCCACACCATGATCAGCATGCCTGGCAATCAACGCATACTATCATTGAAATTAATTGCAAAGATATGCCATTTTTGGTTGATTCTACGATTATGGAAGTTACACGCCAAGGATTTCATACGCATTTTAGCATTCATATTGGTGGCGTATTATTTAAGCGTGATGAAAATAATAAAATTATTGAAGTGCGCCCGCGTTCGGAGCGTAGTAGCCAAGATGGTTACGAGGCGATTATTCACCTAGAAATCGATCGCCAAACCGATCCACAGGTGCAGGCTGAATTAAAAGAAGGCATTGAGCGTGTATTACATGACGTTCACGCTGCGGTTGAAGACTGGCATGAAATGAAAGCACGCTTGCGTGAGTGTTTAGCTGAACTAGAAACTTGTCAATTGCCACTTGATCGTGAAGAAGTGAATGAAGCTAAAGATTTTTTACGTTGGCTGTCGATGGATCATTTTACCTTATTGGCGTGTCGTGATTATAAAGTCGTGGGGGAAGGTGAAGAAAAAGCCTTAAAAATTGTTAAGGGTACAGGTTTAGGTGTGTTACGCGATGAATCGAATTCGCGTGCATCACGCACCATTGCCGATATGCCTATCGAAGCACGTAAACAACTTTTATCGCAACAAATTTTAATTATTGCTAAAACCAATACGATTTCAACCGTGCACCGACCCGTTTATACCGATTATATCGGTGTGAAACGTTTCGATAAAGACGGTAACATGATTGGGGAACGGCGTTTTATTGGGCTTTATACTTCAACCGCCTACAACACAAGTCCTAAGTTTATTCCTTTTCTCAGGCGTAAAGTCACGAAAGCGATGTTAATGTCTGGCTTATTACCAACGGGCCATGCTGCGAAAGCTTTGCTTAATATTCTAGAAACGTTGCCACGTGATGATTTATTCCAAGCCAGTGTTGATGAACTTTATGATTTAGGCATGGGGATTTATCACTTGCAGGAGCGCCGCCGTATTCGCTTATTTGTTCGTAAAGATATTTATGGGCGCTTTTATTCTTGCTTGGTCTATGTGCCGCGTGATCGTTTTAGTACGGAGTTGCGTATTGCAATACAAAAAGTATTAATGAAACATTTTAACAGTACAAGCATTAGTTATACGACACAATTTACCGATTCATTATTAGCACGCATTCATTTTGAAGTACGGGTTGATTCTAAAGCAGAACTGCAATTTGATAGCAAAGTCATTGAACATGAATTAGTTGAAGTGGGGCGTACTTGGAAAGATGATTTACACGCGGCGTTGTGTGATCATTTTGGCGAAGAAAAAGGCAATATGCTGTTTTATCGTTATCAAGACGCGTTTCCAGTTGGTTATCGTGATATTTTTACACCCCGCAGTGCAATTTATGATATTGAGCATATTGAAGCATTAAGTGATAGCTTAACCTTAAATATTTGTGTTTATATTTTACCCGATCAAAACAACAATATTATTCATTTTAAATTGTTTCAATGTGATGCCACAGTAACCCTTTCTGATGCCTTACCTTTATTTGAAAATATGGGGTTGCGTGTGATTGGCGAGCAACCGCATGAAATTACGTTTAAAGATGGAAAAAAAGTTTGGATTAATGATTTTGCGGTAGTTCATACGCAACAAAGCATTATTGTTGATATTGGTGAAATTACTGATATTTTTAAAGATGCCTTTACCGCAATTTGGAAAGGTCATGCTGAAAATGATGGTTTTAATCGTTTAGTCCTAAGTGCCAAATTAACCTGGCGCGAAGTAGCTGTGTTGCGCGCTTATGCCAAATATTTCCGGCAAATTGGCTTTACTTTTAGTCAAAACTATATTGAAGCAGCATTGGCTGAGAATCCACAGATTACCGAAAAATTAGTTGAATTATTTAAATTATTTTTTGCTGAAAAACAAAATGCAAACAATGAAAATAAAATTAAACGTTTAATTGAAGACATTGAAAAAGCCTTGGATAACGTTGCGAATATGGATGAAGATCGTATTATTCGCCGATTCTTAACCATTATTCAAGCAACTTACCGTACTAACTTTTTCCAATTGACTGAGAAGGGCGAGCCTAAAGATTACATTGCGTTTAAATTTAACCCTAACGATATTCCTGATTTGCCACTACCAAAGCCGCTATATGAAATTTTTATTTATTCACCGCGTTTTGAAGGCGTGCACTTACGCATGGCTAAAGTAGCGCGTGGTGGTATTCGTTGGTCCGATCGCCGTGAAGATTTTCGTACCGAAGTTTTAGGTTTAATGAAGGCACAACAAGTAAAAAATGCGGTTATCGTACCACAAGGTGCCAAAGGTGGTTTTGTGCCGAAAATGTTACCTACTGACGCTTCACGCGAGGCACTCATGGCAGAAGTGATTCACTGCTATCAACAATTTATTCGTGGTTTATTAGATGTGACCGATAATCTGATTGGTGGTGAAATTATTAAGCCGCAAAATGTTACCTGCTATGATGATGATGATCATTATCTGGTGGTCGCTGCGGATAAAGGGACAGCAACTTTTTCAGATATTGCCAACCAAATTGCCAAAGAATATGGGTTTTGGCTTGGTGATGCTTTTGCTTCAGGTGGTAGTGCTGGTTACGATCATAAAAAAATGGGCATAACCGCGCGAGGTGCTTGGGAATCAGTAAAACGTCATTTCCGAGAAGTTGGCATTGATATTCAACACAATGATTTCACGGTTGTTGGTATTGGCGATATGAGTGGTGATGTTTTTGGTAATGGTATGTTGTTATCGAAACACATCAAATTACAGGCAGCGTTTAATCATTTACACATTTTCGTGGATCCGCACCCTGATCCAGCAATCAGTTTTAATGAACGACAGCGTTTGTTTAATTTACCACGCTCGAGTTGGGAAGATTATAATCCTGAATTAATTTCCGCTGGCGGTGGTGTGTTTAAGCGTAGCGCTAAATATATTAAAGTCAGTGATGAAATAAAATCGGTATTTAATATTAAAAGTGATTTTGTTACGCCAAATGACTTAATCCGTCATATTTTAAAAGCCAAAGTTGATTTATTATGGAATGGTGGCATAGGCACGTATGTTAAGGCCACTGCTGAAACGAATTTAGATGTGGGTGATCGTGCCAATGATGCGATCCGCATCAACGGTAATGAATTGAACTGCCGTATTGTTGGTGAGGGTGGGAATTTAGGCTTAACGCAACTAGGGCGCGTGGAATACTCCTTAAACAATGGTATTTGTTTTACTGACTTTATTGATAATTCTGCCGGTGTTGATTGTTCCGATCATGAAGTGAATATTAAAATTTTGCTCAATGATGTTGTTAGCAATGGCGATATGACAGAAAAGCAGCGTAATCAACTTTTAGCTGAGATGCAAGCTGAAGTCGCTACACTAGTGTTGGAAAATAATTACGAGCAAACCTTGGCTTTAAGTCGTGCTGTTGCGCAAGCGACAAAAAGCATGGATCTTTATGAAAATTATATTAATGATTTGGAAGATCAAGGCTTGATTAATCGTAGCTTAGAATTTTTACCAGATGATAAAGGCTTTATTGAAAGAAGGGCCAATAATAAAAGCTTAACAAGACCAGAGCTCGCTGTTTTACTAGCCTATAGCAAGAATATTTTAAAACAAAAATTATTAGAGACAGACATTCCGGAAGATAACAATTTACTCAATATGTTGCAAAAAGCATTTCCACAAGTCTTGGCTGAAAAATATCCACAACAAATGCAAAACCACAGTTTGCGGCGTGAAATTATCGCAACACAACTGGCTAACACGATTTTAAATGAAATGGGGTTAAACTTTGTTAATCACATGCATGAGGAAACCGGAGCTCAGCACAGCGCTGTTATCCGTGCTTATATTATTGCGCGTCGTATTTATAAATTACGTGATTTAAATAATCGTATTATTGCGCTTGATAATAAAGTTGATGCGGCTTTGCAGGCGCGAATGTTTTTACTTAACAACCGTTTAATTAGGCGTACCACGCGCTGGATGCTACGTAATCGGCGCGCACATTTAGATATTACGGAAATCGTTAGCTACTTCACTGCAGGGCTCACCGAATTAAAGGCATTAATACCCAGCATTCTTGGCGAGCAAGCGCGGCAATTGTTTGAAAAGATAAAGGCAGAAATTTTAGAATATGATGTGCCTTACGATGTGGCGTTTGATGTAGCGGCAAGTACCGTTTTATATTCGGCGATGGATATCCTTGAAGGGGCTAAAATTAAGCAGTTTGAAATCAAAGAATTTGCCACCGTGTATTATGCCTTGGGTGAGTTTTTGCAGCTGGATTGGCTACGTATGCAAATTACTGCATTAAACGTGACCTCACACTGGGAAGCGTTAGCGCGATCAGATTATCGTGATGAAATAGATTCAATGCAGCGCAAGTTAACAACGGGCGTCTTATTTCACCTGAGTGATAAGGAAATGCCTGAAAAACATTTACAAGAGTGGTACGAATCTTCCAAAGAGTTGGTTGATCATTGGCAAGAAACCATTGCCACATTAAAGAGTGAGACGATTAACTACACAATGCTGCATGTTGTCATGCGACAATTTTTAAATTTGTCGCGAGTTAATGTTGAAGAAAATCGCTAAAAATAAACGTGAATAGCAGCCTAACATGCAGTGACGATATATGCTAAACCGTTATTATAGTATGTATATTAGGCAAGAAATAGAAATAATTCTATTTTTTATTCAGTTAGGGCTTGCAATCATCCGTAAGATAAGTATAAATAGCATTGCGGTTGTGCTTTTTTACAAAACACGAGTAGATTGATATTGGGGGTTCCATACGCAGTCTTGACGCGTCAAAGTTTTGACAAAAAGCATTTAACCTTGGTTAAAAAACACTATCTAGAGAGGTTTTAGTAATGAAAAATTTTATTCGTAAAATTGCTGCAGTTGCAGTTTTAGGTGCTTCAGTATTAGCTTTTGCTGGCTGCGCTGACATGATGGGTAACGGCATGGGCACAGTTGCAAGAAATACTTGCGCAATGCCTGTTTACACTAAAGGTGTTGTAAGCCGTCATTACTCTAAGTAAGACTTAAAGTAGCGTGAGTCCTTAAATGACTTGCGTGAATGTTTAAGCTTACATGTAAGTTGCCAAAGGCCCACACGATGTGGGCCTTTTGCTTTTAATCTCAGCAATTCCCGTTGTAGCGAGGAACAGCCATATTTGGGCAATCTCACATTAAAAACACTAAAAAATGTGCTCATTTATTATGTATAAACTCCGCTATTTTTTAGTGTTTTTTATGTGACCTTGCCTCAAATCTGACCGTTCTTGAGTTATTCAACATCTCGCCGGGAATTACTGTTTTAATCTTCAATTTCTTCTGGCAACGTCTTTTTATCTTCCACCAACTCCACTTGTTCTATTTTTTCAAACTGTGAGGTAATCTTGTGTGCAGAAGTGTGGATTAAATCCACGTCATTGTGTGCTTGTTTAATATGTTGTGATAATTTATCCATGCGCGCCTTAAAGAGATCAAAGTTCTTCGCTAATCTGCGCAAATGTTCTTGGATGATATGAACTTGCTTGCGCGTCGCATCATCTTTAATCACTGCTCTGGCGGTGGTTAAAATCGCCATCATGGTTGTTGGCGATACCAACCACACTCTATTATTATGCGCAAGTTCAACGAGTTCAGGATAATTGGCGTGGATTTCTGCAAAGATTGCTTCAGCGGGGATAAACATCACGGCACCATCAGCTGTTTCACCCGGTATAATATACTTGCTGGCTATGTCATGAATGTGCTTTTTGATATCAATTTTAAATTGTTGGCTAATGGCTTTTTTATCAAACTCTGTTAGTTGCGGATTGATTAATTTGCGAAATTGTTCAAGTGGAAATTTTGCATCAATCACAATATTGCCGGTGGGATCGGGTAAAAATAAAATACAGTCGGCGCGACAACTATTTTTCAACGTATACTGAAAAGCAAAATGTTGCTCTGGTATAACATTACGAATGAGAGCGCTTAATTGTACTTCACCAAAGGCACCGCGCGAGCGTTTATCGGAAAGTATTTCTTGTAAACTAACAACATTGCTGGATAACTCGGTGATGCGCTTCTGTGCTTCATCGATCACGGCTAAGCGCTGCATAATATCAGTAAAGGTTGCCGTGGTTTTTTCAAAGCCTTCAGTCAAACGTTTATCAACTTGACCACTAATTTCTCGTAATTTTTCTTGAGTGGCTGTGGTGAGTTTGTTGAGTTCAGTAGTCACTTTCTGTGATTGTTGCGTTGTCATTTCATTAATTTGTTGGCGCAGTGAATCTACCCCTTGCTTTAAATGGGTTGCTAAGACATCCAAACTTTTTAGATGCTGATCTTGCAATTGACTACGAAAATGATCAAAACGATCCCGTAAATCATTATTGAGCCGATAAACCGCCTCGTGCAATTGAGTATTGTCGTTTTTGTTTATATCCGTTAACCGATTGATCTGATCAAGATAGGCTTGTTGTGAAGTGGTAATTTGCAACAAGAGCTGCTGCTGCTTATTGCGACTAAGGAGTAACAACAGGCCTAACAGTAGTATTGATACAAAGATAATAAGATTAGTGATTAAAATCGCAAGCATGGTTTATTTCTCAGGGTTTCAGCATAAGTGTTCATCATAACAAGCTTAAACTTTCTGGCAAGCATTGCTGGGCATTATGTAACGCTATATACTGCTAACGTTATAAACTGAATTTGAGGACAATAACCATGAAACAACTCCTATTTATTCTACTTAGCTTCATCATGGCCACGGCGGTTTTTGCGCAAGATAAACCGTTGCCTCGCTCCAACATGGTTTCCGCAGACAATACCCCATCCATACCGGTTTTTAAAGATGCAAGCAAACCCATTACGATTAATCATACCCAGCCTAACTTCATGATTGAATTGCCAGCTAATCCAACCACCGGTTATTCGTGGTTTACGGTGAGCTATGATAGCAACCTACTTAATCTTGTAGGCCAAAAGTATATTGCACCTGAGCCGGCAATCCCTGGTAAGGGCGGTGTGACACGCTGGACATTTAACGTTAAGCCACAAGCGCTGAAAGCCGCTTTCGCAACCAAAATCATTTTACTTTATGCGCGTCCTTGGGAAATTCAAAAAGGCCAACAAACGGCTTTTGTTGTCGTGACCCAACCTTAACGTATAACTAAAGGTAAGGAGTTTGTGATGTCAAGTTTATTCAACGATCGGGAAACACCAGAACTATTAGAAAACCCCATGGGATTAGATGGTTTTGAGTTTATTGAATTTACACCGCGCGATAAAGCATCTTTAGCAACGTATTTTACTAAGATGGGTTTTTATGAAGTTGCTAAACATAAAAATATGGATGTTTATCACTTTCAGCAAGGTGATGTGAATTTTATCATCAACAAAGAACCCAACTCCATGGCGGATCATTTCTTCAAAAGCCACGGGCCATCTATCTCGGCGATGGGTTTTCGCGTTAAGGATGCAGATTATGCTTTCAAACGTGCGTTGTGTTTAGGGGCGCGTGCTTATCAAGGAGAGCGCGGTAAAGTCGCTTTCGATGCACCCGCGATCTATGGCATTGGTGAAAGTTTAATTTATTTTATTGAAGACTATCAACTAGATAAAAACATTTACCAGAAAACCTTTAAAAAAACCGCTGATAGCAATAATGATAAAGTGGGTGTTTTATACTTAGATCATGTTACGCATAATGTTTTTCAAGGTAACATGGATGAATGGGCGGTGTTTTACCAGCGTATTTTTAACTTTCGGCAAATTCGTTACTTTGATATTGAAGGATCGCAAACCGGTTTAATCAGCCGAGCGTTATCAAGCCCGTGTAATAAAATTCGCATTCCACTCAATGAATCAAAAGATGATAAATCACAAATTGAAGAATACTTAGATTTATATAATGGCGAAGGTATTCAACATATTGCACTCGGTTGCCGTGATATTTATCAAGCGATTGAACAAATGCGTTTAAATGGCATTCGCTTCTTAAAAGTGCCGAATACGTACTATGAGCAAATAGAGACGCGCATTCCAGGGCACCAAGAAGATCTCGATCGCATGCAACGTAATAAAATTTTAATGGATGGAAGCATCGATCCCAAAATTGGCATATTGTTACAAATTTTTACCGGGAACTTAGTTGGGCCAGCGTTTTTTGAATTTATCCAGCGCAAAGGTAACCAAGGTTTTGGTGAAGGTAATTTCCGCGCCTTATTTGTGGCGATGGAATTAGATCAAATTCGTCGTGGGGTATTAAAACCCAAAGGCGAAGTAATAGTTTAAAGGAGAGCAGAGTGAAACTAGCAACCCTAAAAAATCAAACCCGTGATGGTTGTTTATGTGTCGTAAGCCGCGATTTAAAAAATGCAGTCAAAGCACAAGCTATTGCGCCCACCTTACAAGCAGCCTTAGATAATTGGCAACAAACAGCGCCACAATTGCAAGCACTTTATCAACAATTAAATGCCGGTAAAGCAAAAGACAGTTTTGCCTTTGATCCCGCACTCGCGGCTTCGCCTTTACCACGTGCCTATCAATGGGCAGATGGTTCTGCTTATGTCAATCATGTTGAATTAGTGCGCAAAGCGCGAGGCGCTGTATTGCCAGAAAATTTTTGGACCGATCCACTCATGTATCAAGGTGGCTCAGATGCCTTTATTGGCCCGCGCGATGATATTGTTATTGCTGATCCTGAATGGGGCATTGATTTTGAAGCGGAAGTTGCGGTAATCACGGATGATGTGCCCATGGGAATAAGCGCTAAGCAAGCCGCGCAACACATTAAACTCGTCATGCTTGTGAATGATGTCTCGTTGCGTAACTTAATTCCGAATGAATTAACCAAAGGCTTTGGTTTTTTTCATGCCAAACCGGCCAGCAGCTTTTCACCCGTGGCTGTTACGCCTGATGAGCTTGGTAGTGCCTGGGAAGCGTGTAAACTACATTTGCCGTTGTATTCTTACATCAATAACGAGTTATTTGGCAAACCCAATGCCGGCACCGATATGACCTTTGATTTTGCAACCCTGATTGCACATGCCGCCAAAACACGGTATTTGGGTGCTGGCGCGATTATTGGTTCAGGCACGGTTTCCAATGTTGATCGTTCAAATGGTTCATCCTGCATTGCAGAAAAACGCATGCTGGAAAAATTAAACCAGGGTGACATCACAACAGCGTTTTTTCAATTTGGCGATCGCGTTAAAATTGAAATGTTAGATGCGCAAGGCCAATCTATTTTTGGTGCGATTGATCAGCAAGTTGTGGCGTATAAATAATAAGGCCTAACAAAGACGTCAGGCCCTTATTGATCATTAAGCGGCTTTAGTGTCGCCTCAGCAATTCCGCTGTAGCTGGGAACAGCCATATTTTGGCAATCTCACGTTAAAAATTCCAAAAAATGTGCTCATTTATTATGTATAAACTCCGCTATTTTTTGGAATTTTTAACGTGACCTTGCCTCAAATCTGACTGTTCTTGAGTAATCAGGCATTACGGCGGGAATCGCTGGTGTCGCCTAAGATTTTGATGTGTTTTGCTAAGCGTGATTTATGACGAGCAGCTTTATTCTTATGAATCAAGCCCTTGGTTGCAGAGCGATCCAGTACAGGCACAGCCTTGTCGTAAGCTGTTTTAGCTTCTTCTAAGTTACCTGCAGCAACTGCATTCACAACCTTCTTAATATGAGTACGTAACATAGAACGTAAGCTCATGTTATGTTCACGATGCTTAACTGCTTGTTTTGCGCGTTTTTTAGCTTGTTTGGTATTAGCCACTGTTTAGTTTCTCCGTACGAGTTTTTAAATATAGGACTTACGAGAAGCGTCGTCTTTTTAGTGGCAGCATTGCTGCAAATTTCTTTCGCATCCTCATTTATTCGTATATAAACTCCGGTGCTCAATCAATTTGCGCCTTGCTACCACGCAAAAATACTCGTTTCTCGTAAATCCTACAAGTTAGCACGCGATAATGCCTTTTTGTCGTTTCTTTGTCAACAATTTGAAAAGCAACTGAATTCTTTCCAGGTAGTTAAAATAAAAAAGGTTAACCATTTTGTTTACAAATTTACCGATTCTAAGCTATACTACAAATGTAGCAAATGAAAACGATTGTAGGTGATTTATGGGTGTGCCAATCCGTATTAATGAATATATTTATAACGAAGCAAAAAAAACAGCTAAGGCTGAATGTCGTTCTATTCCTCAACAAATTGAATTTTGGGCGAAAATAGGCAAATGTGCTTTAGATAATCCTGATTTGCCTATTGAATTTGTCACAGAACTTTTAATTTCAAAACAAATAGACAGATCGCTTGCTGAACCCTTTGAATTTGAGGACAAGCGTGACTGAGATAATTGTTAAGCAAATGCCCGCTTTTAAAAAAAATTATAAAAAACTACACAAGCAGCAAAAAATAAAAGTTGATCAGGCTATCCGTGATATTATCAAAAATCCGCAATTGGGCAGTGAAAAAAAAGGTGACTTAGCTGAAACCTATGTTTACAAATTTTATATCAACCAGCAGCAAATGTTGCTTGCTTATGAGTGGGATGAAAAAGCAAGATTATTACTCGCGTTAGGCGTGCATGAAAATTTTTATCGCAATTTAAAAAACAATAGGTGATTATTCTCGCTGCGCTTGCGCCACCAACTCATACAACACATCCAACGCTTCACGTGGCGTATATTGATCCGGATTAAGCGTTTTTAATTTCTCTAAAACCGGTGATGACAATAGCACGCTTTCATTTTGAGTTTCTTGCCTAACCGGATTTGTCGTTTCTAATGCCTGCAATTTTTGTTTTGCCATTGCAATCACCTCACGTGGAATGCCGGCCAACTGCGCAACGTGTAAACCGTAACTTTTACTTGCAGGTCCTTTGGCAATGCTGTGTAAAAAGATAATATGATCATCGTGCTCGGTGGCATCACAATGAACATTGCTAATACCGGGTAAACTATCTGGCAATGCGGTTAATTCAAAATAATGCGTGGCGAATAAACACAGCGCTTTTATATTATGCGCGAGTTGATAAGCCACCGCATACGCGAGTGACATGCCATCAAAGGTGCTGGTGCCGCGACCAATTTCATCAATCAAAATTAAACTGTGTTCACTGGCATGATGCAAAATGCTAGCCGTTTCAGTCATTTCTACCATAAACGTTGAATGACCGCTGGCTAAATCATCGCTCGCACCAATGCGCGTAAAAATGCGATCAATCTTACCAATTTTTGCAGATAGAGCTGGTACAAAACTACCGATATGCGCTAACAAGACAATTAACGCAGTTTGGCGCATATAGGTGGATTTACCACCCATATTGGGGCCCGTGATCAGCAGCATATGTTGATCGGCATTTAATAATGTATCGTTAGGCACAAACGCTTCATCTTGAATATGTTCAATCACGGGATGACGACCTTGTTGAATATCAATCATTCTGTCATCACAAAACTGTGGCGCTACCCAATCTAACGTCACAGCACGTTCAGCAAGAGTATTAATGACATCTAACATCGCCAGTGCATGCGCGATTCTTTGTAAGGGTTCAATCTGTGTCACTAAACTTTCAAGAATATCTTCATAAATCGCTTTTTCACGTGCCAGTGCGCGTGATTTAGCACTTAAGGCTTTATCTTCAAATGTTTTTAATTCGGGTGTAATAAAACGTTCATTATTTTTTAGGGTTTGGCGGCGAATATAATTAGCCGGTGCAAGCTGCGCTTGTGCTTTAGAAATTTCAATATAAAAACCATGCACTTTATTGTAGCCAACCTTTAAGGTATTAATCCCACTGCGTTCACGTTCGGTTTTTTCTAACTGCAATAAATAGTCGCTGATATTTTCACCTATGCTGCGCAATTCATCGAGATCGGCATCGTAACCTGGTTTAATCACGCCGCCATCGCGTAATACCACGGGTGGATTTTCAATAATCGCTGTTTGTAATAACGCAGTGAGTTGTGTTTGGGGCTGTATTTGTTTCGTTAATTGTTGGTTTAAAGGCGTTTGGCACGCCTGTAATAGCGCAGTGAAATCGGGTAGTAGGCTTAAGCTATCGCGCAATACCGCTAAATCACGGGGTCGCGCCGATTTTAAAGCAACGCGTGCTAAAATACGTTCAACATCACCGATTTGTTTTAATAAAACGCTTAAGGGTTCATTTAAATGGGACTCGATTATTTCCGTAATCGCAGCAAGGCGACGCAATAACTTTTCATGATCGCGCAACGGTTGATGCAATAAGCGTTTCAACAAACGACTGCCCATCGCGGTATGCGTGTGATCGAGCACGGCAATTAAGGTATTCGCATCTTTGCCTTGTAAGTTGCGGGTTAATTCTAAATTAACGCGCGTGTTAGCATCCATAATAATCGTTTCATCGCGATTATCAATTTTAATGCGGCGAATATGCGGTAATTGACTGCGTTGTGTATCTTGCAAATAACTAAATAAACAACCGCTGGCACACATTGCAACGCGTAAATGTTGGCATTCAAAACTGTTTAAATCTTTCACCTGAAAGTGTTGGGTTAATAAGCGCGTTGCCAAGTCTTGATCAAAATCCCAGGCAGCTTTGGTTTTACAAAAATAGTGTTTAAGAATATTTTTGGGTAGCGTAATCGCTTCATTGATCAATACTTCAGCTGGTTGCAAACGTTGGCATTCACTCAGCAGCGCATCATCACCTGTTACTTCTACTATGCAAAATTGGCCGGTACTCATATTACAATAGGCAAGCCCATAGGTATTTTTATGCGCGTGAATCGCGAGAATCAATGTATCTTGGCGATCGTTTAAAAAGGCCTCATCAGTGACCGTACCGGGGGTCACAATGCGTGTGACTTGTCGTTCAACCGGGCCTTTGCTGGTAGTGGGATCGCCAATTTGTTCGCAAATAGCTACCGATTCGCCAAGTTTAATTAATTTTGCTAAATAATTTTCAACTGCATGATAAGGCACACCAGCCATCGGGATCGGTTTACCATTGGAGTTACCGCGCTGGGTTAAGGTAATATCTAATAATTTTGCTGCCTGAATTGCATCATTATAAAAGCATTCATAAAAATCACCCATGCGATAAAACAATAAGTGCTCTTTATGCTGCGCTTTAATGCGCAAATACTGTTGCATCATTGGTGTATGATGAGCGACTTGTTCAGTAGTGCTGCTCATGGGGTTATTCCTTGTTGTATTGCTGCTAAGTGAGTATGCTATGGCTATTATTGATAGCCTGGAATTAGAGCATGGATCAAAACGCTTATCAACTTGCGCAAAAATTAGGGCAATTACTGTTGCAAAAACAATGGATTTTAGCCACGGCAGAATCCTGCACTGGTGGTTTAATTGCTGCCAGCATTACCGATATTGCAGGCAGTTCAAATTGGTTTGATCGTGGTTTAGTCACCTACAGTAACCAAGCTAAAATGGATTTGCTGAATGTGCCAGAAAAGTTATTAAATCAACATGGTGCTGTTAGTGAACAAGTTGCAGCAGCCATGGCTAAGGGCGCGCTAGCCAATAGCTTAGCCAATGTTAGCATTGCGACCACCGGCATTGCGGGGCCTGGTGGCGGCAGTGCTGAAAAGCCAGTTGGTTTGGTGTGGTTTGGTTTTGCTTTGCCCGATAACAGCATTAAAACAGATAGCCAACTTTTTAAAGGAGATCGCGCGCAAATTCGCCAGCAAGCGCTGTTATATGCGTTGATACAGTGTTGGCAGTTTTTGAGTTAAACCTTGCTGTCTTTTCGTTTTTTAAAGTGCGGCTATCGTTTCCCAACAATCTATGTGATAATCGCGATAACCCTTAGCTTGTTAGCATCTGTAATTGATTTATTTTTAGGAGTTTCCGATGGATGACAATAGAGACAAAGCCCTGTCAGCGGCATTGAGCCAAATTGAACGCCAGTTTGGTAAAGGTTCAGTGATGCGTTTAGGCGATCAAGCTGCCACGCGTGATATTGATGTTATTTCAACTGGTTCATTGAGTATTGATTTGGCATTAGGCATTGGTGGCTTACCACGCGGGCGTGTGGTAGAAATTTATGGTCCTGAATCATCAGGTAAAACCACCTTAACGTTGCAAGTGATTGCTGAATGCCAGAAAAAAGGTGGCACGGCAGCATTTGTTGATGCTGAGCATGCGCTCGATCCGAGTTATGCTAAAAAACTGGGTGTGAATGTTGATGACTTATTAGTGTCACAACCCGATACTGGTGAACAAGCCTTAGAAATTACTGACATGTTAGTGCGCTCTGGCGCGGTGGATGCGGTGATTGTTGATTCGGTTGCAGCGTTAACCCCCAAGGCTGAAATCGAAGGTGATATGGGTGATACTCATGTTGGCTTACAAGCGCGCTTAATGTCACAAGCGTTGCGTAAATTAACGGCTAATATTAAACGCTCCAATACGTTAGTGATTTTTATTAACCAAATTCGCATGAAAATTGGTGTGATGTTTGGTAACCCTGAAACCACCACCGGTGGTAATGCGTTAAAGTTTTATTCTTCTGTGCGATTAGATATTCGCCGCACGGGTGCGGTGAAAAAAGGCGATGAAATTTTAGGTAACGAAACCAAAGTTAAGGTTGTTAAAAACAAAGTCGCACCACCGTTTAGAGTCGCTGAATTTGATATTCTTTACGGTGAAGGTATTTCTCGTGAAAGTGAAATTATTGATTTAGGCGTTAAGAATAATCTGATTGATAAATCAGGCGCGTGGTATAGCTACAATGGCGAGCGTATTGGCCAAGGCAAAGATAATGTGCGAATTTATTTGAAAGAAAATCCTGCGATGGCGCAAGAGATTGAAGCTAAAATTCGCGAGATTGTTTTACCAAAAGTAGGTTCAGGCGTGGTTGAAGAAGAGGAAGCGCTTGCTGAGGAATGATCAGTAACGATAAGCAGGATCACAAAGCAGCACGCCGCGTTTGTTTTAATTATCTGGCGCGGCGTGAATACTCGCACTATGAGTTGCAACAAAAACTACAGCAAAAAGAGTTCTCGCCAGATTGTATCGCTGCGGTTTTGCAAGCTTTGCAGGTTGAAAATTTACAGTCCGATCAACGTTTTTGTGAAAGCTACATCCGCTATCGTGCCAATAAAGGCTTTGGTCCCGTTAGAATTAAACAGGAACTTTCCCAGCGTGGTGTAAGCCATGAGATCATTGCGGCAGGTTTTGCTGTGTTTGCGGGTGATTGGTGTGAGCTATGCCTAGAAGCGTTAGTGAAGCAGATTGCAAACGCATCGCTTGCTGATCAAAAAATTAGACAAAAAGCGCTGCGCTTTTTACAATATCGTGGGTATGAGTTTGCTAGTATAAATAATGCGATGCAAGAATTATAAAAATTGGCGAGATCGCAGATCCTTACCCTGGATTGCTTCACTGCGTTCGCAATGACGGCGGTTTCCGTCATTGCGAGCGCGAAGCGCGCGGCAATCCAGGGGCGAGTGGCAGTACGTGAGATAGTAAAGGTGATGCTGGTTAATACCGTGGTACGACTAGCAGGAATTATAAAGATTGGCGAGACTGTAGATCTTACCCTGGATTGCTTCACTGCGTTCGCAATGACGG
>CAYGTS010000028.1:12776-22182 GCA_964352905.1 uncultured Legionellales bacterium | reverse complement strand
CACCAAATCTGAACGTTCTCGGTAAATTCACCTTCAAATTTACTGAATAGTTACTTGCATTTTTTCATTTGTAATTTGATTCTCTAATTGGCTTTTCATATGCCCACGCCAATTCAATGCAGGTGTTATATACGATTCTTCGATCTTTTGTAAAGTTGTTTGAAAATTCATCAATGCGCTTTCTTGTTGATCAAGCATGCTAGAAGTTGCTTTTTCTTTTTCTTTTGCTTCTATTGCCTTTAGGCTAAAAGAATCATTAGGATTACTAAAAAATGACGAGATTTGTTTGCTTGTTGGGCAACGCAGTTGCTTGTCATTAGCTAACGTGCGCGCCAACTGGCGTAATTCTAAAAATTTCTCTGCAAATTCACTTCGCCAGAGATCAATTTGATCTGCATCATTATTATTTAGATATGCCATAACATCGTTAACAATAGTGTCTTTAGCGTTTTTAGTTGAATCGTATTCAGGTGTATGAACTTTGTTATCATCGCAGGAGGGATCAGCAAAACTCAACATTGAAAAATCCTTATTATTCGATTAGAGATCTGGCAACTATAATCAAGTCCGGCTACGGATTCAAGTGATTAATTTCATTGAGCAAGCTGCGTTTGATGGTACAATACTTAGCATCACAGTTTAGGGGATGATGATGAAAAAACTATTAATCGTTTTATTGTTTGGGTTACTGAGCGCTTGTGCGAGCCAAAGTACTTATGTACCAGCAACAACGACCAAAGGCGCACAACACGCCAAAGTCACGGTTTATGGCGCAGGCGGCTGCGTTAATACGCTAATGACTAAAATGTATTTACAGCAACATCACATCCCATATCAATACTACAGTGTGTCATCATCTGAAAAAGGCCGCGATTTTTATGCCAAGCTAAATGGCCCTGGCGTACCGATCATTACAGTTGGCAAAGATCGCATTATTGGCTATGACAAAGATGAATTACATCACGCCTTGCAACAAGCGAAGTATACGGTTTAGTGGTTCAACAGCTATTCGGCAATCGATTGCTCTGTTGCACAACCGCAGTCAATAATATCTCCCAGCTGCATATCAAAATACCAGGCATGCAACCCTAGTTTCTTTTCGGCAACTTTTTTTTCAATCCACGGAAACGTGGTTAAATTCGCTAACGAATGGCGCAGCGATAATTTGGCGCAAGCCGTTACTTGTTGATCTTCAGGGGAATTTTTATAAGACTTAATCGTTGTTTGGTAAGCAGCTTCGGCAATCCCCATCCAGCGACTAACAAAAGGATATTGTTCGAGTTGATCATGTTGCTGTAATAACGCTTGGATCCCGCCGCAGTTACTGTGCCCCATGATGATGATATGTTCAACTTGCAAGCCATTCACCGCAAATTCAAGCGCTGCCGAAACACCATGATGCGCATCATCGTGTTCGCACGGTGGCACTAAATTCGCCACATTACGTACCACAAAAATATCGCCCGGCGTGATATTAAATAATAACGCGGGATCAACACGCGAATCGGCGCAAGCAATCATCATGATTTTTGGGTGTTGGCCTTTTTTATTAAACTGTTTAAATAATTTCTGATCATCAACAAAATACTGTTGTTGAAAGTGTTTAAAACCGTGAATTAAATCATCCAATGCTGACATAAAATACCTCTCAATGCGCCGGCTAGAACCTATTTGAAATCTAGCTCTGAAGAATTTGCACGGAGGTCCGTCATTGCGAGTGCGGAGCACGAAGCAATCCAGGGAACGAAGACGCTAAACGTGATGCTCCCTCAACACTTGCCAGTCACTCACCATCCTTGCTAATCCCTGGATTGCTTCACTGCGTTCGCAATGATGGCTCAGTCAAATTTTATTGCGTAATTTTACACATTAAAATTCCGTGCAGAGCTTTCAGAACCTGGCTACATAATAGTGCAGCGTCTTTGCACTGTAAATCATTATTAAACTGTAACTATTCACCCTGTAGATGGGAACGCCCATATTTGGGCTAAAAACGGCGAAAATCTTTTATCGAAATGCTCATGTATAACTCATACACTGCGCTTTCTCAAAAATATTTTTGTAGTTGTTCACCAAATCTGAACGTTATCGGTGAATTCACCTTCAAACTTGCTGAATAGATACATTAAACTTATATTAAGAAATTAATGGTACGGTGTTTGCAGTAAGGATTTTAATATTTTTAGGCGCAAGCCGCTGCTGTAAAGGATGGTTGGAGCGAACAAACATTTCTAACATAATCCATTCCACTGATTTGATATAAATCCTTACCATTGAGCTCTTTTGAAACTGCATTGGTTAATTCTTTTAAATACTGTGGTGTAAAGCGCTGCTCACGCTGCGGGTTATACCCAAATAATCTATGATCACCTGAATTAATCTTGTTTATCGGTTGCTTAGCAATAAATGCTAGCGTCGTTGTAAGGTTAGTTTCTTGCATCAGCTTTTCAACAAATTCAGATTGGTTTTGCGCATTGAAATAAACCAGCGCTTTTAAGACTTGCCACTGATCGCCATTCTTAAGAATGTCTTTCATTTCAATCATTGCAAAATTTATTTTATCCGTTGCTGAAAGTTGCGCTAATTCTTGCGGAATTTTTGCTTTTGCTTGCTGCTTTTGTTCTGCATTGAGTGTTGCATCACGATCTATCAACCCACTCCTAAACTGCAACATTTCTTGCTCAATTTCCTGGTGAAAATTCGCATATCCTTGCTCATTCGAAGGAAAATCGTTCCTTCTCAATTGCAGTAATTGACTACAAACAGCATCCCAATAACCAGCGGGCGTTAATACAAAATGCTGGCGCAGGCTGCTAAAATCATTTACCGTAGTTTGAGTTGCATCCCTAGCGTTAGTAGGAGGATTGATTAATTGTGACAAAATCTCCCTGCTGCTTTTTTTAGGCGTTGCGGGTTGTGAAGCTATTGTCTCTTTTTGTTTGGCAGCAGGTACAGGTGCATGAGGAAAGATAGCCATATAAATTGCAGCCTCGCATTTTTTATTTTCAAATATCCTAATAGCAGGATTTGCTATACTGTCGCTGTTAAAATCCTCTTTCTTAAAAATAAAATAACGCTGTAAAGGTTGATTTTGTTTAGCGTAAAGGGCTTGCATTTGTTCATTGTTTAAATGCCTTAATCGCTCAGCCCTATAACGCGAACGATACCTAGTTGGATCAAACCATTTATATTTCGTATCGTCATAATGATAATATCGATGGGTTTTATGATCATAAATAATCAAGCCACGCTCTTTGGCAAGGTATTTAAACAGCTCAGCTTGTTTGGATTCAGATGCAATCTCATTGCTTCTTTTGCCTACTTTATTGCCGGTAAAAGCCCAAGATAAGCCCGTGGTTGCTGTACCACAGCTACCTGCCAATAATAACGCTAATAGCATATGATCCGCGTTATTTTTTAATGCACCCGCTGCACTCGTTGCCCCATAAACCCCAGCATCTAGCGCAATAATCGTTGGGTTTAATACAGCATGCCAAGTATCATCGTCATCGGTGCGTTTTAGTTCCGCTAAAAAATCTTTAATGGATTTATTAGGATCAGTGCCCTTTTCAACGGCATCATAAACTTGTGAAAATAACATAATGGCAATGGTTGGTGTTGCCAACACTGCTGTTAATAATTGTAGGTTTACCCCAGCAAATAAACTACCTACTTCTGAATAACTAGAGAAAAGATGCGAGAGAGCACCACCCAGTTGAAAATCAAATAAATAAGCAAAACAAGCCGTTAAAAACACCGTTAATAATGCCGCAACCACTTTCTTTTGGTTACTATTTTTAGTGCTAGCAAAGAGCTCATAGAATTTTTTCTCTGCATTATCGGGCGTATCGGGTGCCTGAAACGCCAAATAAGTAACCATGGCTGAAACTGCGCCAAACAATAATATGGGCAAATATTCTTCAACCCCCATAAAACTTAAAAAAGTAGCCGTACCTAAAAAACCGGTCAACCCAGCAGTTAGTGCGCCTAAGATAGCAAACAACAAAGTTGCACGGCGCGCCATTTTTTGCGCAGGCGTTCGTGCCTTATCTTCTGCTTGCTGTTTTGCTTGTCGTGCTTTGCGCTGTTCTTCATCAAGATCTAATTTTTTTTCAAAACTATTTTTTAACGCTGCAACCCGTGTTTTTAAACAAACAATACCATTTACCAACCCCAAAAAACCCGCAACTACTTTAATAATTAAACCTGCTCCCCAACTCAGGGCCGTGAAAATATATAAGCCAATCGAGGGTAGTGCTTTACCAAGCGTAAAAACACAGGTTAGCACCTTGATTTTTATAGGGCGCCACCAATCACGAAAATGATAGGGAAGTTGCTCTGCTGTAGAACCTAAATATTTTTTCACCGCACAACTGAATGCAAAAAAGACAAAACCACCACCTAAAAAACAGATCCCTGCCGCAATTTTTTTAAAAAATGAGGATCTTTGCGCCGCTTTTTCTGCTTGTGTTAAACACGCATAATCAAAGTGATGAAAAAGAACCTGGTATAGATAAAACTTGATAGCGTTGATCGGTAACCCGAGCAGAAATTGGCCAAGAATGGCCATTAACGCCAACACGCTATCCTGCGAATCCTTTAATTCCCTCCAAGTTTCTTGCTGCTCCTCAAAACTCATTTTGATTGGTTTTGCCAAGAGATATTCAATCGGCCATTTAACCAAGCGTGCCGGAACGCCAACCAGCATTTTGAAAAAAAACGTTGTTTTTTCTGGAGTGACAGAGTCTACCGAGCTTGCTGTAGAAGTTTCAAAAGAAGAATCACTGCTTACTTCACTCGTAGTGGAATTTGTAACTGCTAATGGCTTTTTTTCTACTTTTGGTAACTCTATCTCTTCTGCTTCAGAAATATTCGTAAAAAACGGCTTAAGGATGGCATACTCAATAGCCCAACGCACCCAACGCACCGGATTCAAAACATTGGCTATTTTTTCATTGTTTGAAAGTGATTGCCACGAATGGGTAAAGGGTTTTATTAAGGCATAGCGTATTATGCGCAATGGATTAAAAAGATTCAGTTTCCCCAAAAAGTTTTTATCGAATGCTTGGTGTGAATAAAAAATTGGTTGAATAACAAGATAAAAAACCAAGCGCAAGGGATTATAGCGATTAATTTTTTGAAATAGGTTCGGGTTATCTAGGTTGGGTATGGGCAAAATTATTGGTCTTAGTACCGCATGCCACAGTAAACCAATCAGTGGTAAAAGAACTTTTATCGCAACGAATTTAACCGTCTTAAAAATTAAATATTCTAACGGCCAACGAACCAATACGCGCACTGGAAGAAATAAATATTTCCCCAGCCAATCGGCATGCGATTGCGTATAGGTAGACCAAGGAAAAAAAATACTTTTAAGAAAATATTTAAAGACAGCAAAGCAAAAGCGTAATGTATTTAATACGCCAGACTTGCAGTAGTTACCCACTGTTTTAGCTGTTAAAGAATATTTAACATCCCTGGCAACTTGGCCGATTTCAGCTTCAGTGTAAGTAAGTGGTTGAATCGATGATGAGGTAGTATCACCAGCCGCTGACATATAAGTTAACCCTTCTACGAAAAGCTACTTCTTCCTTCATCTTTATTGTTAACCGCAGCGTCCTGTGCCCCGGGATTTATAAGAATAGAATATTTTCTTATTAATACAATCATATAGGTAATTAAATGCACAAACAAGTTTTTTGCAAAAACCCAACAAAATGCTTTCGCCTAAAATTTAATATTTTTTTTCAAAGGGTTATAACCCTTTATTTTTTTTGCAGTGCAAGAATTTTTGGTCAGTTGTGCTGTTTGGCTACAAGTTGTGTTACACAAGTTGTAGCCAAATCGTTAGGGTGCGGTTGTTAGTTAGGGCGTGCTTGCCGAAAGCGCCGAGATGGGTTAGGTTGCATTTCAATATCTTCATCTTCATTAGGTGGCCCGCCTGCCACTGCGCTAGCTTGAGGGTTAACCTCACTTAAGGCCTGATTAGCAGCGTCTATTGACCCTCTAAGTACTGCATCAGGACTCTTGTTTGAGCTAATGTTTTGCAAAAACACTGTAGCTGCAGCTTTCACAATCGCAGCAATAGCAGCTTCTTTATTCTGAACTAAACTGCTCACTCCTCGCCCACAAATGCGCAGGATTTCATCCTGCGTCAGTGCGGCTATCACCGCTCCCATCGCGCGTTCCGCTAGTATTAGTGCGCTCTCCTGCGCAGATTCTGCAGATAAATTCTCAGCAACATAGTTTGCAACAAGGTTTGCAACAACGTTGGCTACCGTGCCTTTATAATTGCGATAGAGTGTTATCCAAGATTGATCGAGTGCGTTTCTAACAGCCCAAATTAGCGATTTTTGCGAAATTGCTTGCATAACAACGACTGCTTTTTCTAGTGCTTGCGCGGCACTATTAGGATCTTGCTGATCAACTTTCTCAGATAACAATAGTAATTGCACAGCTTTTTCTACAGCCGCACAATAAAAAGCATCACAACAAATTGCGAGGTAAGCTATTTTTTTTAGCTCCTCTTCAATAAACGGCTCTATTTTGGCTCGAACAATGATATCCTTCGTCTTATCTAAACAGTGCACTGCTAGCGTGTGAGCTTCATTGGGAGTTTTACCTTCTTCTTTAGCTTTTTTGGCCACATTACTCCTGACTTGCCAAGCTGCTTTGCTCATAAAGACAGGCAATTGCTGCAGTTGTTCTTCGCCAGCTAAATATAAAGCGCGAACACCGCGCCCTACTTGCTCATGGTTTGTAGGGGCATGAATCGTCAACAGCTCTCTTGTTTCTTTTAGTATACTCATTTTGTTACAACCATCCTGGATTATTTTTACAATTCTCTTTCGATCTAAGTTGTTATACAAAGCTTGCAGCTCATCTTTGGTTAAATCACGCGGCCTTTGTAAATATATCTTTTTAAATATACTTTTTGCCATTTCCTCAATGAATCCAGGTAATATGTCGGTTAGCGCAAATTCATGTAACCCTTTTTCATTTTCTGGTGGATCCCCTCTGACTACTCTGCAACAAATTTCTGCCAAGATAATCTCTCTGAACATGATAAGTTCATCTTCTGTTGGCTCACTAGCACGCAAAGGATTAGCGATAATCGACTCAGCAGGAATCAGCGGTTGCCATTTTGCTTCTTCACGCAGCCCAATCTCTAACACATCAAGCACAGCACAGCTTATTTTTTTTTTAAATTGCCCGGGCACATTTTGTAAGATTGATCGCAAGGTTCTTCCTTCTTGCATAGTGAACAGCGTTTGTTTGCGGGTTTCAAACGTAAGCCCATGGATTTTTTTAACCAAAGCTTGCTTTGCAGGAGTATCATGAGGTAAATCTGCTGCTTGAAGCTCATCCCAATCCGCTTGTGTAACGTTTTTAAAGGGGTAAAACATTACACGAGGCGAAAACAAAGTTTCAATTGTTCGTTTGGCATCTGTTTCAAATTGTTCGCGATTAGTCACTTGTGCAGTGTTTAGTCTGGATTTCAGCATACCGGGGCTAGGCAACAGTTTCCAACTTTGGCGATCTGACTCGCTAAGGCTTGTTGCTACGGGATGATAGTTTACTTTATACTGCAAAGCTTTTGGTACCAGTTGGCTTTCGTTGCTAAAAAATGGCTTTAACATGCGCGCTTCTTCAGCAGTAAACTCCATTGTTTTGCAAGTTTCGATCGTAAGCTCATGCAGCTTTTTTGCCAAAGCTTGCTCTTTTTCAGTTGCAGTAGGCAGCCCAAGCTGTGCAAGTGTAGTTAAATCTTGCTGTACAAAGTTTTCAAAAAGCATAAATCTTGCACGGGATAACAAACTCTCAATTCGTTTAATTTCTTCGCTTGCCATAGTTCTTGCGATGCGCAGCTTTACTAGTTGCTGTACTGCACTATCTTCATCTTGTTCCACTAATGCATCCTTTGCTGCTTTTTCCGCATTTTGCTCAAAAGTATTTGCTCTTTGGATAGCATCTTCCATTGCTAACAAGGTGAGATCAGAATTCATAACCTTAGCCATTTCACCTTTATGCCAGATCCTAACAAGGCGTATATGTGAGCTAATGACGTTATTGGGAAAGTTATCTAGAAAATTTACAAAAAAGTTTGCGACTAAGTTTTCTGTCATTTTAAGGATTTCTGGCTGAGACGAGCCAATGCTTTCCTCGTAATCTGTAATTTTCAATGATAATAGTTCTGCTAAATCAGCCAAATCAATTCCTTCAGGTAATTTATTAAGCAACGTTTCATCCCCTTTGCAAAGAATCTGCAACTCACTAATTTCTGCGCGGGTAAATTCAACTTGCTGCCAATTATCACCAAGCGTTAAGACTTTTGCTTTTAAGGTTTCTGATAAGTTGGAGTTCGTGATCTTAGCTTTTAATGACTTAATATCACCTTGATCAAACACCTGCAATGCATTGGTTTTGATATAAAGCCTGGTTAGGCTTTGAACAATCTTATGCATATAGAACCTGGGTAGCTGAAGGCACTGTTGGCGTGCTAAATAAACTTGAGAGGAGATTGACAACTTGTTAATAAATTCTTGAGCCTTTTTTCTGGTAATAGGAGGAATAGTTGCATCTCGAACAAGAACCGATCTTTCTGTTAATTCTGGCCCAATGTTTTGTGGTGTCATTTCTGCTCCACAGGCAGGGCATTCACAGTGGGGGCGAAGAGGTGTTGCTTCATCGTGAGATGATGATACTAAGGTTTGTTCAGCTGATCTAGTAACGTGATTTTTTTTTGCTTTTAAGCTTTGTGGCTGTATTCTACCAAATTGAATCACAGCACCAAATAATTCACGCTTGCTAATTTGATTATTACAACAACGCATCGTTACTGTTTCTGCGGGTTGCAATTCAGCCTGGCGCTTTTCGTCTGATTCTGCGGGCTGGCCTTCAGGAGGTGAGACAAATACCCCTTCTAAAGCATGAACAAGTCTCTCTTCATCACTCTTATTTTCATCACCCGGCTCTTCGACTAGAACCCATTCTTCATCATGATCAGTAGTAGTAACTCTTGTATCGATTTTTTTTTCTCTGAGTTTACTTTCCTCTACTTCAGGCTTTCTTTTACCCCACATAACACTATCCTTCTTATCTCTATGTTATAAAAATTTGCTAAAGCGTTTAGCAAAAACTTCAGTCTGGATTATTCAGGCAGGCTAACATCTTGTCAATGCTAATTTTTTTTGGGGCGTGCCAAAATATTTTCTGCAAATGTAACTAGTTACCCTGTAGCTGGAAACGTTCAGATTTGCGAATATACCCAAGGCGATTAGAAATTAGGTCACCGGGATTGCCGTCGTTGCGAGCACGCAGTGCGAAGCAATTGGCGAGTGGCAGTGTGCGTAATGTTAATGGTAATGCCCTTAATCCAGTGGCAGGATTAGCACGTTTTGCTCAG
>CAYGTS010000028.1:0-12676 GCA_964352905.1 uncultured Legionellales bacterium | reverse complement strand
AGTGGCAGGATTAGCACGTTTTGCTCAGTTTTTCACAACCGAAGATCCTCTCCCTTACAATTGCTTCACTGCGTTCGCAATGACGGAAATCGCCGTCGTTGCGAGCACGCAGTGCGAAGCAACCCAGGGGCGAGTGGCAGTGTGCGTTAATGTTAATGGTAATGCCCTTAATCCAGTGGCAGGATTAGCACGTTTTGCTCAGTTTTTCACAACCGAAGATCCTCTCCCTTACAATTGCTTCACTGCGTTCGCAATGACGGAAGAAGATAGATACCTGCAAATTACTTATACAAGGCAATCACTAAAAAGCGCATTCACACCACGCGAAAATAACACATGGGCTTGTATTGGATCATTTACGGTGAAAACAGCCAACGTTAAATTATTTTCGCGGCATTGCTGAATTAACTTTTCAGTGACTAAGCTAAAATGAACATGCAGTGCAATTGGTTTTAAGCTTGTGACATAATCTAACCAATTATCATGATAACGATGCATGGCTAGTGCAATTGTAGCATTGGCTTCGTGTTCACGAATAAGTGTTAGCGCTTCCCAACAAAAACTAGTGTAAACATAATGAGTAGTTTTATGTTGCCAATATTCTTTAATAGTATTTAAGGTTGTTAAAGTCGTTGTTGCAATATTATCGATATCAGGTTTGATTTCGATAATAGCATTGAGTTTGGTTTGATTGATCAATTGTATGGTTTCAATGAGGGTGGGAATTTTTTCACTGGTTTGGTTATGTTGAAATTTTAAGTTTAATTTTTTTAATTCATGTAGCGACAAATCAGCAACGCACCCTTGGCTATTGGTCATGCGCGATAACATAGCATCATGGAAAACGATCGCTTCACCGCTTTGGCAACGTTTTACATCAAACTCAATCCAAGTTGCACCCTTCTCTTTAGCTGCTTTAAAAGCAGCTAAAGAGTTTTCAGGAAAATCATGACTAGCACCACGGTGGGCGATATATTGTGGGTAAATAGTGTGTTTTAACATATTTACACGAACCACCTTCGTCATTGCGAAATCTTCTCACTCTGCATGCTTGCCGCAAACACCACGGTTGCATTTAAAATAACTTTATCACTCACCGATAGTGGTGTTGCTCCCCCATTACCTTTTTGCATCACGAGCGTGTTCATCATGGGCATAGCCGGTGTAGCTGGTGCATTCACAAAACTAATATTGTGTAAGACAAAATGTTGGTCGCTAAAAGTCTTATTTAAACGCTGCATTTCTTGGTACGCTTGCGTATACAGTTGCGCGCGTAATTGTTGCTCAACTGTTTGGATTTCTTGCAAACTGGGGGTAAATAAAATATTTACAATCGTGTATTTTTCCCCCGGTTTAGAAACTTTTTCAGCCTGCTGGCGCAAATTGGCTAACGCGTTTTCTGGTAAACGAGTTTGTGCGGTAATGTTTAATTGCTCTAAGCCTGATTGGCCTTGGCTGCGATTAAAGTGTGTGATGTGCCAATCCGCTTTGGGTGCAACTTTTTGTAGATTTTGCATGATTTGCGCGTGAATGTTAGCTAAATCAGCATTAGCAAGGCTTGCGTTAACATTTACAATCACCTTTGCTGTGCTTGCCACCGCCCACTTTTCAGCCTGCAATTGTAGCATGACTTGGTTTAAGGGTGGATTATTTGGCGATGCAAAAATTGATGAAAGTAGCAGCATGAATATTAGTACAGTGCATAACTTAGCAATGATAATTTTCCCCATAGCGTAGCCTCATCGATTTACAGTTAGAGAAGACACCATTTAAACATAACTTGATTATTTGCTCACTATTTATTTTCTTTTTACTTAAACTTCTGCTATTTTAACAATCACTTTTTTTATCTACAGGACGAGGTTTTTATGATATCCACTGCTGCAGAAACATCATCTTCAATGCTGCCTAGCAACATTTCCGAACAAGACCTTTTTGAATTAATTAAATACTATGGTTTTGGTGATTTGCATTTCAAATACGACCGCGCAACAAATCTGCAAGCGATTATCGCCATTCACAGCACCAAACTCGGTCCAGCGTTAGGCGGTTGTCGCTTTATTGAATATCCTAATACCTTATCAGCATTACGTGATGTCATGCGTTTAGCGCAGTCGATGAGCTATAAAGCCGCGTTAGCTGGCTTAACCTTGGGCGGTGGTAAATCCGTTATTTTAAAACCCGCTGCCATTGCAGATCGCACAACCTTTTTTAAACAGTTTGGTAATTTTGTGAATGAATTAGGTGGTCGTTATGTAACAGCAATGGATGCCGGCACCACCGAAGACGATATGAACGTCATTGCCACGCAAACCAGTTACGTTGCTTCTAATTCGCGCGGCAACTTAAGTGGCAATCCTGGCCCATTTACCGCGCTGGGCACCTTTGATGGTATTCGCGCGGCAGTTAAACACAAATTTAAACGCGATGATTTAAAAGGCTTGCATGTTGTGATCCAAGGTGTGGGACAAGTGGGCTTTCAAACCGCAAAGATGTTGCATAACTGCGGCTCCAAGTTAACCGTGTGTGATGTTAACCAAGAAGCCGTGCAACGTGCGGTTAAGGAGTTAAACGCTACTGCGGTTGATTTAGCTGAAGCCATTCAGGTTAAGTGTGATATTTTTTCACCTTGTGCGCTTGGTGGTGTCATTAACGATAAAAGCATTAATCAAATTAATGCGCCGATTGTTGCCGGTTGCGCCAATAATCAACTTGAAAATCCAATGCACGGCGAGCAATTACGGCAAAAAGGTATTTTATACGCACCTGATTATGTGATTAATGCTGGCGGGTTAATTCATGCAGCATCATTATATTTTGGTCATAGCACGCAACAAACCCAAGCTAAAATTGCTGAAATTTATGATCGTTTACTCAGTATTTTTGAACGTTCTGACAAACAAAGCCTAGCAGCTAATTTAGTTGCTGATGCTATGGCAAAAGAAATTGTAGGTAAATAAGGAGAAACCACATTGAGCGTTATCGCAGAGTTTAAAATTAATTATACCCAATTTCTGAATGAAGAAGGTAAAACGGTTGCTGAATTACCGGCAATTGCTAAAAATGCTGATAATTTAATCGCGCTATATAAGACCATGTTATTAACTCGCAGCTTTGATGCTAAAGCCGTGGCTTTGCAACGCACAGGCTATTTAGGCACCTATGCTGGCCAATTAGGCCAAGAAGCGATTGGCGCTTGCATTGGTCACCTCATGCAAAAAGACGATGTGTTTGTGCCAGCCTATCGTGAATATGCTGCTATGTTTCAACGTGGCGTTAAGTTAACCCATATTTTGCAATATTGGGGTGGTGATGAACGCGGGAATAATTTTGATAATCCACACGATATGCCGTTATGTGTGCCAATTGCCTCACAAACCTTACACGCCGTGGGCATTGCCAAAGCATTGCAACTGCGCCAACAAAAAAATATTGCAGTGACCATGGTTGGTGATGGCGGCACCTCACAAGGTGATTTTTACGAAGCGCTGAATGTTGCTGGTGCTTGGAATTTGCCGGTCGTATTTGTCATTAACAATAACCAGTGGGCGATTTCGGTATCACGTAAAAATCAATGTGCGGCAGAAACATTGGCACAAAAAGGATTGGCTGCCGGCTTGCATTGCGAACAAGTTGATGGCAATGATGTGATTGCGTTAAGCAAAGTGATTGGTGATGCAATTGAACGCTCACGCCGCGGTGAAAAACCCACTGTAATAGAAGCCATGACCTATCGTTTATGCGATCACACGACAGCCGATGACATGAGTCGTTATGCACCGAAAGCAGAAATTGAAGCAGCTTGGAAAAAGGAGCCCATTAAACGCTTAAAAATTTATTTACTCGCTCAAAAAATGTGGGATGAAGATCAAGACCAAGCGTTGCTTAAAGAAATTAATAGCACGGTGCAACAAGCAGCAGAAGATTACGTTAAACAACAACCGCAACCTGCAGAAGCGATGTTTGATTATCTTTACGCTGAATTACCCGATGCGCTTGCCGATCAATATGCCAACGTGATTGCAAGTGCTCCCCTTAAGGAGAATAACCATGCCTGAAATAACGCTTGTTGAAGCAGTCACCCAAGCGCTTGCCTATGAAATGGCGCAGGATGAAAACGTTGTAGTCTTGGGTGAAGATATTGGTGCCAATGGCGGCGTGTTTCGCGCCACGGTTGGTTTACTCGAAAAATTTGGCAAAGAACGGGTCATGGATACGCCGCTTGCTGAAAGTTTAATCGCCGGTTTGAGTATTGGTATGGCCACGCAAGGTTTACGCCCTGTGGCTGAATTTCAATTCATGGGTTTTATTTATCCCGCCTTTGATGAAATCATTAATCATGCAGCCAGGATCCGTAACCGCACACGCGGCCGTTTAAGTTGTCCTGCAGTATTTCGCGCCCCATTTGGGGGTGGCATTCACGCGCCAGAACATCATTCTGAAAGTACCGAAGCGTTATTCGCGCATATCCCCGGTATTCGCGTGGTGATCCCCTCTTCACCAGCACGCGCATACGGTTTATTGCTAGCCGCGATCCGCGATCCCGATCCGGTTATTTTTTTAGAGCCAAAACGCATTTATCGCTGGGTAAAACAAAATGTACCTGATGATGGCAAAGCCTTACCACTTGATACTTGCTTTGTTTTACGTGCAGGCAGCGACATTACCTTAGTCAGTTGGGGCGCTTCGATCAAAGAAACCTTGGCAGCTGCTGATCAATTAGCCAAAGAGGGGATCACTGCAGAAATAATCGATTTGGCCACGATTAAACCTATCGATCATGAAACGATTTTAAATTCGGTTCGCAAAACCGGCCGCTGCGTGATTATTCACGAAGCATGCCGCAGTGGTGGCGTTGGCGCTGAAATTGCCGCCAATTTAGCTGAACATGCTTTAACAGATTTAATGGCACCGGTATTACGCGTCACAGGCTATGACACGGTGATGCCTTATTTCAAAAATGAAAATTATTATATTCCCAGCACCCACCGCATTTTAACGGCGGTTAAACAAACATTGGAGTTCGCATGAAAGTTTTTAAATTACCCGATTTAGGTGAAGGTTTACCTGACGCTGAAATTCACGAATGGTTTATAAAAGAAGGCGACACCGTAGCGGCCGATCAACCGATGGTTGCGATGGAAACGGCCAAAGCCGTGGTTGAAGTGCCCGCACCTCGCGCCGGTAAAATTGAAAAATTATTCGGTAAAGTCGGCGATGTTATTATTACCGGTGCCGCGTTAGTTGAATTTGATACGGATGATGGCCATGAACAAAAAACAGCGCACGATCATAGCGCAACCGTGGTTGGCGCGGTTGAAGTCGGTAATGAGGTCATCACTGAATCAGCTACCGGCATTGCACCACAAAAAAGCCAAACTGGCAGCGTGCAGGTGATCCCTGCGGTACGTAAATTAGCTGAAACATTAAAGGTTGATTTAAACAGCATTAAAGGTACAGGGCCCAATGGCCGCATCACGGCCAGCGATGTAAAAAATGCGCATAGCAATCCACCCACAACAGCCAGTAACACACCGATTGCAACACCGATCGCAGGAAGTGAACGCCTGCAAGGTGTACGCCGCGTAATGGCGCAAATCATGGCGCAATCGCACCGTGATATTGTACCGGTCACAATCAGTGATGATGCTGATATTCATGCTTGGAATGATCAAACCGATATCACCTTACGCATTATTCGTGCGGTGGTTGCCGGTGTTGAACAGCAGCCAGAATTAAATGCGTGGTTTGATACAGCCAATACCGCACGTAAAATTCATGACACAATTAATCTTGGGATAGCCATGGATTCAAGCGAAGGTTTATTTGTACCCGTAATTAAAGATGTCGCAACACAAACTTCCCAAGCGATCCGCGAAACCATTAATCGCTATAAAAGGCAAGTGACCGATCGCAGCATCCCACAACAAGATTTACACGGTGCTACGATTATTTTATCTAACTTTGGCAGTATTGCCGGGCGTTACGCTAATCCGATCATTCCACCACCCTGTGTTGCTATTATTGGCTGTGGTAAGATTCGTGATGAAGTGGTTGCCGTTAAGAGCAAAACAGAAATCCACCGCATTTTGCCGCTTTCCATCACCGTTGATCATCGTGCCATTACCGGCGGCGAAGTCACGCGCTTTTTAAAGGCGATGCTGAATGATTTAGCTAAGGCGGAGTGAATTTTGTTCTGGCAGCAAGCTAGGGACTAAGGGTTACACCGGCTTTTCCTGGCTTTACTGGGACACGGTTAGCTTTCAGCCGGTTATACGTTACAAGCTTGCCTTTATATTTCTCTGCCCTTTGCTTATCTAATTTTAAACCATTTTCAGTATAACAGGCTATGCTATGAGCCACCCCTTTGTATAAAGATAGCGGTAGCACAACCGTATGACCATCTTCTAATAACTTCTTGGTTTCATGAATCAATTCGCCTTGCTTTGATAGGAAGAGTTGTTGAGTTATAGGATCTGTTACTCCACTGCTTTTTAAAAAATAAAAAATTTGGGTTGCAACATCAGCAGAAAATGCAGCCCTCTTATATGCGCTTTCATCAGAGTCATCAAAAAGTTCCTTAAGATTATTGGATAACTCAGGATATTTCTCTGAAAACACTTTCCATCTTTTTAGCGGAATATTTTTCAATTCGGTAAAGTCGTTTTTGTTAAGCTTTGAAAATACAAAAATCTCATTAGTTTTTTCTTGGTATGATTCAGTATCTATTACTACACTAAGCTCGCGCCCTTTTGCTTTTAGATCTGCTAAAAATTCACTAAGTTTATTTGCTTGCTCCATATTCTGGTATTCTTTAAATGAAGTCATGGTATAAGAATGAACCGCCTGTTTCATTGTGCCTACGATATTATTGCCTTGAAAAAAATTATTATCTGTGCGCCATTGGTTATATCAGGATCTCTTGGGCCGCAACGAACCTGGTAGCGGCAAGGCAACAACCAATTCATCTACAGGTTTAGCCTTAGGTTGTGGCTGAGGTATTTTTGGTTGGGTATGAGATAATGGCGTAGGCTCATCATTGCCATCATCATAATCCATATCCATAGGCAAAGGTTCATTGTGAACATCATTGGGGGACTCAAAAGTAGATATAGCTTGCATGATATCTGCTGTACTGCAAGGTGACTTATCACTTTGTTGGATTTCTTTCGGCCGTATATGCCGTATATAAAGACTACCATTGGCGAAATCAAGTAGCGTTTCACAATCATTTAACTTTAAATCTTGCATGAATTGCAGCGCTCGCGCTGTTCCACATTCAACAACTCCTGTCGTAGTAACCAAAGTTGAAAAAGTGTAACTGCTCACTCCGTAGCAGGGAACGTCCATCTTTGGGCTAAAAACGGCGAAAATCTTTTATCGAAATGCTCATTTATAACTCATAAACTGCGCTTTCTCAAAAATATTTTCGCCGTTTTTATCAACCAAATCTGAACGTTCTTGGTAAATACTGGCCTAACGGGGTGAGTAGATACGAAAAAGTTAAACAAACATCCCAAACTTCCATTTCATTTTTTTATTTTTCACTTGCGGATCATGTTCAACGGTTACCGCTGGGGGCAACTCTATGCTATAGCTCATGTTATATACCTCTTATTTTTGTAATTTATTCAGCAGCAATTCCCGCTGTAGCTGGGAACAGCCATATTTGGGCAATCTCACGTGAAAAATTTCAAAAAATGCGCTCATTTATTATGTATAAACTCCGCTATTTTTTGAAATTTTTCACGTGACCTTGCCTCAAATCTGACTGTTCTTGAGTAATCAGACATTTCGGCGGGAATCGCTGTTTATTCAGTAAATTTAACTGTGAATTCACCAGGCCAGAACGTTCAGACTTGGCTAAATAGATACCTTTCTTATTTGCGTTCTAGGGCTGATAATACATCCTTCTTTTGTTTCTATTCAGCAAATTTGAAGCTGAACGTTCCCATCTACAGGGTGAGTAGTTACAAAATATATACTCTTCGGCTTTCATGCGGCGAGCTTGTTGTGCGCTTGTTTA
Organism: uncultured Legionellales bacterium; assembly: GCA_964352905.1. Classification (GTDB taxonomy): domain Bacteria; phylum Pseudomonadota; class Gammaproteobacteria; order JAHCLG01; family JAHCLG01; genus CAYGTS01. The sequence continues at coordinate 4,650 of CAYGTS010000028.1, read as the reverse complement.
GCGGCTCTTCGTATTACGTATACACGCAGCTAGCGAACAGCCCGCACGCCTCGCCGCAAAATGAAATCCTGTGAGGAGTATATAGGTTCAAGGATACATTTTAAAATCGATTTTTGCAAAACCACGGCATGCAAGCCAAAGCGTATATTATCACTTCGCTGCCATGCGCATGGCACCATCGAGTCTAATCGTGCTGCCATTTAACATGGGATTTTCAACAATCGCTTGCGCCAGCTTGGCATATTCTTGTGGTTGGCCTAAACGGCTGGGAAACGGGATTTGTTCGGCTAAGCTGTCTTGCACATTTTGTGGCATCGCATTCATCATTGGGGTTGCAAAAATGCCCGGGGCGATAGTCATGACGCGAATGGCATGACGTGCCAGCTCACGTGCAGCAGGTAAAGTCATGGCTGCAACAGCTCCTTTAGATGCGGCATAAGCAGCTTGACCAACTTGCCCTTCAAAGGCTGCAATTGAAGCAGTATTAATGATCACGCCACGTTCTTCTTGTTGCAGTGAATTTTTCGCCATGGCCGTTGCAACTAAACGCATCACGTTAAAGGTGCCAATTAAATTCACATCGATCACGTGTTTAAAATCGGCCAGTGGCATCGCACCCTCACGGCCAATGATTTTTTTGGCAGGCGCAATGCCAGCACAGTTAATCACAATATGGATCGATTCGCCGGCTTGTTGCAGACTGGCGATGGCTTGCTCAATATCATGCTCACTGCAAACATCACCTTGATACGCTTTACCATGACAAGCTTTGGCAACCGCCTGGGCTTGCGCCTGATTGCGATCAAAAATGGCAATTTTTGCGCCTAATGCAGCAAAATGATGGGCACAGGCTTCACCCAGTCCTGAACCACCACCGCTGATAAAAACAGTTTTATTGCTCACTTGCATGTGTTACCCCGCTCGAAGTAGCATGTTGGATCTTAAATCGTTACAATACGCGAGATTTGTCATATTGGCGAGTTTTTTGGCAAGGCCTGTAGCCTTGATCCACAGGAAACATCTTTAACTTATGCAACAACTTAAAAAAATGAATACCAGTAACTTATTTAATCCGGCGATCCCACAAGATAGCTATCAAAAATACGTTTGGGGCCAACTCTATGGTTCCAGTTTTAGCTTAGCTGTAATTAATGCTTATCAACAATTAAATCAACTACAGGTCATCGTTACGCCGGATAGCCAAAGTGCAAATCGCATTGAGCATGAGTTAAAATTTTTCGCCAATGGCCAGGATATTAATATTTTGGCTTTTCCTGATTGGGAAACCTTGCCTTATGATTTGTTTTCACCGCACCAAGATATTATTTCGCAACGCTTATTAACTTTGTTTCGCTTGCCTAAATTATCCAAAGCTATTTTGATTTTACCCATTTTTACCTTAATGCAGCGCCTTGCACCGCTGGATTTTTTGCAACAACACAGTCTTGTTTATAACCTTGGCGATAACATTAACTTAGATTTATTACGCGAATCACTAACTGCGGCTGGCTATCGCTGTGTCTCGGAAGTAATGTCACATGGCGAATTTGCCATTCGTGGTTCAATCATTGATTTATTCCCGATGGGGAGCGTTTCACCCTATCGTATCGATTTGTTTGATAATGAAATTGATAGCATTCGCATTTTCGATCCTGAAACGCAACGTTCAACTGAAAAAATTACTGCTATTAATTTATTACCGGCACATGAGTTTGCTATCGATGAACCAGCAATTACACTGTTTCGCCGGCAATGGCGCGAAAATTTTAGCGGTGATCCACGTCTTAGTCCCATTTATGAAGATATAAGCGTTGGTATTATCTCAGCAGGGATTGAATATTATTTACCGTTATTCTTTGAACAATGCGCAACGTTATTTGATTATTTGCCACAAAACAGCGTCATTTATTGTTTAGAAAATTATCAACAAAAAGCAGAAAGCTTTTGGCACGAAATTAGCGAGCGTTATGAGCAACGCCGTCATGATGTCACGCGCCCGATCTTAAAGCCCGCGCAAGTATTTGTACCTGTTAACGATGTATTACAACAATTAAAACAGTTTGCGCGAGTGGATGTGACACAAGACCCCAAAAGCACTACCACGCACAGTTATACGTTTAACACTGAACCACCACCCTCTTTGCAACTGAATGCTAAATCAGAAAAGCCCTTACAAAGGGTTAAAGATTATTTGGATGAACCCAATCGGCGTATTTTATTTTGCGCTGAAACCACTGGCCGGCGCGAAGTGTTATTAGAATTATTATCAAAAATTCAAGTTCGCCCAACTTCATGTGAAACATGGCAAGCATTTTTAAACAGCGATGAAAAAATTGCGATTACCGTGGCACCCTTAGATTTTGGTGCCAATATTGTAACCCCCAATATTAGCATCATTGCCGAATCACAACTCTATGCGCAACAAGTGTTACAACGGCGCTTACGTAAAAAACGTGAAAGTGATCCGAATCATGTCATTCGTGATTTAGTTGAATTGCAAATTGGCACACCGGTGGTACATTTAGAACATGGTGTAGGGCGTTATTTAGGTTTGCGCGTCATGCAAATTAATGATGCGCAAACTGAATTTTTACTGATTGAATATGCCGGTAACGATAAACTGTATGTGCCCGTTTCTTCCTTGCATTTAATTAACCGCTACAGTGGTGCCGATCTTGATCATGCACCGCTGCATCGTTTAGGTTCCGATAAATGGCAAAAGGCCAAACGCAAGGCCTTAATGCGTGCGCATGATGTTGCGGCAGAATTATTAGAAATTTATGCTAAACGTGAAGCACGTTCAGGTATTACTTTTAATGTACCAGATGATAATTATCACACCTTTGCTGCAGAATTTGCTTTTGAAGAAACCGCTGATCAACAACAAGCCATCCAAGCAGTGATCCAAGATATGGTTTCAACCAAATCGATGGATCGCTTAATTTGCGGCGATGTTGGTTTTGGTAAAACTGAAGTGGCGCTGCGTGCGGCCTTCTTAGCAGTGCAATCGCATAAACAAGTAGCAATGTTAGTGCCCACAACGTTGCTCGCGCAACAGCATTACCAAAATTTTCTCGATCGCTTTAGCCAATGGCCGATCCAGATTGAAGTCATTTCACGCTTTCGCAGTGCTAAAGAAACCGAACTAATTTTAAAAGATTTAGCTAATCATAAAATTGATATTATTATTGGCACACATAAACTCATTCAAAGCAATATTAAATTTAATCAACTTGGTTTGTTAATTATAGATGAAGAACATCGTTTTGGTGTGAAACAAAAAGAAAAATTAAAAGCCTTACGTGCTGAAGTAGATATATTAACCTTAACCGCAACACCCATTCCGCGTACGTTGAACATGGCTATGTCTGGTATGCGTGAACTATCGATTATTGCCACACCACCAGCCAAACGTTTATCGATTAAAACTTTTATTCATCGTAAAGAAAAATCGATCATTCGGGAAGCCATTTTGCGTGAAATCATGCGTGGTGGACAAGTGTTTTATCTACATAACAAAGTTGATACCATTGAAAAAACGACGCACGATTTAGTTGAATTAATTCCCGAAGCAAAAGTGCATTTTGCACACGGCCAAATGCCGGAAAAACAATTAGAAAAAGTCATGTCAGATTTTTATCATCAACGTTTTAATGTCCTTGTTTGCACAACGATTATTGAAACGGGAATTGATATCCCAACTGCGAATACGATTATTATTGAGCGTGCCGATCATTTTGGTTTAGCACAATTGCATCAATTACGCGGTCGCGTTGGGCGATCACATCATCAGGCTTATGCATATTTATTAACGCCGGCTGAAAAACTCATGACTAACGATGCCAAAAAACGTTTACAAGCGTTATCCTCTTTAGAAGATTTAGGGATTGGTTTTACACTAGCAACGCATGATTTAGAAATTCGCGGTTGCGGTGAACTATTAGGCGAAGAGCAAAGCGGTCATATTCATGAGATCGGCTTTACCTTGTATATGGAATTATTGGAACGTGCGGTTGAGTCACTGAAAAAAGGTGAAACGCTTAATGTTGATGAGCCGCTGAATAAGGGCACTGAAGTTGATTTACAAATTTCGGCATTAATTCCTGATAACTATTTACCGGATGTTCATACGCGTTTGTTGTTATATAAGCGCATCGCTAATGCTGCTGACAGCGCGACTCTAGATGAATTGCAAGTTGAAATGATTGATCGCTTTGGTTTATTACCGGATGCGGTAAAAAATTTATTTACGATAACGTTATTAAAACAACAAGCGCAGGCACTTGGTATTAACAAAATTGAAGCCTCCAAAGTTGGCGGTCGAATTGATTTTAATGCTAAACCGAATATTGATCCGCTGCAATTAATTAAACTCATCCAAATGCATCCCAAAAAATACCAATTTGATGGCAAAACACGTTTGCGCTTTAACAGCGAATTAGCAGAGACAGCCACACGGATTGAGTTTGTTAAAGGGTTAATGGATAAGCTTACGGTAGCAGGGTAGTTTTTGCTCGTTATCACAAGCGCGAAGCACATGACAATCTAGGGGCAAATGGCGGTGAGCCCAGCAATTCCCGGTGAAGCGAGGAACAGCCATATTTGGGCTAAAAACGGCGAAAATCTTTTATCGAAATGCTCATGTATAAC
>CAYGTS010000027.1:0-22452 GCA_964352905.1 uncultured Legionellales bacterium | reverse complement strand
ACCTTGCCTCAAATCTGACCGTTCTTGAGTTATTCAACATCTCGCCGGGAATTACCGATGTTTGATATCTTGTTTAACATCAGTTGCAGCATTTTGCAGCGCTTGACCGCCAGCCTGAACATCTTTGCCAAAACCTTGCACGGTATTGCAGCCGCTGAGGATCATAACAGCGCATATCGCTACTGCCAATAAGAAATGTTTCATATTGTGTAATCTCCTGTAGATATCTTGGTGATTTTCAAATATTATGCCCTGTAAATCAAGGGTTTTTATTCTCCCTTTTTATTGTGATTGCTGCGCATTTGATTGCACGTCATTGCGAGAAGCGCAGCGACGAAGCAATCCAGGGGCAAGAGCCAATGAATGAGATTTTAAGGTGATGTGAGTTAATGCGGTAGAGTCGATAGCTTGCACAGTGAAATTTTTCAAAATCGAAGATCCTACGAAGTGCGGTGGTTACAATGATAGCAGCACACACTGATTTTGTAACTATTCACCCTGTAGATGGGAACGCCAAATCTGAACGTTCTTGGTAAATTCACAATTAAATTTACTGAATAGTTACCTGATTTTTATCTAACCTAAGGTTTATTAACAACTATGTTTCGACCATTAAATTTATTCATAGCACTGCGCTATCTTAAAGCAAAACGGCGTAATCATTTTATATCCTTTATTTCATTGGTTTCAATACTGGGGATCACGTTGGGTGTCACGGTATTAATCACGGTGTTATCTGTTATGAATGGTTTTGATCAACAAATTCGCGATAAAATCTTTGGGGTGGCACGTCAGCTTAGTATCATTAGTATTAATGGTCGGTTAGATGATTGGCAAAGCATTGCAAAGCAGGTACAAAAAAATCCCGATGTAAAGGAAATTGCGCCTTTTATCGATGGGCAAGGTGTTTTAACCAGTAAAGAGGGGGGGGTCACAGCAATTGCTATTGTTGGGATCGCGCCACACTATGAAGCTGCTATTTCCAGTCTCGCTAAAAAAATGATAGCCGGCAAGTTAAGTGACTTAAAAGCCGGTGAGTTTGGAATTATTTTAGGCGATAAATTAGCTGCAAGCCTGGGTGTTACGGTTGGTGATAAGGTTGTGTTAATGATTCCACAGGCAACGTTAACGCCAGCGGCATTAATGCCACGTTTTAAACGTTTTACGGTTAAAGGCATTTTTAGCATTGGTAGTGGTTTTGGTGGTTATGATGCGCAAATTGCTATGATTAATATGACGGATGCGCAAAAACTTTTTCAATTGGGCAATGGCGTGACGGGGATTAGGCTAAAATTATCCGATTTGTATTTAGCACCTTATCTATCACAAGTCTTTGAAAAAACTTTGCCGGAAGACGTGCAAATTACCAATTGGACAGAGCAGTTTGGTAATTTTTTTGACGCAATTAAATTAGAAAAAACCATGATGTTTATTATTTTATTATTAATCGTTGCAGTTGCGACATTTAATTTGGTATCAACACTTGTGATGGTGGTGAATGATAAACGTGCCGATATTGCGATTTTACGAACCTTAGGTGCCACGCCATCTAATATTTTATGGATCTTTATTTTCCAAGGTTTTATCGTGGGTTTGTTTGGAACACTTTTAGGCTTAATGGGTGGCTTATTATTAGCGAATAATGCTACTGCGATTGTTAATTTTATCGAACATGTTTTTCATGTGAACTTATTTTCAGGGGGTATTTATTTTGTGGATTATTTACCCTCCAAAGTTGAAGCCAACGATGTTATTCAAGTGTGCTTAATTGCGTTAATCCTAAGTTTATTGGCAACGCTTTATCCTGCTTGGCGTGCGGCAAGAACGCAACCTGCGGAGGCATTACGCTATGAATAATACGGTTTTAAGTTGTCAGCAATTAACAAAAAATTTTATTGATGGGCATTTAAATGTCAAAGTATTACAGGATTTAAGTTTAAGCGTTGTTGCTAAACAAACTTTAGCTATTTTAGGTGCATCCGGTTCAGGTAAGTCAACTTTGTTGCATTTATTAGGTGGTTTAGATAAACCCACTTCGGGTACGGTTTTAGTAGCTGGGCAAGACATTGCTCATGTGAGTGAACGTAAACGTAGTTTTCTACGTAACCGTTATTTAGGTTTTGTTTATCAATTTCATCATTTATTGCCCGAATTTACTGCCTTAGAAAATGTTTGCATGCCGTTACTGATTGCAGGCAAAACCACCAAACAAGCGCAAGCAAAAGCCTTACATTTAATTAATGAAGTTGGCTTGGCTAATCGTGCTAAACATAAACCAGCTGAATTATCTGGCGGTGAAAAACAGCGTATCGCAATTGCACGAGCGATGGTTACAGATCCGTTCTGTATTTTAGCTGATGAGCCAACAGGCAATTTAGATAACAAGACCGCACACAACGTTTATGAATTAATGTTAAGGATGAATGAAAAATGTAACACTAGTTTGATAATCGTTACGCATGACCATAGCTTAGCACGCAAAATGCAGTCACGTTATGAGCTTGTTGATGGTGTGTTACGTGATGATACGGGTGATGCGCTTATCGCTCAGTAATTCCCGGCGAGATGTTGAATAACTCAAGAACGGGAATTGCTGTTTATCGCTTGATTTTCCGCGCTAACTTACGCCTGCGCCAATTACGTTTAACCACCATCCGCCAAATAATTGTCACTGCAAAATAGCCGATTATCGCGAGCACCGTGCCACAGATGACACTCCCTAATAACAAAGGTTGCCAAATTTGGCCGAGTTGCTGGGTTAGCCAATGCCACGATAGTTCAAACTGCAGTGGTTTAAGTGGCCCACCCAAAATCATCACACCAATTTTATAAGCCAAATAAAACATCGCCGGCATGGTAAATGGATTAGAAATCCAAACCGTGACCACAGCAACGGGAATATTTGCACGGGCAAGGATAGCAACAGCTGCAGCGATGAGCATTTGAAAAGGCAGTGGCATATACATAACAAATAAACCAATCGCAAAAGCGCGCGCAACGCTACGACGATTTAAATGCCAGAGATTTTGGTTGGTTAAAACAGCACCAAAAATGCGCAAATGTTTATGCTCTTTTAACGTACTCGATTTCGGCAGATATTTTTGAAAAAATTTTTTCACCACATTTCCCGTTATTCAGGTAAACTAGTTATGCTGTTTTCAAGGGCGTATTATTAAGAGAGTTTTATGCGCGCCTTGTTTCTCGCCTTTATACTCGGTAATGGCTTGGGCCTTAGCACGGTTAGCCTATTTCTGTGTGCTAGCATTGTTGCATTGTTACTTTGTTTATTATCATACTTTTACCCAAAGCGCCATATGCAATATATTGCACTCGGTTTGTTATTAGGCTTAACCTGGGTTTTTGGTTATGCAAAATTGCAAACCTACTATGCTTTACCAAGCGCTGATTTAATGCGCCCAATCCAAGTGCAAGGAGTTGTTGTTAGTGTACCCAGCGGCTCTCATCATGCTACCCATTTTTTATTTAAACTCACCGCGCTGCAGCAACAGGCGCAATGGCAAAAATATTCTTATTTAGTGAAATTAAACTGGTATTATCCAACAAAACCACTACGCTTAGGGCAGCATTGGCAGTTTAGCATTAAGCTTAAGCCTAATCATAGTTATCATAACCCCGGCAGTTTTGATTATGCGCAATGGTTACGCATTAATCATATTGCAGCGACGGGTTATATTAAAAATAATGCAACACGTTTATTGCCACAAAAGCACGATTTCCTCTTACACATTCGAGAGTCTTTGCATGCGGCTATAGTAAAGACATTACCACAACAAAATGAGGCTGCCATTATCAATGCGCTGTGTTTAGGCATTAAAGAAGACATTACTTCAGCGCAATGGCAAATTTTTAAGGCAACAGGGACTGCACATTTAATCGCCATTTCAGGCTTGCATGTGAGCTTAGTGGCGGGTTGTCTTATCGTTTTAATGCGGTTTTTCTTAGCGCGCATTTTGTTTTTGCGTAGATGCAATCAACATCTCATCGCCTGCTTGGTTGCGATTAGTGTGGCCAGTTTTTATTGTTTAATAACCGGATTAGCTGTTCCCACCATTCGTGCTTTAGTGATGCTCAGCTTGTTTACACTCGCCTTGATCTTAAAACGTAAAACATCACTTTTGGATGTGGTGATTGTTACTTTAACGTTGATGGTTGCTGCTAATCCATTGCAATTATTAAACGTGAGTTTTGTTTTATCTTTTGCAGCAGTGATAGTGTTGTTGTATGGCTTAAATGCTCGCATCGCTAAAAAAAATAGCAAACTTGCTAGCGTTAAAATGCATTTATTGGTCTTTACAGGCTTAATGCCTTTTTTAAGTTTATTTTTTCAACAACTCAGTTTGGTGGCTATCGCTGCTAACCTGCTAGCGGTGCCTGTCGTGAGTTTTTTTATTTTGCCTTTATCCTTGTTTGGTTGTGCTTGCTATGGATTATTGCCAGCGTTAGCAAGTTTTATTTGGCAAATTTCAGCTAGTATTATTCATTGTTTATGGCTTTATTTAAGTTATTTGAGCACAATACCACATGCCGTGATCCCGTTAGTCATACCTTCTTGCATGTTATTTTTGTTGGTTTTGCTGGCTGTGTTAATCCTTAATTCACCACAAGGTTTACCTGGAAAATTGATAGCGTTTATTTGGTTGTTGCCTTTATTTTTTTATCATTACCCTCGCCCTGCATTTGGCAACGCCTGGTTGGCGGTTTTAGATGTAGGGCAGGGCTTAGCCAGTGTATTGGTGACCCAGCATCATGTTTTAATTTATGATACTGGCCCTAAGTTTAATGATGATTCTGATATGGGAAAGACAGTTGTTATACCCTATTTAAAAACATTGGGTTTACGGCATATCGATAGGATGGTAATCAGTCACGGCGATAATGATCATATTGGGGGCGCACAATCAATTTTAGAAAATTTTAAAACGACCATGATTCTTTCAAGCATTCCGCAAAAGCTCTTTCCTTTTAAGGCAGAACATTGTTACCGTGGTCAGCATTGGCAATGGGATGGGGTTGATTTTAAGATCCTCTATCCACCCAGAGCACAAGTCTATCAAGACAATAATAGTTCCTGTGTATTACAAGTTAGTGTTGATCAAAAAAAAATTTTATTAACGGGTGACATTGAAAAAATCGCCGAAGCGCAATTAGTTCGGTTAGAAAAAGCACGACTAGCCAGTACAGTGTTAATTGCTCCACATCATGGTAGCAATACTTCATCCTCACCTATTTTTATTAATGCGGTTAATCCACGTTATGTTTTATTTGCAACAGGTTTTCATAATCGTTTTCATTTTCCGAGTAAAAAAGTCGTTCAGCGTTATCAAGCGCGTGCTACAATGTTATTCAATACGGCAGATTGTGGTGCCATTGTTATGCAATTATTAACAACAGAAAATGTACAAAAACCAAGTTGCTTTTATAGGCCAAACGGGCTTTTTTATTAAATTTATTGTAACGATAATTGTCGTTATAAAAAATCTGCAAAAAATATGTACTTTAAAAAATACTTGCACATTGCAATGACTCAAGGTATCTTTCTTGCAGGATAAAAGGGGGAGGGGATCTTATTTTTTTTATTAGTTTTATAAAGAGAGGGGAACTCGTTAATGTTTCGACAACTTTTTGTAATGCTTTTTTGCATACTATTGGGGTTTTATTCAACAATGCTTTTTGCTGTGACTCAGCAAAAAAATAAATCTACTATACTACAACGCTTAGAACAAAAGGCACCACAGTTAAATAAGAAAGTGCTTGGGCTTGCGCTAACGGCTTATATGAATGCTCGCAAGATGGGCTTAGATGATCAAAAACTATTAACCGTGATTGATTATCACCTTGATGCGGTAAAGCCACGCTTGTGGGTTTTTGATATGAATAATCTTAGTGTGAGATACCACACCCTGGTTACGCATGGTAGCGGTAGTGGTGACATGCTTAAGGCGCATTATTTTTCAAATTACTCAGGTAGCCATGAATCAAGTATTGGGGTTTTTCTCACAGCAGATACTTACTATGGTCATGAAGGCTATTCTTTGCGCTTAAAAGGCTTAGAGAAAGGATTTAACGATCATGCGTTATCGCGCCATATTGTGGTTCACGGTGCATGGTATGCGAGTCAAAGCTTTGCGTCGCATTATCATTATCTTGGGCGCAGCTGGGGCTGCCCGGCTGTTGATCCGCGGGTAGTCAGGCCGCTGATTAATACCATTAAAAACGGTACGATTGTATTTGCGTATTACCCTGAGAAAAAATGGTTACAGCATTCACGATTTTTGGCAAAACAACCAGTTGTTCAACCACAACGTTCAACACAGGTTAGCGTGGTTTAACAATAATCGCATCGGCAACAGGGCGAAAACTGAGAATATTCAGTTTAAAGTGACCAATATTGGCATAAAGTTGAGTTGAACTGCCACCATCAAGATTTAGGGCGTTCACGCAAGCAAACCCATCCTGCTGTTCGGGCTTTTGCATTAGAAACGCTAAATCAGTCGTTGAGATTGGGTAACCTTGCGTTACCAATAAAATCAAGTCACCGTTACGGGTAATACCTAAAGCCGAGCGCTCCTTTTCACCTTCTTTTAATTTTGGAATGGCATTATTTACGATTAAGCGCGGGCCAGCTTGGATCGCAAAAACGGTATTGTTGGATGAGCGATAAGCGTTTTTCGAGGTAATTGCAGCAACATTATTTTTATTAACACTAAAAACTCCCCACCAATTGGTTTGCCTGATTGGGTTAATGGTTTTCCCTTCTTTGATACGCAAGCCTAATGGCTTTAATTCTGGTGTAAAGAAACCGCCATTAACAGCGATTAAGGCATCATGAAACGATCCCATGTCGGCAACATAGGCGCTTTGTTGTCGTTGTTCGGTTGCTGCAACTAAATTTAAGCGAAATTTTGCCAGTGATATTTTAAAGACGTGGATTTGTGCTGATTTATCCAATGGATCGGGTTGCAGCAAGCTGTAGTGTAAACCTGGCATAAGTGGCTGCCACTGGATTGCCGGAAATGCTAATAACGGCATGTTAAGTAAGAGTAATGCAAGGATTTTTTTCATGAAAAATTTACACTTTGTTTTAAGCAAGTTTGGATTTTAGCGTAAATAAAAATGGGGATCCATATTGATCCCCAAATAGTTGGCTTAGTGCTTTAAAGTGTGGTTGGTACTAGGTTGCAAAATCATAAACTGTATAAATCAACATGGTTGCACATAACGCAACGAGCACATTGAAAATTAAACGATATAACGACTCTTGCGCAGGTTCTTGGCCGGCAATGGTTGCATCATTGGCAGCAACAACATTCACATTCGCAACGACATGCGCTTTTGATTTATCGATTGCTGGCATGAAAGCGGGCGTTTCCTCGTAGAAGGCATCCCACCAGCCATCTTCCCAAAATTGATGTAATTTACTGCCTTGTTTGTAAGGGTTAGTTGCTTCGGAAAGGTTGGCTAAACTGGCTTCATACCCTTCAAGATACACGTCATCAAGGTTAGGGCTTTGAATCGCGAATAATAATTTAACATTGGCTAAGGTATTATCGTTGATGCTATTTTTATCTTGTTTCATGGCGGTATCCTCGTTACAGGTTTAAAATCAGTGTGTTACAATTAGTTTTTAAAACATGCCCTAACTTATTTACTCTTTCATCATCCTGTTTTGTTTCATTTAAAGCCATTATACCAACAAAAAATGACCGTGTAAATAGTTTTTATATGCGGCATAAAAATATTGTTTATACAATAGCTTGATTTTTAAAGCTCATGTATTTTATAAAACAGGCATAGTTTAATTGCAAAAAATAGCTTTTTTATTAATAAGATACTAAAATAAATTGAATTAAACTAGTTAAAGTCATGATTAAGAAGTTGCCCGTGAAACATTTTAGTTTAGTACCCTTTATCCAAAGCCTGCTTGTTGCCATTGCTTCTTATCTCGCATTTTTGGTAGCAGCCAATTTGCTTGCACTGTTTCTACATAAACTATCCTTTGGTAATAGCGTTGCGCTGATTTATCCAGTTGCGTTTGCAGCAGGTTTATTCACGCTTAAGGCTGTGCATAACGTAATCTTTATTAACCGAGCTATCGTAGAGTTTATCCCTTATAAACGAATTTCATGGCGGCATGTAATGGGCTATGGTTTTTTTGGTGTTTTATTGGCCGCTATGGTTTTTGGTATAGAGCACTTTTTTCACTTACAACAAGCACAAATTTGGGATGCGAAGTTATTGAATGTCATGCCATTGCTGCTACCGTTAATGATGATCAACTTGGTGATTTTAGCGCCGCTATATGAAGAGGTTTTATTTCGTGGTTATGTATTTAGTGCATGCGAAAAGAGTCATTTACCGCTGAGTCTCACAGTGATTTTAACGGCCTTGATTTGGTCGGTGTTACATATTCAATATAGCTTAGCTATCATGAGTTTAATTATGTTGATTGGTGTCATTTTAGCAATCGTTCGTTATTATGCAAAAAATATTATACCGAGTTTGGTAATTCATATGTTTTTTAATGGTGTGCAATTGTTGTTGGTGATGCTTAATCATTCGTAGTCATCAATTCCCGGGTAGCGACAGGGGCTTGTAACTTTTTCACGAGAATTACTCTAAAATTGTTTCTAACCGAGTTTTATCGGAATGTAGGAAAACGATTAACTCTTCCAGTGGTAGTGGTTTGCATAAATAAAAGCCAGAACCATAATCAATTTGCATGCTGATGTAATCCAAGAGGCTTTGCCGTGATTCGATCCCCGAGGCAATAATTTCAATTCCCATGCTCGCAGAGAGATCTTTTAGTGCTATCATCATCGGTTCAAAACCAGAGCGCTCGTTAATATTTTTCATGCATTTTAAATCTGGCTTTAAATAACTGATTGCGAGATTGCTAATGTCTTGCATTGAAAAATCATGCGCAGAAAGTTTAGAGACGCAAAACTGGCAGCCTTGCATTTCCAAATTTTTAATCGCATTTTTATCTTTAACCGTAAATTGATTCAGTAGGCTCTCTTTTAATTCTAAAATAACACGTTTAGATTTAATTAACTCACGAAAAGAATCAGGGGAGTCATCGAAATTAAGTTGTTTGTTTAGTGAGCTAATTGGAAATTTTAACATCAATTTTAAATTTGGTGATGATTTTGAAATGACTTGAAAATCACTCACGGCATGCTTTACTAACCATTTAATAATTTTGTTATTTAAATTAAATCGTTCAGCTAGGCTTAAAAAAGCTTTTGGGCCAATTAAATCAAGGGTGGGGTGCTCCCAGCGTAAAAAAGCTTCCAAGGCAAAAATTTTGCCGTTTATTAAATTGTAAATAGGCTGGTACAAAATATAGAACTCATCATCCTCGATAGCTTTCTTGAGTTCATCACTAATCGTATCTTTTTGGAAATCACTTTGTTGCATGCTTTTATTAAAACAGGTAATTCGTGAAACATTTTGCGAGGCCAGTAGCAGGGCATGTTTAGCGTGTTGATAAATTTGATCCGTTTCTTCATTAGCGTCAGGAAAGCAGCTCATGCCAATTGCACAATCAAGATTAACGATGCGCTCATCGATACTAATTCCATCTCTAAAATGTGCTAATATTTTTTTGGCAATCGTTCCAGCATTTTGATAATCAGCTAGATCTTCAAGAATTAAAGCAAAAGTTGCTCTATCAAGACGGTGGATCACATCCGAGGCACGTAAATTATTTTGCAGAATTTCAGAAATATACCACATTAAATGTTGCGCTTTAAAATGGCCTAATTTATCTTGTATTTCTGCATAATTACGCAACTGAAAAAGGTACAAGCTCATAATGCGCTTATGGCGTTTACTGCGTGCCAGTGATCGCGCCAACATTTGTCTAAAAATTCTTTCCTGAGCATTTTTGAGCGTTTCTGAAAAAACATCATCGTCTTGAGAGGATTGCTCGCCTTCAATAATCTCTAATAAGCGTTTAGTAAAAGAATCACGTTCTTTTAAATCAAGAAATTTTAACTTTTCAATTGGGATGTCAAAATTACTGCCCTCTAGGTTTTCAGCCACTGCAATAATCGATCTCAGTAAGGTGTTACTCGAAATGGTTTGTAGAAACTGGTAATCATCATCGCTTAATTTATCAAAATGCAGAATCACAATATCAGGTACAAAACGTTGATAATGATTATCAAAATTTTCATAAGAGTTGCAAATTTGTATTTCAAACAGGGAAGGGTGTTTAAACAAAAATTGATATAACTCAATTTCAGCATCATCTTGATAAATCAGCAAGACCCGTTTTAGTTGTTGATGCATAAATTTTTCGACCCACTTTCGCCACTCTGTATAATAAGTATCGATTTAAAAAGGCTAAAAAGCAAATAAGGCATGCTTTAAATTAGTTGAAAAAAATAGTAAGTTAGCTTGTAAATTTAAATGAAAGCTAGAAAACCTTAATGTAGTTTATTCATTGCATAAGGTTTATCTGCAAGACTTAGGATTGGAAAAAATGGCGATATTTCGGTTTTAGCTCACGAAGAGAAAATTTATGACGGTTAAAAAAACACTCCCATGTATTGCCTGTCCTATTTTACAGCAAGACAAGGTCGTGTTGATGAACTTATCGCGGCATTAGGGCAATTAATCAAACCAACCCGAAACGGCGAAAATCTTTTCTTGTGACTTTGGCATTTTTTCCTTAAGACTGATAACTGCTATTATCAGTCTTTGTTTTTGGCTTGCCAACTGCCCCTGGACTAACTCATTTTACGAGAATGAGCCGTTTTGGCTTCTTCTTTTTTTGCTGGGTTAAGAGCGTCCAAAAGCTTTCCCGCTTCTTCAGGAGTATAAATTCTCATATGATCCATAGCTTTGGTTGTACATGGAGTATCTGGAATTTCTTTTCCTTTAATAAAGGTTACAAAAATATTACTAGAGTTACCTGAGTTAGATACGCTCTGAACGATATCACATGAAGCAAGTTTTGCTTTTAAATCGCTAGAAGAATCGTTTCCTTGGAGCGCACTGCTAGAGCTAGATGATGCGGGCTCTCTAAAAAAAAGGGGCGCTGCCCGTTGTGGTATTTCTCCTTGTCGCTTGGCTTCTTGCTGCACCTGCTCTTGATATGATTGTAGAAATCTATCCAATTCCTCAGTAGTGAGATTTAGTTTAAGGTGACGAGGAAAAGCCCGGGAGCTTTTTTTATCTTCATCAAAAATAACCTGTTGCTTTCCGAGCATAGCATCTGAACCAATACCGAGTTCTTTGAGACAAGAAAAAACCTCATTCCATTTATAAGCAAGCACAGCAAATTGAACGCTTCCATCAGCTAAGAATTCGACCCCACCATGAATATCTACTTGTTTCATTCTTTCAGACAGAGAATGATGTACCTTGCGCTCCTGTACTATTTTCGCGGCTTGCTCAGCTTGCGCACCAGATAATATCCCCACAGTAATACTATCGATATCATCTTGATGGTCTGGGAGTTGTGGTCCCATGTCTTTGGATAATGTGGTGCAAGTAAATAAACAAATTTTTTCATTCGGATTGTAAACGCTAACCAGGAAATATTTTCTTTCTATCTTAGGAGCAGGAGCTTGAGAATTTGTTGCAAAATGATCAACATCATCATAACGCTCAAGAACATATGCCATTCCACTTAATAAAATAAGATTATAAGGATCATCAATTTCTAAGGTATATTTTCCCTCATCTGAGGGATTGACTTTAATTTTTAAAGAGCTGTCAATTTTAGATAAAAATTGATTCAACCTCCCAATTTCTTGAACAGAAGAACCAGATAAATTAAGGCTTATTTTTGGCATTATTTTGTCCTCTAAATATGTTGAAAAGCAGATAATTATTATTTAATGCCAGAACTTTACCATCATAATATGCACTAATGCAAGCTACTCGGCAGTTATGCAGGAACAAATTTGCTTAAACAGGAAATTTCTACTTTGCCTTGGCAACGAGCCAGAATTTTAAGGACCGATAACCTCGCTTATCAGTCTTTAAATTTTGGCTATTCCACCCTTCTCTGCAGCAACCTACCGATTGGTTTTTATCGTGCGGTGGTTAACACTCTGGCCGTTTGATCTTAGGAACCCATTCAAACTGCCTAAAATGATTAATTTAGGTTCAGACAGATTCAATTTTCTTCAATAAAATCAGGCTGAAGATGCTTTTTCTTAGCGCTATTATAACTATCAACGCAACCTGCTTATTGAAACTAAATGTTAATATGGTAAGATGACGCACTTAGTGCTATACTTAAATCAGAGTTGAAATGCGACTTTTTAAAACAAAAGTGTTTACTAAATGGGCAAGGAAAGCTGGCATAACCGATCAGGCATTATGCCAAGCTGTTGATGAAATGGATCGCGATGTTATTCGCGGTAAATTAAGCGAATTTGTTTATAAGCGTCGTATTGCTTTGCCAGGTCGTGGTAAAAGTGGTGGTGTTCGCACGATTTTAGCATTCAAGGCGCAAAAACGTACAGTCTTTATTTTTGGCTATGCAAAAAACGAGATGGAAACGATACGCAATGCAGAATTAGAACGCTTAAAAACGTTAGCATCGCTTTATATGAGTTATAGTGAAAACCAATTGCAAATTGCATTAAAAGAAGGTGAATTAATTGAGGTAATTTATCATGAATAAACATTTAGCTGACGTATTACATGAAACTGCTGATGGTCTACATCGCATTGGTTTAATGGATGAACAAACCATGCGTGAATTTGACGCATTAATTTTGCCTAAAATAAAACAATATACGCCAGCACAAATTAAAAAATTGCGTAAACGCAACCACGCAAGTCAGGCTGTGTTTGCAGCTTATCTTAATACCACTGTATCGACTATCCAAAAGTGGGAGCAAGGTCAGAAAAAGCCAAATGGTCTTTCTTTAAAACTACTCAGTTTAGTCGATCGTCATGGACTTACCCTTTTAGTTGCTTAATAAATTGTAATAATTCTCAACATGAAGATCAAAAATTAGTAAAAAACTCAGTCATCAATTTAAATTGCGAACGTATTATTTACTGATACTAATCTCCATGGCAACACCAATTTTATAGTTTTTATGAAGTGTAAATGTAGTATATAATTCGCATGAAAACGCAGAAATATTTTACTGTATTAATAGAGTATTCTGTTCATTAGGTTGTTTAAAGTAAACAAGCAGAATTTAATGTTCATTACAAGTACCATAAAATTCATAGAAAATAATAACGTTATTATCACAACTCTATGTAATATATTCATAGCAATTGGCACGTGCGGAGCGGTAATTGTAGCTCTATGGCTGGCCTATAAAGATAGCAAACCAAAAATGCTACGGTTGGTGTTATTACCCCAGAGATGTCAAATCATTTATGGATATCTTGTGTTAATGTAAGTAAACAAAATATTGTTTGTACTGGATTTGCATTTAACCCAAATAGATTTCGAAGAAATGGGTTGAGAGTTATACCAAATCCAGCACAAACAATATTTAAAAATGACACGCCAAAATGTTTACAATTTAGTGAAAGATTGGATCAACATTTTAAAAGTAATTTTTTCACAGATGAAAATTTAAAAAAATTTTTAAGTAATCATAGATGGATCGCTAAAATCCAATTAAAATTATTTTGGAGAGTTATTGCCACAACTAACATTAAAGAGTTCTCAGGGCGTCTGTCAAATTCACTTATAGAAGAGACATTAAAAAATACCAGAGTTTAGTAATTACTGAAGTCAGCTTGCACAACAGTAAATTTTAAAAACTCATCTGAGGTTAAGCATCGATACTATAATAAAAGCCATAGCGATTAAGCATATCTTGCAGTGCTAACCGAATAAACTGTTTTTTAGATTGATTCAATAACTCAGCAAATTCAGCTGCTTTTTGTGGGCTTACTTCCTTTCTATTGTTTTCTAAGTCACACAAATAGGATGGTTAAATATGTAACAATTTCGGAACGTGTCAGCGGAAATGAGACAAAATTTGAAAATCGTTAGGAAGTAAATTAAGCCATATTGACCTCACTTTGTCCAGCCGTTTTTGAATTAATTTCGACAGTATTGGGTGGATTAATATAGACAGGCTGTAACATTTTTTTCTGTGGCATTTTATGATTAAAGCGGCCTGGATTTTGTTTAAACGCGGTAATCAAGGTTTTATAACGTGATTCTAATACGGGATCAGCACACTGATAATGCACTGTTTGAGGCGTTAAATAATGAATGCCAGAATGAAAATGTTTAGCGTTGTACCATTGAAAAAAATCTTGGCAAAATTTTTCAGCTTGTTCAACATGCTCAAATCGCGTTGGAAACGATGGGCAATATTTTAGCGTTTTGAATTGTGATTCAGAAAACGGATTATCATTACTGGTATAAGGTCGATTATGAGATTTGCTCACCCCGATATGCAGCAATAAATCACCGACAGTCCCTGAAATCATGCTAGGCCCATTATCAGCATGCAGTGTTAATTGACCTGGCTGTATACCCTGTAGTAACGCGGTTTTTTGGATTAATTTTTTCGCTAAAAATTGACACTCTTTTTCTGCGAGCATCCAACCGACAATATATCGGCTATAAATATCTAAAATGACATACAGATAATAATAAACTAAACGCGTTGTTGTGAGTAATTTTGTAATATCCCAAGACCACACTTCATTAGGGCGTGGTGCCATCAGTTCTGGTTTGATAGCGTTGCGATGAGAGCGTTGCTAACGACGTGCTTTCGATTCACCGTGCTCAGCCAATATGCGATACATGCTGCGAATAGAGCAGTAATAATACCACTCATCTAACAGTGTAAAATACACTTCATAAGGCGTTGCATCGTAAAAACGCTCACTATGCAAAATGTCTAATACTTGCTGTTGCTCTTGTGGCGTTAATTTATGTAGTACCATCTATCGTTTTTTGCTCTGTGCTCATTATGCATTTTCCTCACCGCCCTTACTTCTCTAGTTGTAACACATTTTTGTCTCACGAGGGCTGGCACAGAGGGGCGCCCTACTTTCACAACATTCCAAGATTGTGAAACGAATCACGAGGAAAATGTCTTTCCCTTACCTCCGTGTGGTCCAATTGCGGCATGCAATGACGTAAGTAAAATGCAGGTTCGCGTGTTGTAAATTTTACCGGGGCTACTTTACCAGTTTCAATTACCTGAATTGCATTGTAAACAGCCCACCATCCACAATCGCTACCTCCTTTTTGTTGATAGGTCTGGTGATTATCAGAAATAGTCGCTTGGGGAAAAGGCGGTGTGACAGTGTGATACACATCCGGTTTATCTTCTTCACGACGGATACACTGTTGTATCGGCTCCGTACCGGCTAAAGCATTACGTAATGCATTTGGCATTGCTCGCGGACCTTGAGAATCTACTAATACAATTTGCTCACGTTGATTATTCAATGCTGCCCCATAACGTGGTTGAAAAAACCGGGGTAAAATAACCAGTGTCACCCAATGCCTACCTTGCACTTTTGTAAAATAAGCTGGTGACAAAGACGCCGCGCCACAATCCGTATTTAATATCCACACTATCGGTAAAGATAAAGATCGCCCATCCTTCGCAATAATGCCATTATCAATCACACTATCATCCTCCGTGCTATAACCGGCAATAAATTTTGTTATTTCGATAGCAGTAGCTTCTGCTTCTTCTGATTTATCAGAAAAAATATTGTGACCGGGTGCTAAATTCGGTTTTAACACATGTACACGATCATCAAAATAATCTGATAATATCGTCGTAATGCCATTGTCCGTGGCCCAAGTTTGACTTCCGATTGCAATACCACGATTGGTAATATCGGCCAAATCGTTTTCCCAAGATAAGGAGCGGGGTGACGACTCAAACTCCATCTTTTTTTTATCAGATAAAGGGTAAGGATTCTCATGTGAGTTTGAAGGATAAGACCTCGCTTTCTTTGTATCAACCCCTGCAAAAAAAGAATATTTAGTACTAGGAATTCTTTTTAAAGGAGTAGCCATACGTCGTTCTGATTGCGATTGAGTTACAGGCTGATCACTATAAATTTTTGGTTTATCCTCTAAAATTTCATGCGTTAGGCTAGATTGCATCTCAACGGTTTGTTTTATACAAGACAAGCAAATTTCTAAAACTGATTTAAGCTCAAAACCTTGGTGAGTGGTGTCATTAAATAATTTATAACATGGCGTCCATTGTGAGTATTTGTAGTTTAATTCATAGTTTTTCTGATTTTCCATAAGATATAATGTTAACAAAGCCGTGATATCTGAAGATTGAGTAGAAACCAAATTTTCTGTAGCAACATGGTGTGTTTGCATTTCTTGCAACAAATCAGAAATTTTTGAAATATAAATTATAACGACCGCAGTATTACCAATAAAACCGTAAGCTTGCACGCATTGAGGAAACTGAAGATGCGTAAGTTTTTTATAACTAAATGTTTTTATAAGTTGATTTTCAATATTTCCAATGATTATCTTTTTTTGTTCTGGTACGACCTCAATATCTTTCTGCTCATCAATAATTTCTTCATTTTTTTCAATGCTATTCTCAAAAAATTCATCTTCAGACAATGGGGATAGCAGTGATAACTGTTTTTCTTCTTCTTGAGCTAAAGATTCAGCACAATGTGGATATGAGGGTGGGACTAACATAGGAGTGTAAATTTTTTTCTCATCACGCTCC
This sequence comes from uncultured Legionellales bacterium, assembly GCA_964352905.1. GTDB lineage: Bacteria > Pseudomonadota > Gammaproteobacteria > JAHCLG01 > JAHCLG01 > CAYGTS01. The sequence goes on along the minus strand of CAYGTS010000027.1, from coordinate 5,758 downwards.
CCAATGTAGTACTTGCAAAAATAATGCTGTAGTTGATCAGCACAATGATTGAGCCAAGTTATTGCCATGATAAAAAAATCGTGACAATATTTTTGATTTATAATTTCTGAAAAAACACTACTAATGAAATGATTTAATCTCTCATGAGATATTTCAAACGTACTTTGAGCACCAGGTATATCTACATCTAACTTTTCACCTAGCAAAATATTTTTAAGATACTTGCAAAATATATTTATTCTGAGGGGTCCTAATGACAAAAGGTTGATAACCGTTTTCACATAAAAATAGCTAGCATATTTGCGTATAGTAAAAGTACTAATTTTAGAATGATTTTTATTGCATAAAGCAATACGAAAACTACTTCCCACAAAATACACTCGGTAAGCACTTTGGGATTGGCTGGCTAAACAACTGACCACTTCCAACAGTTGAGGTTTAGTAATCGCTTGTTTAAACGGTAAGGGTTTACGGAGCATTAAGCGAGTATAATTATGCAATACCGGTCTTTCAGAGACTTTTTTACTAGGTCCAATGTAAATTGGGCTATTAGAGACTTTTTTTATAGCATTAGCGAAGCGCCTACCTTCATTATCCCACCAACCAAAGATGGCTTGATGGTCGCTGGAAGCATCTAGAAAATTATTTGAGCTGTGCTCCGTAAATAGTGATTTTAATAATTCAGGATTGATGGCTATGCACGGCTCTGATGGATAGCTTACAGGATAGTGGTAAGTATTATTTAATAAATGCATGTAGCGACATATGTTCATTGACAGGTGAATTGCACATGTCGTTGCAAATTTCTCATTAGTATAGCCATGCTTTTTTTCAAGTGCCTGTGGGAAAAAATCATTTTCATATTTAATCTCATACCCCGCGCAAAGCATAACACAAGAGTTTTTTCCTTTATTTAATTCAGTATAAATATAAGTAAATGCTTCTTGGGTTAGTTCTGTATCCCCGTCCATGGATAGTAACAAAATTTGATTTTCAGGTAACTGGTATTCACTTGTCATTTTTTTCCATAAGGTACGTACTTGCATCAAGCAAAAGTTACGCATCTGTCCAATGGGTGGTTTACGGCCCTGTGCTTTTCTGTCTTCTTCATACCAAATAAAAGGTATACATTTCACATAAATTTGTTGAAATGGTTGAGATTGTTGTTCTCCTGCAATCTCCATTACGGCATTACGATCTGTCGAGTTTATTCCATAGATTAAAGTAATTTGTAAATTGTTAGATTCAGGGTTTATAGCATTATTTAGGTATGTTATAAACTGGCTTAACTCAATATCAGGTGCTTTTGCTAAGCCTGGCAACATCACAATAACCTGATTTTTATTTACTCGATAAAAGCTCTGCAGTTTTTCCCAGTCTTTGTCTTTCCATATGGGATCAAATAAAGATAAAATTTTCGGAGGCGACTGTTTGGATTGAGCCATGGTTACTTCGACATCACTTGAAACATTGGGGTCACTTTTTACTTTTTTAGTAGAAAATTTTGTGCTTTTGTTTTCAAAATCGATTTCTGCTACACATGTGTTACGTTTTAAAGTTGTATGAGTTTCTAACTCAGAAACTGGTTGTGACATGACTTCAACTTTATCTTCAACAAATTGTTCCTCAGTCTCACTAGTTAAAGATTGATATTGTTCTTCGAGAGTAACAAAGTTTTTTAGCGTAGAACTCTCTATTCCTTGCATAGGAAGAAAAATACCCTCAGGTGAGTTATTTTCAAGTTCTTCGTCCAAAACCTCTTGTACTGAGGAATATTTTAGTTCGGAAAAATCGATAGGAGCGATCTCATCGTCAATTTCTTGGAGCACCTTTTCTTCAATTAGATATAATGCTTTTTCGTAGGGCGGTTTAGTAAAGTAATCGTCTGCGACTTGCTGGCTTACCTGTGGACCGATTTTCTTAAAAATTAAATCAGAAATAATAGATTCACTATTATCTTTGTAAAGGCTGTAAAGCCTATAAGCGAGTATAAGATTCGTTAAAATAGTGTTGGCATCAATTTTCGTTTCATCAGTAACAAAATCATCATAGAGCTTCTTGCACACGTAATATTTTAATATATACATTTCGAAGTAAGTATTGGTGATAGGCGCATAAACTTTACATGGACGGCCACGGTTTTGCGCTTTGTTACGCCCAACGCGCCCTATGATTTGTATGCGCTTACCTAGATTCCAGGCAGCTGATAGCAATATAAGGAAATCTGCATCAGCACGCATGCCGGTCGTTCCAGCAGGGCCAAAAATTAAAACACGGCTGCGATTCATTTTTTGAATGTAATAAAGGACACTGTAGATGATACTTTTCATAATGCATTTATCGAGCTTTTTCTGTTTTTTGATTTGTTCCTCAACATATTGATTGAAAAAACGGGCGTAACTTGACAAAATATCTTCTTCTTTGCATTCTAACTGGCTCTTTTTTGCGCATGTTTTTGGTAAGAAAACATAAAACTGCCTTAAAAATTCGCAATTATTGTCTGTGAGCTTTAAAGGCTTCTGCTTTGATTCTTGTTCAAATTTGAACAAAAGAAAAATAAATTCAATAAAAGTTACGGAAAATTTTTGCATGCTATCTTTAAATTTATTTTTAACATCGTTAATAATTTTTTCTTTTGCTTTTTCTACAGGGTCCAATTTACTGCTGCTGTCGTATTTCATTCTATTTTCAAAGCAGAAACTATATAGCTCACTTAATTTATCATCATTGAGATATTTTTTTTGTGGTTGAGTTTTTAATTTATTAATGGGTTCTTTTGAATCTTTGCTTGTGATGTAATGAATTAAATGCAAAAAAGGCTCAATAAAATATTGAATAACTAAGCTTTTGCTAGATCCTGTAAAGTAAGGGTCTTTACTTATATTGAGTCGCTCTTTTAAGAATGCATTAAAACTAATTAAATCAAATTCGTGATTAAATGCGCTTCGATTAAGTTTAGTGTCACGATTAATAGGATTTCCTTCTCTTTCATATTGATTTTTTACAAAATTTCTTTCAAAAAAAAGCCCTATTTCAATATCAGGGTTGCCGAGTTTTTCTACATAAAATTTCTGGAGAATAGCTTTAAAATAGATTGCAGTTTTCTTCGTTGATATGAAAAAAGCAATGTAGGGATAACGAGTTTCTGCATGGGCCACTTCTATTGTTTGCAAAATTTTAGTAAGCGCAACCGTTGTCTTCTGATCATTGAAAACAGTATCAATATCTTCGTCAAATGTCTTACTTTTTTTTATATTCTTAGCTGACTTTTCAAAAGCATCAACAGGAACACCAATAAGCGAAGTATAAAAGTTATCAATGGTTTGCATTTCATTATTGCTTTCTATAACTTTAAAACCTTGATCACACTCAATATGTAAAAATTGCTCAGATATATTGTTAGACTGTTGCCCGTTCGCATGTTCATGCACAACCAGTGTTTTGAATAACGTTCTCACCCAGGGTGCTAAATAGCGCATAATTGCTTTTAGCTTATTTGATAATATTTGATGGTTTGCTTTTTTTTTATTCGTTTGTTTTAATTGAGTTTCAAGTTGTTGCCAGTATTGAAATAACTCTCTATGTAATCCTATTTGATTTGCAATAATGCCAGTACCAATAAACTCAAATTGCAGCCGCATTTCACTAAGACTATTTGGCCAAGGGGTTGCGGAGGCAGAAATGATTAAGGTATTATTTCGATTTCCAGGTGAATTCTGACTTTGAAAATGGCGCGACATGTCTTGCACAATTTGATTAGCAGTAATACCTTTAGGCTTGCTGGCGTTGCTTGGCTCATCCACAAGTACGGACTGACTTTCGTCAAGTATTAGGCCTGAAAATTGATTTACAAATTGAAGATAGCGCGTGTTTGATTCTTTCTGTTGCAAAATTAATGGCTCAAGACTTTGAGATACTTCAATACGCTGTCTACCTTTGCCGTCGGTGAAATAACTTTCAAATGCTTCTTCTGGATTTTTGTTGCGCAGTGCGTTAAACGCCACCAATTGCTCTTCTTTTACACTTTCATAAATTTGATAAAACTGATGAAAATGATCAAAGGAGTCCGCTTTTTCATCATCAGTGTGGGTATTATTTCGTTGCTCGTAATCTCGGCGATTTGATAATTGGCGAAAAAATTTAGCATTATAACCCTCATAATTAGGGTCGCTCTCTTCATCATTCGTGATTATATTGTAAGCGTTTTGACAACTTTCTGGAGTAGTGCAAGCATAGCCGAGCGTGGTCTTTATTTTTTCCTTCCAACCAACCGTATTAGGGTCAATAATTAAATTGTCGCCTAATAAAATTTGGCTATGTCCCAATAATAAAGAAGCTAAATAGTTTTTGATTAATGGTTTTTTTTCTGTAGCAATAAGCTTGCTAATACTATTAGCTAAAATATCACTGCCACATAAAATAAGATGATAATTGACTAGTTGGTTTGTTTTTATTTTTCCTAAAAATTCATCGGTGTTGTCAACTCTAATATAGCTGAATTTTTCACCAAATGGATACTCCATTTTTGCATCCACTTGATCTTCATACATGTGTTTGAAAAGCTCGATATTTTCTTCCCATGAATCTAATACATTGACGTTATAAGTAACAACAAAACAAGGTTTTTTATGGCTTTTATCAAGTTCATGATAGTGTTGTGCCATGGCCATTAAAATGATAAATGTTTTTCCCGCACCAGTAGGTAAATATAATAGTGACCCTAGACCTGCACGTTGAATATTAATAATTTTTTTCACATAGTTAGCTTGATCAATTTCTCCTTGATATTGATCTGCCACTTTTTGTATTTTAGTTGATAAAACAACTTTTTTTTTGCTGTGCTCTATTCCACTAAGTTTTTTAGTAATAATCTCTACGTTTTCATAATCAACGACTGATTTTTTACGTTTTACCGCATAGTGTTCCCAAAAATTAGCTTCGGAAGGAAGCGTTTTTGGTAAGCTGTCAGATATCGAAACATAGTCAATATGCTTGCAATATTGTTGTATGACCAGATTTTCTTCGATAGGATGGTCCGCAAATCGTAGTGTTGTGCTAGCTATTTGGCTATGAGCCCAAGATGAATTTTGCAAAGCATCAACAATATGGTCATAAAAAGTGGTTGATTTAGCATCACTAGTTGAGCTTTTTATGCTATCTGCAATATGATTTTCGCTAAAAAAAATAGTTACTTCAGTCACTGCAATAGGTTGTTTATCTTCATTACTCGCTCTTTCAAGTAGTGCTAACCTGATTTTAGAATGAGGTTGGATTGCTTCTTCTATTTTTAATATATGTGCTAGTTCATAAATTTTTAAAAGACAAAATTGCTCGAGTAATAAATTTGACTGTTTAAATATGCTTTTTCCACTTTCATTTATTTCTGCTTGGCCACGGATAATATTTAGTTGCTTAGGAGAAACCTTGCTTTCAAGTTTTTTTTGAATAACCTCAGGCAAATACCAGCGTCCATGAGAAACTACAGTCGTTTTGATCTCGTCAAAATGTTCCTTTAATAATCTAATAATGTCTTCATGTTTTAGACGCATGTTCACTCCTAAAAGAACAGTAACCGCGCTATTGAGTCTTCACCTTGACTAAGAGTTTATTGATGGGACCCCTACTTCATAACTTTTTGGTAGCTCTCAGCCTGTTAGGTTCTTTTTTCTGCTCTTCATCCTCATCCAAATAGGATAACTCCTCTTGTAACTACTCACTCCGTAGCAGGGAACGTCCATATTTGGGCTAAAAACGGCGA
>CAYGTS010000026.1:0-22959 GCA_964352905.1 uncultured Legionellales bacterium | reverse complement strand
GCCTCAAATCTGACCGTTCTTGAGTTATTCAACATCTCGCCGGGAATTACTGGCGTTTTTATCGCCAAATCTGAACGTTCTTGGTAAATTCACAATTAAATTTACTGAATAGTTACAAAATTTCATTATCTTTCCAGAAAAGACCTTAACCCGGAGGAGGCATTTTTTTAACAACTTCGGCATAAGTCTCAAAGTATTGTTCTGCTTTAGAAGAAAGCTTATTCTCATCGTCTTTTTCTTCATTGAGCGCGGCCTGAGAAAGGTTTCTACGCTTACCATAGCACACAACCACACTAGCACCAAACGAAAGCACTGAATTACCACAAGCTTTAAAAAAAGCACCACGATATATTTGACTAAATATTTTTCCAGGATTATTGGTTTCTCCAACAACTTTTTTACAGGCTGCTTGGTAACGTGAACCAAATACTAGATCTTTATAATCACGACTATAATTTAACTGTAATTCGTTTTTGACGCGCTCAACAGGATAAGAAGCAGCAGTAAAAGCAAAGCCAGTGGGGATTGCTTTCAATGCAGCATTTGTGTAAGACAATGGGTCGAATCCTTGCGCACTCAAATAATGCCCCATTCTTTGATCACAATAGGTAAAACCAGACCAGGTTAAAAATTGGCGAACACCATTACCTAGTGAGCCTGCATACAAGGATGAAAAACCAATATTCATCTTTGATTGTCCTTGACGCACAACTCGCCAAGTATCAACCGGATTAATTATCATTTCACCGACTGACATTACACCAGAATAAATGATCGTGACTTTCCCTGGTGAATTATATTTCTCTTCTAAATAAGGCCGATAGAGATAAAGACCAGGTCCTTTTGTGGCATTACGCATAAATTCTTTCGATAAATGCGCATCAATACCTCTCATTAAAATAGCACTATAACTATTCGGTTTAACCAGGGTTTTAGAAAAAGTCACTTCATTAGCTGATCCTTGGTACATTTTATTCACGATGGCTCTTGCATTACCACCTTCTTTACAAGCCATCACAGAGGCTTGAAAAAATGGATTAATAAAAGGGGCCAATCCTAGCGTTACCACACCATTATTGGCAATCGATCGCAGGATCAATCTTATTTTATCTTCACTTTTGCTAGAATTACTATTTTGAGGCATTTGTCATTCTCCACATTTGTCATAAGAGGGAGTGACTATTTTTATGAATTTCAATCAGTAATCCTATCCGGTGGATCACCATCAGGGAAATTACGTAGAACCCATTAACAGAAGTAAGCGCTTCACGAACCGCATACTATTAATCAATTAAAAAATCGCTCAAGTTATGATTTTAAAATAGCGGAGCACCCCAATGTCATTATCAAAAAATCCATCAACACAATTAGCATGGGAAAGCCATATTAAAGCGCAACGTAACTGCTCGCCCCTTTAGCTTGTTGTTTACCAAGAACGTTCAGATTTGGTGATAAAAACGCCAGTCCTCTTGATAAGCGTGGATCAGGGCGTTCCCATCTACAGGGTGAATAGTTACAAAACTTATTTTTTGAGCACTGTCCATCATCCTGGTAACAGCTGTCCAACATCACTGGAATACGCAATGGGTATGGATTTTTTTTTACTTCTATTGTTTTTTTTAATTCACTGATTGCTTTACATTCTGATATAAAGATTGCCAGAAAAATAAACGAGCATCAACCCAAAAATCAATACCTTTACAGATTTTTTCAACGGTATTTTGTGAGTCTTTTCCCTCAAACTCATTGATAGAATTGAGTAAATCAGGATAATGTTCTTTTGAATCGTGTATGATATGATCATCGATATAACGACACCGCCTCTCTTTTTCTTGAATGAGATCATCTGAGTCTGTTATTTGTTTGAGGAAAAAATCATGAAATAACGAATTTCTGATGATCTGAATCGCTCGACATTCAATCGGAATACAATATTCAGCGGCTAGTATGGCTCCAATCAAAATAAATAAGGATTCATTCATCATCTCGTGAATTTTTCTTTTATACGCCTCAGTTACATCTGGTACCATCTTTGCATTAGGATCATAACCAAGACATTCTAAAGACACTAAAAAATCTTTCCGCCAAGTGTCATGTGAAAGAGAAATATCGACTTTTCCTTCTGAGTTTATGCCTTTTTCATCATAAAGATTTTTTTTCAACGCTCGTTCTGTGGCCCAAGCCTTAACCAATCCCGCTTTTTGCATCGCATCAGCCAGTAATGATTGAAAATATCCGCCGATAGCAACACGTTGCCGAATAATTTGAAAAAAAACAGGTGGATCAATTTGCTTTTCTCGCATAGCGATCAGTAACTCTGCCTTTCTCAAAAATGCAGCAGTGCTTCGAACCTTTGCATGTATTGCCTTTGCAAATGGGTACATAATAGTTCCTCCGAAAATAACATTTATCATCAACATTTATAATGGTTACATTTTTGGTTTCATCGGCATAATAGGTTCTGCAGTAAATGATGGGATCAACTTGAGATTAATACTATCCAGCATCTGAGATCTGATCACCTCTTTAATCACTGAATCTGACGCGTAATCTAACGCTGTTCTATTATAGCGACTGGTCACAAACAAACATCTCTCATCGCATTGTTGTAGAATAAGATTGACCAGTTCAATATCATTACTTGAAGCAGCTAAATGCAGTACGGTTTCTCCTAGTTTTTTTTCCTTTAGCGTATAATCAACCGCATGGGATGCCGTTAATAATCGGACCATTTCAAGAGCTCGGCGCCGAACAGCAATATGCAGAGCTGAATTACCTTCATTATCTTGCTGGTTGATACTCGCTCGCCGTTCGATGAGTACTTTGACTGTTTCTCGGTAGCCATTTTCAACGGCAATGATCAAGGCAGTGCGACCTTCATCATCCTTGGCATTAATATCAAAATCATAATCTAATAATGTTTGCACTTGTTCGCTATGTCCTAAAGAAGCAGCTAAAGTAAGTAAGGTTCCTCCTGTTTTTTGCTCAAGTGTATGTAACTCGTGGTAACGGTCATGATACTCGATAGGATTTCTAGGTAATTGTTCTAATTGCTCTTTTCTATCAGAGGCGACATTAGACAAATCTTCTATTTTTCTTGCAGTCTTGCTGATCCTTAGAAAACAAGCTTTAATTTTAGGGTTTTTAGAGAGCTCTTCAAGCATCAGTCCAGCATTATTATGTTCTATTTCATTGGCTGTTAATTCACTTTTTATACAAATGTCAGAGAGCATTTCAACCATATCAAGATCTTCTTCTTGCGCAGCTAAATGCAAAAGCGTATTCCCTCGCCGGCAAGTTAACTTCATCAGGTCCTTTAATCGTTTCTTTTCCTCTATTGATAAACTATTTAATAATTCTTTTAACGATCTTTTTTCCTTATCTACATCAGGCACTAGAATACTTTTTAGTAATAAAGCCAGCATCTCGATATTATGCTGCCTGATCGCATGATGCATGGCTGTATATCCTTCACAGTCTTGATCCAAAATCTTTTCTTGAAATGAGGAAACTAATTTCTTCACAACTTCTATATGATTATGCGCGCAAGCACAAATCAAAGGATTCTCCTTCCATTTATTAGTTTGAGCAAGAGATAGAACAATCGAATCCTTTTTTTCTAATAAATAGGTTACAACCTCTTGGCGACCAAATCGTGCAGCAACGCTTAAAGGGGTCCATGTACCTTCTTTAGTAACAGTATCTAGCTTAGCTCCTTGCTGATGGAGATATTCCACTATTGATTTATGTCCCATCGCGGCTGCTTCATATAGTGGCGTACTCCCATTAGCACTAGCAATATCTTTTTTAATTCTAGGATCATTACATAGCAATTTGACTATATCTAGATCACCTATCCTCGCCGCCACATGCAAAGGGCTATAGCCTTGGCCATCCCAGGTATTCGGGTCAAGAGGCAGCAATCCTAATAGTTTCTGCAAATCTTTCTTAGCTTGCCCTGTTAACACAGCAAGATGGAGTAAGCTAGTATTCTTGCCAGAAATATTTAATAAATAATTAAATCTTTCATTTTTTTCTGGATTTTCAGAGGTCATTTTTTTTATAATTTCACTTATTTTTTCTCTAATACTATTTGTTCTTTCCAGGAGTTGCTTAATTGAGGATTGAGTGATAAGAAATTTTTTCTTACACATCGTAGATTGATAATAACCCAACAAATATAGAAGGATATTAAAGCTATTATCATCAATTGCGTCATAGTGAGTGATTTCTTGCTTAAAGAAAGGAGAATGGTTGCACCAAATATTTTGATACTCAAGAAAATCACTAGAATCAGATCCACCTAAATCATAAATTTTAGCAATTAAGGTTTCTAAGAGACTAAGATAATTTTTACTGCGTGCATCTTCGATATTACCAAAGCCTTCATGGATCGCTGGTAGCATCGTTTCACTACCAGGTCCTTGCAAGGTTACTGGGATAATACGAAGCTCATTGAACCCATATTTACGATAATCGTTAGAACTAAATGTTGCATAATTTAATTCATAAGCAACATTAGAGCGTCCAATTCTTTCTTTTTCTTTCAGAGAGGACGTTCCCATAATAATAACCACTCGAGCACTAGCGATTTTGTTACGCATGTATTCACGTATATTTTGTGTTCCTGGATTTAAGATGTCTAACATGACAGGAATCCCTGCTTTTTGCAAATGTATCGCTAAGTCACTTAAAAAAGATTGTATCCATGCTTCCATTTTTCGATTTTTAGGTTCTATCCATGCATAACAAATAAAAACACCATGCGGGTTAAGGCCGTGAAAATAGCCTCTTTCTTTGGCAAAACGCTTAGATTCGATTAATTTATGCTTTAAATTTTCTGCATTTAACGATGTTTGCCAAAATTGTTGCTCTTCACGAAGACGCTCCATACTAGAATAAGAAGCGGCACGTTCTGGCTTTTCTAAAAACAGAATTAATTGCTGTAGGCTTGTTTTTAACTGAAGTAACTCACTATATTTAGTGCTGCTTTCTATCGCTTGACAGTACGCTTTAAGTCTTGTTTGAATACTCATAATCGTTGTACGATTAGCATGGAGATCCTCCACCGTCGCAGTGATCTTGTTTAATAGTACTTTATCTTCTTTTAGTAGAGACAAATTATTTTGCCTGCTTCTTCTAATGTAACGATCAATTGTTGTCCCAATCTCTTTGGTCAAATGGTGATAATAGCTCGACTGAAACTCAGTAGGCACGATGCTTTCTAGCTTGCCTAATTTGGCAGTATGTCTTTTCTTAACAGCAAATACCCGATCAACATGAGTGATAAGATAATGTCCATCCTCTTGTCGCCGGCAATTTTCTCGTATGAAACTCAAGAAATGCTCTTTTTGTTCAAGATTCATCTTAGCATACTGATTACGCGTATATAGATTAAGTATTTCTTGTACTTCTTCAGATTCCTCAAAATTAACAGGGCCTAAATCAATAGCGGTTATTACTGCTGGCGAACGGTGAATCGTCAGTGCTTGACCACTTTTTTGGTTATAGGCTTCTATTGCTTCATCAAATAATGCGGCAGTAACTGTATAATTATTCGGTGGGAGTGGCTGATTCTTCTCACGCGCCATTTCAGTTAAAAGAGGATATATTTCTTTTTCTTCTAATTCATGCAAATTCACAATAGACTGGTTGGGATCGCCGTATTTTGCGATTCCGGTAGAGCAATTATATTTTAAAATAACCACCATGGCACCATCTTCTTGCAAACTATTGAATACTTTTGTAAACAGATGCGTACGCCAATCACCGCTATGATTAGACCAACCAAGAGACTGTGGCGTTTGATAGGCATTATAGTAAAGTGAATGCGAAAATAAGACGATGTCATTTCCTTCCGGTAAGAGATATCGTGGCGATTCAAAATATTCACGACTAATCTCTCCTTTAGTGATAGAAGGATCTTGGGCAATTGCTGCCAAATATTCTTCAGAAAGTTTGCTGGGTTCGCAAAGGTTAACAACAAGCTTATTAGGTAAAAAAGGACGAAGGTATTTGGTAATAAATAGCCCTTCTCCTCCACCAATATCGGCTATTCTATATGAACGTTTAGAGTTTGGATGAGGAAATAAACCTAATTTTGCTACTGCTTGAGCATTATTCTGCTTAAGCAAGTTAAAAACCCTTTCTTTCCCTCTGGCCTCTTGAAATTGGACCCTCTGTGATTTATTCGCATCATGACTAGAAGAGGCGGTTGGCATTTGTATAATCGCAGGAAAAGCAATACTTCCTATATTTAACATAAATAGGCGTTGTTTTTCTCGTCGTGAGATCATGACGGGAACTCCTTGTATAGAAAAAAATTTCCGCCATTCTACCCTGCCCTTTCAAAAAAAAGATCAGGGAAATCACGTATTTTTGTAACGATTCACCAAAGATAGCGAATCGTTACCCTGTTTTATAGATTGTATAAATTTTTCGCCATAGAAATTAGCTCAACGCTATTTTTACAATGCAATTTTCGCATAGAGTTATGGAGATGCGTCTCAACCGTACGTGGCGAGATAAACAGCATTTTTCCAATTTCTTTCATTGTTTTCCCCTTTGCACGCAACTTTACGCAAACCAGCTCTCGCTTAGACAGATCTGTAGAAAAAGATAAGCAAGGCAAGGAGGCTGATAATTGTTCATTATCGTTTAAATATTGCTGCGGAGTGTATAAAAAATTTTTCCTCCGATATCCTTTATTAAGATCTTCTTCAAAAGTTTGCTTGAAAAAATGAATAAATCTCATTAAGTATTCTAGATGGTTAATATAAAATTGATTGATTTTCTCATTGTCACCACCCGAATAAAAAGCAACAATTTCTCTATAATCTTCACATTGTTGACAAATAGAGATGCCATTACCAAAATCATAGTGCTCTAAGCCTTCTTGCCAAATAATATTCTCTTTATCAAAAGACCAGAGTCTTTTTTCATTATTCATCATCATATGATTTTTAACATCTGTAAGGCTATATTGGCCAGAGAGATACTTATCAAGAAAAAATCTTGTCCATTCTAGTTGGTTGGACAAATCAATGAAACTCCCGTCCGAGAAAAGGCGGATATAGAAAAAACCCAGAATGCCATTTTTTTCCAGTGGCAAGCAGAATTTTTTAACGTGATCGTGTAAAAGATAACAAAGATGATTTTCAATAGTGCTTGGGGGCATGGTAGTAATCCTATCAACCAGGGTTTATTAGGGCGCTTCGCGCGGCTTGGGCGAAATGAATCGCGCCGATTAATTTTGCCAACGTCTATTCTAAACTAACTACTTATCCACTTTCAATATCGCCAAAAAAGCAGCAATTCCCGGTGTAGCGAGGAACAGCCATATTTGGGCAATCTCACATTAAAAACACTAAAAAATGTGCTCATTTATTATGTGTAAAGCGCGTGTTTTAGTGTTTTTAATGTGACCTTGCCTCAAATCTGACTGTTCTTGAGTTATTCAACATCACGCCGGGAATTACTGCCAAAAAAGCCTCTTGAGGGATCTCTACTTTATCAAATTGCTTCATTCGCTTTTTGCCAGCTTTTGTAAGCGCTTCATGAACTAGCCACATATGGGTTCCCATCTAAAGAGTTACTGTAACTATTCAGCAAATTTGAAGGTGAATTTACCGAGAACGTTCAGATTTGGGCTAAAAACGGCGAAAATATTTTTGAGAAAGCGCAGTGTATGAGTTATACATGAGCATTTCGATAAAAGATTTTCGCCGTTTTTAGCCCAAACGCCAGTCCTCTTGATAAGCGGGGATCAGGGCGTTCCCATCTACAGGGTGAATAGTTACGAGTTACTTATCTTTCTCACCAGAGTGAATATAGACATCACGCTGCGGGAAAGGCACACCAATCTCATGTTCTTTAAAATTTTCCCAAATGCGCAACAGTACATCACTTTTAACGTTCGCCATACCATTAGCGGGATCAGCAATCCAAAAGCGTAAATCCAGTTGAATTGCGTTGTCACCAAAACCTCTCATACGCGCTTGCGGCTCTGGGGTATTGAGTATTCTTGGCGATTCTTTAGCCGCTCTTTCCATCAATTTCATCGCAAGCTTAACATCACTATCATAGGCAATACCGATTGGGATTTTAATGCGTACTTTATTGTCGGTAAACGACCAATTTTCAACTTGCTGTGTAATTAAACTTTCATTGGGAATTAAATGCTCTTTACCATCCCGTGTAATTAATGACACATAACGCGCTCCCAAGGTATTCACCCAACCATAAGTATCATTAACGGCAATTACATCACCAGGCTTAATTGAATTATCGGCCAACAGAATAATACCGCTAACAAAATTAGAAACCACTTTTTGTAAGCCAAAACCCAAGCCCAAACCCAATGCGCCACCCAACACATTTAAAGTGGTTAGATTTAAACCAATCACATTTAGCGAAATAATAACGGCAATAATAAATAAAATAATTTTACTGATCTTGCTGAATAACACTTTCATGGAGGAATTAATGTCATCTAGTTTTGCAATGCGGTGCTCAAACGCTTTTGAAATAGCGTGTGCAACCCACAAAAACAGCATAAAAACCAGTACGCCTTTAATTAAGCTATAAATATTGAGTTTGATATTGCCTAAGCTAAATGAAATATCGGATAAAAACTTAATGGTATCATCATAGATTTCAAAAATGTGCAAGGCTGCAATGATAATCACGATAACTTTGCTGATCTTAAAAAAATAACCCGGCTTAAGGAATAATGAAATAACATTAATAATGAACCAAGCCCCTAATAAAATGGTAATGGCATCGGTTAAATGCTGCGGGAAACGCGTACCCCCAATCGCTATCGAATAGGTGCCAAAAAAGAGTAGTCCAATTGCCGGAAAAACCAAACTGCGTGAACGCGCTAGTAATTTTTTTAACCACGCATAACGAAATGGGTGTTTTAACTGTTTAGTAATGTAGGCATTAATATAGTAAGTCAGGATACCACTAAGGATTAAAAATCCAGCAATAATACCAAGCTGTAATAGTATTTTTTTAGCTAAGAGATTACGCGAAGCCCAACGCTGAAAATTTCGCCAAATAAGTTGCAACTCCATGCTTTAAATCCTTTTCTTTACAGGCTTAAGAATACATTATAGTATCTGACTCGATTCATCATGAGGGATATTAGCATGTTTAAAACAATAGGGAAAATGCACGCTTGGCTTAACCCTTCAGATCAAGATAGTAAATATAACCCAGGATCCATCGCAACACCATTCCTGTATATTGCTGCCTTCTTAGCCGATTTAGTATTACTCTTGTGGAACTATGCTTTACGCCCCTTGCTTACTCTTTTGTTTGGCTTAGCTGAATCTATTGGCTATATAACGATTATGGGAGGCGCTATTTTGTTAGATATACTAACCTTGCCTCTTCGTGAGTTTATTTGGCCTATTATCAAGAGCTTGGAAACAGCAATTAATCCTGATCGCGATAAATCACCGATTTGGGGACTCATTGCTTTTGCTGCCGCTGCATTTGGCGCTCTGCTGCTAGCACCGCTGCTTCCATTTGCATTACCCACAGCAGCAGCAATAGCAGTGACTTTCTTCGTCATTGCCACTGCTTTTACTCTGGCGAAAAAACTGTATGAAGTCGTTACTTCAACCCAGCCTGATACAATGATAAAATCAGAGGAACCCAAATCACCATCCGCCGTTACAACTGCAGCGCAGGCCACACCAGCAGAAAGTGTAAACTTAACTTATTTTTCACCAAGAGGCCTTCGTTTTTTTGGCCCCCCTAGAAAGGCTGCAGAAAAAATAAAGGCGCATACCGAAGAAGCATTTAAAACGCTGCAGTTTGGCGTATAATGAAAATCTGATATTCTACTTGCATCGTGCAAATTTTAAATCACTCATCATGAAAACGATACTAAAACACTTCTTTAGCCCATTGTTTAGTCTTTTTATTCTCACGATTGGTATGAGTCTATTTACGACCCTGACAACTATTAAGTTGCATCATTTAGGCAGCAGTACTTTTACGATTGGTCTTATTAGCTCAAGTTATTATGTGGGGTTTGTGGTTGCCTGTTTTGTCGCCAGCCGCTTAATTTATCGTGTAGCACACATTCGCGCCTATGCAGCCTTTGCATCGCTTTTTGCTACGATTGCTATTCTACAAGGTTTCATGGTTAATCCCATTTTTTGGTTTTTTGCACGCTTAATTGCCGGTTTTTGCTCAGCAGGTTTATTTGTGGTCATTGAAAGCTGGTTACTTTGCGAAAATGAAGTCGCTTTCCGCGGCATGGTTTTGTCACTTTATATGATCGTTTATTATCTCGCTCAATCCTTGGGCCAGTATCTTTTTCAGTTTGGTGATCTTAACACGTTATTTAATTTTGCACTAACAGCCATGTTGTGTTCTTTATCCGTGGTTCCTTTAGCAATAACTAAAATAGCCACGCCGCAATTTAGTAAGCTCTCTACATTAAATTTTGCAACCTTATATCGCTTGTCACCTTCTGGGGTGATGGGCAGCTTTATTTCGGGCTGCGTGCTGGGACCCATTTATGGTTTATTGCCGTTAACCTTAGCGATTATTTACCCTGATAATTTAGCCAGTATTGCAAATTTAATGGCTCTTACCATTATTGGTGGTGTCGCACTACAATATCCATTTGGTAAAATTTCAGATCTTGTTAATCGCCGCTATGTGATTATTGCCGCATTCGTTTTACTGCTGATCGCCAGCACGCTGATCCAATTTACTTTTAATAATTCTGTACTATTTGGCGTAGCAATTTTCTTTATTGGTGGTGCGAGTTTTGTGATTTACCCACTCAGTATCAGTCATGCCTGTGATGTAATTAATCATGAAGATATTACTACCGCAACCCAAAGTTTAGTATTAATTAACAGTATTGGTATGGTGGTGGGCCCCCTGATGATGCCTGTGCTCACACATTACTGGCCTAAGATTGGTTTTTTTGCTTATTTTGCCGTGCTTAGTTTGATCATGATCGTGTTTTTTGCTTGGCGCCAGAAAACGGGCATTAAGGTTCTTACCGAAGATCAAACTGATTTCATCGCATTATCACGCACCACACCTATTGCTGTAGAAATGGATCCGCGGGGTGAGGAAGATTTCTCAGTTACGACACAATCGCATTAATACAATGTATATCTCATTTTGACCGATCGAGGTAAGTTCTCTGAGAGTTCGTCATCGCGAGTCCTCTCTTTCCGCGTCATTGCGATCACGAAGTGCGAAGCAATCCAGGAGTTTGTGGCATTGCGCATGATGCTAAAGGCGATGCTTTTCAGTGCACTGGAATTATCGATAGCAACGGCAGTGAAATCTTGCAAAATCGAAGATCCTTTCCCTGGATTGCAACGCTCACGCTCGCAATGACGGTGAACGTTAATCGGTATATTCGCTAACCTGCGAAACACGCTTAATGTTAGCACCCAACATGCTGAGTTTTTCTTCAATACATTCATAGCCGCGATCAATATGATAAATACGATCAACTAAGGTTTGTCCTGTGGCCACTAAACCTGCAAGCACTAAGCTAGCTGAAGCACGCAAATCAGTTGCCATAACTGGCGCTCCCATTAATTGATCAACGCCACGACAAAAAACCGTATTGCCATTTAAGGTTAAATCGGCGCCCATCCGTTGTAATTCTTGCACATGCATGAAACGGTTTTCAAAAATATTTTCGGTGATCGTACCACTTCCTTGTGCAATGGTATTAAGTGCTAATAATTGCGCCTGCATATCGGTGGGAAAAGCCGGATAAGGAGCTGTAACAAATGAAATTGCTTTGGGTCGATTGCCTTGCATATCTAACTCAATGTCGTGTTCACTGCTATGTATAATCGCACCCGCTTCTTCTAATTTAAGTAATACTGATTCTAAAATAGTAGCATTCACATTACGCAATTTAATTTTGCCGCGCGTAATTGCAGCAGCCGTTAAATACGTGCCTGCCTCAATACGATCGGCCAGAATAGCGTGTTCGCCTCCTTGCAGTTCTTTAACACCTTCAATTTCAATCGTACCCGTGCCTGCGCCTTTAATGTTTGCCCCCATACTGTTAAGGCAATCGGCTAAATCAGCCACTTCTGGCTCGCGCGCAGCATTTTTTAAGATAGTTTTACCTTTTGCCAGTGTTGCTGCCATTAATAAATTCTCAGTGCCAGTCACCGTTACTGTATCAAAAACAATCTGCGCGCCGCGTAACCCCTGTTTAGCAGTAGCGTTAATATAACCGTTTTTAATTTCTATTTCAGCGCCCATCGCTTGCAACCCTTTCACATGCAAATCAACCGGGCGCGAACCAATCGCACAACCACCAGGTAAAGAAACTTTAGCTTGGCCAAAGCGTGCCAATAAAGGCCCTAATACGACAATGGAGGCGCGCATGGTTTTAACCAAGTCATAGGGCGCATGGAAATTTTTGATTTGGCTGGCATCCGCCGTAATATCTAAATGCTCATTCACTGTGAGCGCCATTCCCATGCTACCTAAAAGTTGCATCATGGTGGTCACATCACGCAAGTGTGGCACATTTGAAATCGTGATTGGTTTTGATGCTAATAAAGTTGCAGCTAAAATCGGCAAAGCAGCATTTTTGGCTCCTGAAACTTTAATCTCACCGTTTAACACCTTACCGCCCGTGATAAGTAATTTATCCATACTATCCTCTTTACACTAATTTGCAGCTTCTGCGTTGCTCATCGCTTTAATATTCACTGCATGAATATCGCCACGCTGTATTGCTTCTTGCAAAACCTGATAAACCATTTGCTGTCGTGCCACAGGTCGTTTGCCTGTAAAACATTCACCGATAATCGTGATTTCATGATGATAACCATCACCAGTGACAGTTACTTCACAATCAGGAAATGCGGCTAGTAATTGTTGTTGGATTGCTTCTGCTTTCATAAATGATGGTCCTTAAGCAACTAACTTTAAAATATCAATCACGTCACACGCCGTGGCAATTTGCTTTAATTGTTGCGGTAGGTTTGTAAAACAAATTTTCTTTACGTTTTTTCCCGCATAGCGTTGCCATTCCAGTAATAATGCCAATGCAGCACTGTTGCTGTGTGTCACCTGGCTTAAGTCAATGTTAATCTCATTAACGCTTGCAAATAATGCTAAACTCGTTTGAAAAATAGCAGGAACGCTCTCAAACGTTAACGCACCGCTAATCACAAAACCATTAGCAGTTTGATTTAATTTAGCGGCTGGCATTGTGCGATGCCATTTTGCTTAGCAGTGTATTCATATTGCCGCTATGTAAAATCGCTTGGAATTGCGAACGATAACTTTGCGCCAAACTAACACCTTCAACAATTAAGTCATACACCTTCCAATCATTATCGCGTTTTAATAAACGATAACTCACGGGAATGGGTGGCCCATCACGACGAATAATGCGGCTATCGACTCGGATAGTACGTTGGCTATTATAATCACCTTGTGTTGGCATAAATTTAATCGTTTCGTTAGTGTAAGCAGCAAGCGCTGAAGAGTAGGTATTAATTAAAATCGTGGTAAAGCGATTTTGAAATTCTTGGCGTTGAGCTGGTGTGGCTTGTTTCCAAGCATTACCTAATACTGCCCGTGATAAAATATTCATATCGACATGTGGCAATAAAATTTTACGCACCATCGCATGCACCGCATCAGGATGATCTTTTAAGATTAATTTTTTCGCTTTAAGCTGGCCAATCATTTGATCAGACAAACTTTGCAATAACGCAACAGGAGATGATGCTGCGGCATACGTCATTGTTGTCATCACACACAATAGCAACATTACACTGAGTTTTTGTAACATTTTCATGTTATTTTCCTTTAATTAAGTTTTACTGGAATTTTTCATATTAAATAATAGTTGCCCAATTAAATTTTCTAAAATAATGGCTGGCTGGGTATTGCCAATACGGCTTCCACTATGCAAGAAACTGGGTTTGGTATCAGGATCATCTTGATAGCCTGGAATAATTGCAATGTAATTAGCGCCTAATAAACCTTGCGTATAAATATTAGCGCTGGTATTGCTGGCGATAATTTTATTAAAATGATCATTAATATTCATGATAACAATTGCATCAAAGCTATTGGGATCTAATTGAATACTTTTTACGGTACCAATTTTAACACCAGATAATGTCACTGGCGCGTTCACTTTTAATCCACCAATGTTTTGAAAGTCAGCAGAAATTTGATAACTTTTGCTGCTCGATAAACTGGTTAACCCACTGACTTTGATTGCAAGAAAGCCTAATGCGCCCAAACCTGCCAACATAAAAAGACCGACTAAAAATTCAATGATATTACGTTTCACGTTTTACCAACCTCCCATCATCATTGCGGTTAATATAAAATCTAAACCTAAAATAGCCAATGACGCATACACCACGGTTTTAGTTGTGGCGCGTGCAACACCTTGCGCTGTGGGCGCTGTGGTATACCCCTGATAAACCGCAATCCAAGTCACAACAATACCAAAAATAATGCTTTTAATAACACCGTTAAGAATATCCGTATGAAAATGGACCGCAGTCTGCATGTTTGACCAAAATGATCCATCATCAACCCCCAACCATTGTACACCAACCCAATATCCACCATAAATGGCCACGGCGCTAAAAATCATGCACAGTATTGGCATAGAAATAAAACCAGCCCATAAACGTGGTGCTATCACACGCCACAATGGATTAACCCCCATCATCGCCATGCTGTCGAGTTGTTCGGTGGATCGCATTAAACCGATTTCAGCGGTTAAGGCAGAACCTGCACGCCCCGCAAATAATAAGGCTGTCACAACCGGGCTTAATTCTCTAACAATGCTTAACGCAAGTAATTGCCCAAGTTCCTGATCGGCGCCATACTTGATTAAAATATTGTAACCTTGCAACGCTACAACCATGCCGATAAAGACCGCCGAAACAATAATAATGATTAATGAAAAAAAACCCACCGCATAAAGTTGTTCAAGCAATTGTTGAAAACTTTGTTTAAAGCGTGGTGGTTTAATTAAACTTTGTACTAATAAAAAGCCGGCGTAGCCAATATTTTGGCATAGTTCTATGCTGGCACGTCCTAACTGACAAATGGATTGAACAAGGGATTGTGAAAAGGCTACTATCATTGCGCACCTATTGCTAACAAATCATCCTGATACGGTTTTGCTGGATAATGAAACGGCACAATGCCATCGGGTAATCCTTGAATAAATTGTTTAACGCGTGGATCTGCTGTATGCCGAATTTCATCGGCACTGCCATGGCCAATCACTTCACCTTCGGAAATGACATAAACGTAATCAGCCAGGATTAAGGTTTCCTCAACATCGTGTGAGACTAAAATCGTTGTCATGCCTAAACTTTGATTCACTGTTTTAATTAATTTCACTAATACGCCCTTGCCAATAGGATCTTGTCCAGTAAACGGTTCATCAAACATGATGATTTCCGGATCAAGCGCAATCGCGCGTGCTAAAGCGACCCGCCTTGCCATACCACCTGATAATTGTGCTGGCATTAAATTCTGTGCACCGCGCAAACCGACCGCTTGCAACTTCATCAGTACGATATCGCGGATCATCGTTTCAGAAAGCGCGGTATGCTCACGCAACGGGAAGGCGACATTATCATAAACGCTAAGATTGGTAAATAAGGCGCCAGTTTGAAAGAGCAAACCCAGATTACGCCGCAAGGCATACAGTTTGCGTGAAGAAAGCGTATGAATATTTTTGCCTAAAACCGTGACTTGCCCCTGTTGGGGGTGTAACTGGCCGCCAATGATTTTTAATAAAGTGGTTTTACCCGCACCACTTGGCCCCATCACCGCGGTAATTTTGCCTTGCGCAATTTGCAGATCAACGTTGTTAAAAATCACCCGCGAGCCACGTCGATAGCTTAGGGATTGAATATTAACACTATTTTGCATGGCCACGGTTTTTCCTAGTTGTTTTGTAACTATTCACCCTGTAGCTGGGAACGCCCATATTTGGCGATAAAAACGGCGAAAATCTTTTCTCGAAATGCTCATGTATAACTCATACACTGCGCTTTCTCAAAAATATTTTCGCCGTTTTTATCTCCAAATCTGAACGTTCTCGGTGCAATTCACCTTCAAACTTGCTGAATAGATACGTTGTTTTAATTTCGGTATGCAAAGTTACCATATTTACTAGCAACATGCTATTGGCCAGATGCGTGTTGCAATGTGAGAAAAAACAGCGACTCCCTTAAAGAATCGCTGCGACTCATTCTAACAACTTAGCCAAATTTGCGTTAATTGAATTACATCGGCCCTCACTTTTAACACGTTTTAACCATGGCTCAAATAGCTGAGGTTGAAAATTTGCTGGCAACTCAACTTCAGTCAAGCGTTTAAAGTAATTTGATTTTGCTGGCATTAAATAGAGTGTATCAAACAATGCTTTCTCTGGTGTTGCCATCAGCACCGAATTTTTTCCATAGAGATTATAACCGGTAAATAATAAAGGATTAATACTGTGAATCGAAACTGTCACTAAAGGCGTTGTCACTAATTTTGTTTTTCCATTTGAAATGGCAAATACAGTTGTTGGAATTTGTTCAATCATGCCATGATAATAGAGTGCTGAGTATAAGGACACATAAGCTAACATGGGCTGCGCTAAAACATTAGGCAATAATAGCGGATCAATATTATCAGAATAGGCCCAACAACCACGTGTTAAATGTACTATAGTTTGTTGTTTAGCTAATCGATGTAAAATCAGCGCAGCATGATTAGCTGACACGTTTAAAATTTTTGCCGCTTCTTTTGTAAAGAAAGTTGGCGCTAATATTTTCAGCTTTTGATAAGCAGTTAGTAAGTTCATAGCGTCAATTCCGCTAAATATTGGAACACTTCATTCGTCATATCAAACCAGTATTCTTTGTTGTTAAAAATAAGCTGTTGTTGTGGCTCTAAAAAATTAACAACCTGTGACTTGTAATCATTAAAGTCAATTGAAAACAAGGCTTCTTGTGCCTCTGCTAACGTATTTTTTTTTAAAGAAAATGAGAGTTTTGGTTTACCTAAATGCAGCAATAAATATAAATCAAAAATATCACGTGCTTGCGTTAATGAACGATGCGCCAACGCTAATACTTTTTGTTTTATTGCATTGGCTAATCCATAATGTGAAAGCCGTAGTGGAGGTAATCGATACATTTGACAAATTTTTAAATCAACATTGGCCAGCTCTGATTCTATCGTGTCATTGCGTCGTGAAAATTCAATTTTTGTATGATAAGGCATGCTGGCTTGTTGCGTGTGCAATTGAATTTTCCAACGTTGTGTGGTCGGCGTTTGCTTTGGCGCACTCATTTCTAACTGAGTAACACCGTAAGCTTGCAATAATTTTAGCAACATTGGTGACGTTAAGAGTTTATCCACTTTATTTTGCAGCGTCCCCTGTGCAATCGTGCAAATATCGAGATCTAAATCTTCTGAATAGCGTATGCTTCCAAAAAAAAAGCGTAAATTACAACCACCCTTGATGGCATAGAGGCTCGCATCAATTTGCATATTAAATTGACGCAAAAACATGAGATGAAAAAGCTCAACTAATGCTTTGGGGCTGGTTTCCATAAGTCTAATAAATTACATATTTGTCACTTACTAGCATTATAGCCCACCCTTATAAAAATACCAGCTAATAATTAGGGCTCACAGAAACGAGCACTTTAACCAATTTTTTGCTAGAATGTACCGATTTTATGATTATAAAAGAGGACTAAGATGAGTGAGGCATTAACCACCACGCCTAAACATCAATTTAAAGCCTTAGGGTTAGCGGTTATTGAAACTGAATTACAAGCTATTCAAGCACTTAAGTCGCGCATCGATCACGACTTTAGCAAAGCCTGCGACATTTTACTGCATTGCCAAGGCCGCATTGTTGTCACAGGAATGGGCAAATCGGGGCATATTGCGCGTAAAGTCGCTGCAACCTTTGCCAGTACCGGTAGTCCCGCCTTCTTTATGCATCCTGCAGAAGCCGGTCATGGTGATTTTGGCATGATTACCAGTAAAGACGTCGTATTAGCGCTATCTAATTCAGGCACCACCACTGAAATCATGACGTTGTTACCACTAATTGAACGCTTAGGGATAAAACTCATTGCGTTAACCGGCAATTCACAATCGATCATTGCTGCCACTGCTGATGTTAATATTGATGTTAGTGTCGCTAAAGAAGCCTGCCCGTTAGGCCTAGCGCCCACCGCCAGCACCACTGCCGCTTTGGTGATGGGTGATGCACTGGCAATTGCGCTCTTAGAAGCACGTGGTTTTACTGAGCAAGATTTTGCTTTTTCGCATCCAAGTGGGCGCTTAGGCAAGCGTTTATTAATTCATATTGATAGCATCATGCGCACCGAGCAAGCACTACCGCGTGTTTATCCTGATATGTTGTTAGCCGATACATTAGTGGAAATGTCACGTAAAGGCCTAGGGATGACCGCTGTGGTTGATCACGATGATCAGTTACTGGGTGTTTATACCGATGGCGATTTACGCCGCACACTCGATAAAGGTGTTGATGTTCATCAGGTTTTAATTAAAGATTGCATGACCAAGCACGCTAAAACGATTCAACCTAGTATGTTAGCAGCCAAAGCATTAAATATTATGGAAGAATATAAAATTACCTGCCTGTTAGTCACTAACGCTAAAAATCAACTAATCGGTGCGGTTCATATTCACGATTTGCTGCAAGCAGGAGTCGTATAACCATGGCGACCAAATCCTTTGCTGAGATCAAGCTACTCTGCCAAGACATTAAATTATTAATTTGCGATGTCGATGGTGTGCTAACGAATAATTTAATTATTTACGATGATCAAGAGCGTGAAGTAAAATGTTTTCACGTACATGATGGTTTAGGTTTAAAGTTATTAAAACAATATCATATCGAAGTGGCGATCATTAGCAGTCGTGAATCAACCAGTGTTAGCAAACGTTTACACGAATTAAATATTAAACAGGTTTATTTAGGCAGCTGCAATAAATTACATGATTTTGAAACCTTATTAGCAAGCTTAAATCTAAATAGCAAACAATGCGCCTATATTGGTGATGATTTACCGGATTTAGCCGTCATGCAACGCGTTGCGTTAAGTTTTGCGCCAGCGAATGCGCATGCGTTGATTCAAAAACATGCTGATTGGGTTTTGCAACGGCGTGGTGGCGATGGCGCTGTGCGTGAAGCCTGTGATTTGATTCTCGAAGCGAAAGGCTTAATGCCCGAAATTGAGAAAACCTATTTATGAGTAAAAGCAATTTTATTAATTTATTTTTATTAAGCTTGGTCTTGATAAGCGCCGTATTATGGTGGCGCATGACGGATCATAACACCGCACCAGCACAACCTTCTTCAGATCCACAATTAGTCATGCAAGATGTAACAATGGTAAAATTTAATTTACAAGGCCAGGTTCAATACCGTTTATTATCACCGCGCATTACTTATTTTACCCAAAATAAATCAGCCAATGTGTATCAACCACATTTAATCGTTGCGCAAAACCAACAACCTCCTTGGAATATTACGGCAAAGGTGGCGCATATTAACAATCATTTTAATAAAATTACCTTGGTGAATGCCGTGAAATTGCAACAAGCTGCTACCAGTAAAAATCCAGCCACGGTTGCCACAACAGAATCGATTACGCTTTACCCCAAGCAAAAATTAGCGCAAACCAATAAACCGGTACAAATGCAACAAGGTGATAACACTATCGCAGGCACTGGCATGCATGCTGATTTGAATAAAGGCACAATTCAACTATTATCCAATGTGAGTGGTTTTTATGTGCCGGCAAAATAAAATACGCCTTACCTTCATACTCTTATTAATCCCAGCACTAAATTTTGCACTCACCAGCAATAATAACAAACCTGTTAGTATTAAAGCTGATCATGCAGTGTTTTACCACCAAATTGGCAAAGGTATTTTCACAGGGCATGTTATTATGCAGCAAGGTAGCACGATAATCCATGCCAATAAAATGATTTTATTGATCGATAAAAATAAACATTTACAACAAGCGATTGCTTACGGCACACCTGCAAAATTTGTAACGATTAATGATCCCAAACAACCACAAATAGTTGCAACTGCGAATAACATGACGTACTCAAAGCTAAAAAATTTAATTACCCTGCAAGGTAATGCAATTGTAACGCAGGGTGAAAATCGTTTTAGTGCTGATCATTTAAGCTATGATTTAAACAAGAAAATCCTTAAAACTTTTCCTGGTAAAAATCAGCAAACACGCATCATTGTCAAACCTGATCGCAACCATAAAACGGAATTACCGCTATGACTATTTTAAAAGCACAAAACCTTGTTAAACAGTATAAACAACGCCAAGTGGTTAACAATGTCTCACTGCAAATTCAAAACAAAGAAATCGTGGGATTATTAGGCCCGAATGGTGCGGGTAAAACCACGTGTTTTTATATGATTGTAGGATTAGTAGCAGTTGATCAAGGACACGTTTTTTTAAATGATCGTGATATTACTCTTGCGCCCATGCATAAACGCGCACAACTAGGCATTGGCTATTTGCCACAAGAAGCATCGGTATTTCGTAAACTATCGGTTGCAGATAATATTATGGCAATTTTAGAATTACGCAAAGAATTATCTAAATCGGCGCGTGAGCAAAAGCGCGATGAATTGTTAGAAGAATTTCACATCACGCATATTCGTGATAGCAAAGGCATGAGCCTCTCCGGAGGGGAGCGCCGCCGCGTTGAAATTGCTAGAGCGCTTGCCATGGAACCTGAGTTTATTTTACTGGATGAACCGTTTGCCGGTGTTGATCCGATTTCGGTGATTGATATTAAACAAATCATTAAGCATTTAAGTGAACGTAACATTGGCATTTTAATTACCGATCATAACGTGCGTGAAACATTAGATATTTGCCAACGCGCCTACATCATGAATGCCGGGTGTCTGATCGAATCTGGCACCCCAGAAGTGATTTTGGCCAATAAACAAGTACGTGAAGTGTATTTAGGCGATGATTTTTATATTTGATCAGCAAATCCCGCTGTAGCTGGGAACAGCCATATTTGGGCAATCTGACTGTTCTTGAATAATCAGACATTATGGCGGGAATCGCTGATATTTGATTAACGCTACCTCATGTAATTAACTGAATTTAATTAATTTTTTAAAAAAGTTTAGCACTTCACTGCCTCTACTCCCTTTAAAATCATGCCAAAATCCCCATATAAAAAAGAAATGAACTACACTGATAGTAAGCGTCTTAAAGAAGGATAACCTGCCTATGAAAGCCGCACTACAAAAAAAACTTGCTCTTACGCCGCACTTACAGCAGTCGATTAAACTCTTGCAATTATCAAGCAATGAAATTCGCCAAGAAATTATCAAGGCTATTCAGCTAAATCCACTCTTAGATTATATCGAAGAGCCTCTCACCCAGAGTCTTGAAACTTTTAACGGTGTGATTGAAGCTAAAAATGATAATAGTATTGATTTAGATACGGAAAACAATATGGGTGAATTAGCTAATGATTTAAGTTGGGATGATCTGTATCCCACCGCTAATACCCCCATGGATACTGAGTCACAAACGTTCGAAGTGCAAGGCGCTATCACAACTAATTTACAAGATCATCTGAAATGGCAAATTAATTTATCACATTTATCTGAAACTGAAAATATGATTGCAATGGCGATTATCGATTCGATTAATGACGATGGTTTTTTAACAACCTCATTGGAAGAAATTAAAACGAGTTTAGGCGACAATCTCGAAATTGATCTTGATGAAATTGCCATGGTATTAAAATTTATTCAAAGTTTGGATCCAATTGGCGTTGGTGCGCGTAATTTAAAAGAATGCTTGTTATTACAATTAAAACCATTACCCGAAACAATAGCTTATCTTGCTCAAACCATGGCGATTGTTCAAAATCATTTAGATTTATTAGCCGTGCATGATTACTCTCAAATCATGAAGCTCACTAAATTACGAGAGCCACAATTAGCAGCAGTGATTAATTTAATTAAAACCCTTAAGCCTAAGCCCGGCAGCGTGATTGCTAATGAGAATATCGAATCGGTGATCCCGGATCTGATTGTGGCGAAACATGAAGGAAAATGGCGCGTACAATTTAACCCAGATGCTTTACCACAATTGCAAGTTAATACAAGTTATGCAGCGTTGATTCCTAAAAAAAATCAAGCGGATTATGAATTTTTGCATCACTACCTGCAAGAAGCCAAATACTTTGTTAAAAGCATCGCTCACCGCAACGAAACACTGATACGGGTCACACAAGCCATCATTAAACACCAAATGGCGTTTCTGGAACACGGCCAAGAGGCCATGAAACCCTTAACGTTACAAAACATTGCCGATGAATTGGATTTACACGAATCCACGATTTCACGCGTAACCACGCAGAAATATATTTTAACACCGCAAGGTGTGTTTGAATTAAAATATTTTTTCTCTAGTCATCTCAATACAAATGCGGGTCAAGACTGCTCTTCGATTGCAATTCGTGCTATGATCAAAAAAATGATTGCTAATGAAGATCAACACAAACCGTTAAGCGATCATAAAATTTTACAGCACTTGAAAAAACAAGGCATTAACATTGCGAGGCGTACGATTTCTAAGTATCGCGAAGAGATGGGGATCCCCGCCTCTTTCGAACGTAAAATTTTAATATCTAATAAGAAAATTTAACTATGAATTTACTGAGAACGTTCAGATTTGGCGAACAACTACAAAAATATTTTTGAGAAAGCGCAGTGTATGAGTTATACATGAGCATTTCGATAAAAGATTTTCGCCGTTTTTAGCCCAAATATGGACGTTCCCATCTACAGAGTGAATAGTTACCAAATTTGTAACTATTCAGTAAATTTGAAGGTGAATTTACCGA
>CAYGTS010000025.1:0-24272 GCA_964352905.1 uncultured Legionellales bacterium | reverse complement strand
AAACAATAGCTCTATCAATTGACTGATTTCTCTCCAGCCCGACGGACCTATCTAAGTTCATCTGCCAATTGATTAACATCATTTTCATTATTCTTTGATAAAATTTCGTAGATTAGGTCTGAAAATACATTTGCCTTATTTTTTGTATACTTTGCTTTTCTAAAACTATTTCGTATCTGCTCACCCCCTTTAGCTTTATATTTACCAGAACGTTCAGATTTGGCGATAAAAACAGCGAAAATATTTTTGAGAAAGCGCAGTGTATGAGTTATACATGAGCATTTCGATAAAAGATTTTCGCTGTTTTTAGCCCAAATATGGGCGTTCCCTGCTACGGAGTGAGTAGTTACACTATTTCTTAATATAATTAAGATCGTTAGCACTATTAAGAAACCAGCGCATATTTGATATGCTAAAGAATTACTCAACAAAAGAAGTAAATATTGATATAACCCTAATGCAATAGTTTTCCAATTATTTGGTGAGTATTGATATAGCCTATCTAATGTTGGTAGTTTTTGATTAGATAGAAAAGCTGAAATAAAAACCAAAAAACATGCTAAAATTAAAACATAATAAAAAAATGTAGGTGTTAATTTCCTGGAGTATAGTCTTAGTAATCTTATAGGTTGAATAGTTTGACTGAAGGCTAATATTAATGCTGATACCGTGAGCAAGGATCCGATTGAGAGTTGCATATATTTTCCTTTATCTAAAATTTATTATGATCAAGTGCACCGCCTTGCCCAAATAACCGGTGCGGCCATTATGAGTTCAACCTCATAAAGCACAGGTTTTTCAAGTGTCGTATTAAGATTAATACACGACAAGGTATAACAGTCATTACCATCAGCGCGTTTAATTCGGCGCAGTAATAAATCGCCTGCAGCGGTTTGCACGATGCAATCTAAGCCAACACAATGTGCAATGGCTTCACGATGCTTGCGACAACCGGCGACATGCTCGCCTTGTATAAAGCGTGGTTCCATGCCATCGTCAGCCACAATAAAATCAATTGCAGTTTCATGGTGTTCATAAAATAATTGTAATTCTTCAGCGATCAGTTCTTTTTGTTTTTCTGGGGCACTTTCTTCATCTTCATCGGAAGAAAAATTCTCCACATTAAAGCGCCCTACCGCGTGTGGTGCTTGACCAATGCCAAACATTAACCAATCATAGCTGCAATAAATGCCATCAGCTTTTAAAGCACTAATTAATTTTTTTGCGCCCTTTTCGGTTAAACCATTTCCTTTCCCTTCTTCCCAACCCTGTAATGTGGTTTTGGGAATGCTATATTTTTGTTGTACTAGACGCCTTGATAATCTTGTCATGCGACGTAATATCGCAACCCGATTACCTCGTGCGCTTGCTGAGGTTTTTAATTCTGTAATATCGTTGTGTTCTGAGATGGACATTTTGTAAGCTTTTTCCCACAGTAATTTAAGATTAAAAAAGTTACTCATGTAAATATTATTTGCGTAAAATCTACCACAAAATTGATATGAATATAATTTTAAATAGATTGTATATTTTTTAACCAAATTATCACAGTATTTAAATTTTAGCAAAGGTGGAAAACGATAAGTTCGTATGATAACATGCTCGAATTCATACATCATACATGAGATGCTATTTCAGTTTATTTGATAAAAATAACATTAATTTTTCTCACCACAGGAGATCACAGTGAGCATAGTTACAGACGAATTATCACAAAATCATATTGCGCAAATTAACGCTCATGATACAGAAAGTTTGAATAATTTTTTAGAACAATGGGATTTAGACTATGCAAAATCAATTAACAACATCCCTTTGTTTAATCCTGAACTCACCAAATTATGGACGCAACAACAAAAGGTTCGTTTTATAAAAGTATTTTATCACTCTCGAGGACACTTTCGTGACTTTCTTTGGCATTTAGGTAATTTCGCACCGAACAAAGCTGCCAAAGCGTTGGTACTCGAAAATATTGCCGAAGAATTTGGTGGTGATAACCCATCTCACGAACAACTTTATTTAGATTTTGCCCAGAAACATGGCGTTGATTTAACAAAAGAAATTCTAGAAGAAAAAAACTATATCACAACCATGTGAGTTTTTAATCAAAGTCATGTCGACTGGTTATTTACACATGACTGGAACAGCAATTTTTCAGCTTTTTCTGCCTATGAAAGATTGGATGTGATTGACTATGAACTACTCTCAAAAGTCATCGAACCTGAGCATATCTTTTTCGAGCTTCATCGCAAAGCAAAACATTTTGATTGGACTTATGAAAGCTTAGACACAATGTGGCAACAAGATCCCTCAAAAGTTAAAGAGGCATTTATTTTTGTAGGGAATACACAAGCAAAAATGTGGAAGGATTTATCAGATGCGGTTTTCAAGCAGCAGTAGAAAACCGCTCCTACACAATTACAAAACATTAAATGATATGGCTAAGGTCGCATTTAGGCACATCCAGCAAACAACCATTGAGAACAAGCGACAACTTAAGATATTTGGGATCATATTTTTAATTAATTATCCATTGTACTATTTAATTTGGGCTAATGGATCACATCAACACTATGAGAATATTTATTTACGGATCTCTGCGAGTTTATTGTGTGTGCCGTTAATTTTTCATGATCGCTGGCCCATGAATTTAAGGAAGTATTTACCTCTTTATTGGCATTTTACAGCGATGTATTGCTTACCTTTTGTTTTTACTTTTATGACAATTAAAAATAATGCTTCAACAGCATGGCTTTTAAATTTGATCTTAGCTTTACTGTTGATATTCTTGCTCTTTGATTTTATTACATTATGCATCTTAACTGTGATTGGTTTTAGCCTAGCAAGTATTGGCTGTTTTATAATAACCACAACACATTTCAATTTATGCCAGGTAATATCGATCTTTCAGGTGCTTTGGCAACGTTTTTAGCAGCCTTTGTCGTTGGTGGGATTTTTGCAAGGAATCGCGAGAAGATTGAAATTGAAAAAATCAAAACACTTAAATCAATCGGATCGAGTATCGCTCATGAATTGCGTACACCATTGCGAACGATGAGTGCCAATGCCCTGGGCATTAAAAATCATTTGCCGTTACTTCTAGAAAGCTATCAACTTGCTAAAGACAACAATATCAAACTCCCTTTTATCGATCCGTTACACTATGACACATTAAAAAACAGCTGCGAAACAATTGAGTCAGAAGCGCAATACGCCTTTACCTTTATCGATATGTTACTTGTCAAAGCTGAGCAAACCGCCATCAACGGTGGTAAATATATGTGCTCAATGCATGAATGTATTAATCAAGCATTAAGTCGTTACCCGTTTGATCTTGAAGAAAGAAAACTCGTGGTTTGGCATTCAGAAAAAAATCAAGATTTTTTATTTAAAGGTGATGAATTGCTGGTCATTCATATCTTATTTAATTTATTAAAAAACGCACTCTATTATGTTAAAGCGGCCAATAAAGGAAATATTACGATTTGGTTAGAATGCAATGATAAAACAAATACTCTGCATTTTAAGGATACAGGACAAGGTATTTCACAGAAAAAATTGCCTCATATATTTGATCGTTTTTTTAGTAAAACAAGACATGGCACGGGAATTGGGTTGCATTTTTGTAAATTAGCCATGGAAGCCATGCGAGGAAAAATCAAATGCTACTCCGAAGAAGGTGAATATGCTGAATTTTTATTGATGTTTCCTATCCAGGATTCTAATAAACATTAAACTGACATGTATTAATATCAAAGGAAAGAGGTAACAAATGAACCATACTCATGTAGCAATGTGCTATTTCCCAACAACCGTAGTCTTTATTGACGATAATAGTAAATTCTTTAGTGGCTTAAAGTTATCTTTAAATACCAATCATGCTGATTGTTGTTTTTTTAATAATGGCGTCAAGGCTCTTGAATTTCTTAAAACCTATGCTAAAAAGTCTTCATTGACGAATGATTGTATTTTACGCCCGGAGGAAAGATATAAAGATGAAAGATACATGCATATTGATGTATCAACCATTAGCCAAGGTATTTATAATCCGGATCGCTTTAAAGAAACTGCAATCATCGTGGTTGATTATGCTATGCCTGGGTTAAATGGCTTAGAAGTCAGCCAAAAGATTAAAGAAATGCGTAAGGAATATAAAATTATTTTATTAACGGGTGAAGCCGATGAACGATTGGCTATCGACGCTTTTAATAAAGGTACTATTCAAAATTTTATTAATAAAAACACCAAAGATTTTAGTAAACAATTAAACAAAGCCATTTACCAACTACAATTGGCTTATTTTCAAGATTTAAGCACAATTATCATTAATAGCCTCACTCAAAACCCCAATGAACCACCTTCTTGTCTTAACGATCCCGTTTTTATTAATTTTTTTAATTCATTTTTTGAAAGAAATGCTTTCACAGAGTTTTATCTCACTGAAGCTTCAGGGAGCTTTTTGTTTTTAGATGCTGAGGCTCACCCAACTTGGTTGATTGTCAAAGATCAAGAATTAACTGATGCGGATATTTTTGAAGTTGAATATAGTGATTTCACTGTTGATAGTCAGCTTTTAGAAAAATTGAACAATAAAACACACCTATTACACTTTAATGGCAATGATGCTTTATGGTGTAAACCTGAACAATGGAAAAATTATTTATTTGAAGCGAATAAAATTGAGGGAAATGAAACTTATTATTATGCGCTTATCACTGATCCAACTAAATTTGATATTAAACAGAATAAAATTCGATCATATCAATCTTATTTAAGAGAGCGCGAAATGATTAATAATCCTTGCGCCGTGTCCAAATAACTGGCGCTGCCATTAAAATTTTAACATCGTATAAATAAGGCTTCTCGACAGTTGTATCAGGATTAATACATTGTAGTGTATAGTGCCCATTAATGCTTGATTGTTTAAGGCGGCGCAATAATACATCACCCTCTGACGTTTGCACAATACAATCTAAGCCAATACACTTTTCAATGGCATCAAGGTGTTTGCGACAACCTGCAACATATTCACCTTGAATAAAACGTGGCTCCATCCCATCATCGGCAACAATAAAATCAATGGCGGTTTCATAATGTTGATGAAAAAGCTGTAATTCATCCGCGATAAATTCATTTTGCTCTGCTTGAGAAAGATCATCAATCTCAGTTGAAGAAAAATTCTCAGAACCAAAACGCCCAATAGTTTGTGGCGCGGCACCAACGCCAAACATTAACCATTCATAACTGCAGTGAACACCATCCGCTTTCAACGCGCTAATGAGTTTTTTCGCACCTTTTTCTGTTAAACCATTTCCTTTACCCTCCTCCCAGCCCTGTAAAGTAGTTTTGGATATACCGTATTTTTGTTGCACAAGGCGTCTTGATAATCTCGTCATGCGACGTAATACCGCAACACGTTCACCTCTTGCACGAGGTGACACTCTTAGTTGTGCATTATTGTTGTTTTCTGTCATAGACATTTTGTCAGCTTTTTCCCACAATCATTTCAGACATAAAAAAATTACCATTTTACCAATATTTCTGGTAAAGTTAGCCATTCAAGGACAGGACTATGATGCATTTGTGAACCACCTGCCTTTTGATGAGGTTTCTAGTACATAATTCCGTCACTCTTTAATTGAATTATTAGGACTAGCTTTTATTCGTTTTTAACTGTTAATCACCGATACAATAATAAAGGAGTTATTAAGTATGTTTGAATCCCACAATCATAATACTACTGTTCACCCCAGCGTGATCCAACCCTTTTTACATGAAATGATGGCCATTAGTGGGTTATCTCTGAACCAAATCGCAAAAGAATGTCATGTATCCTCCAAAGAGCTACGACGCCATTTGTTGAAACAAGTTGAAACTATTTCGAGCAGTTTTTTTAATAAAATTCTATGCTGTTATTGTGCTTTGTGTTACAACAGTCGAGGAGAAAAATTACCCTCAATTAAAAACCAATAGAAACACTTTAAAAAGGCGTGACATAACGGTGATCAGACCGCTATGCCACTAACACTGCCCCTCGGACTAGGAGAATGGCAATGTCTGATTATATTTTAACCTACTCACAAGCAGGGTTACAAGGAGCATCACTATTATCTACAGCAAATCGGGACGTAGATTTTGTTAGCTTGTTAATCACGCTCATCACTCTGTTTCAACAGAGCAACATTTTTTTATCAATTTTAAATCCATTGCTTTTATTTAAGCGATACCTGCTTATTCCATTTTAAATGAGATTACATTTAAGTGAATATGAAATATTTCTCTCTATTTTTTCAACTACCAAAACTTTAACGTAAGGAGCGCAACAAGAATGAGTGATAATCAAATTAATTCTGAGCAACATGTGATCAATAAAATCATGAATAATTGTCATGAATTGATAACATCAATTACTGAAGAATTAGAAGCGAGACCCGATAAAGCACAGTTAATCACCAAATATATTGGTGCGATTCATCTGTGTGAGCAAGAAATATATGCTGCAAAGGATAAAATTAAACAAATTATGCAACAAATCAAATAGGAAAAACTAGTAAAATTAGCGCGGTGTAATAGTGTTCTCCCCACTGCTACACCGCTAAACATCGCTACTCGGATAAGGAGACAGCCATGTCTAATGGTATTTTAACCTACTCACGAATAGGTTTACAACATACATCCACTAAAGAATGTTTAATGAATGCAACGGTATTACAGCTATTAACCAAAAGTTACGCATCCGTTCATCTCTCAGAAATAGCAACAGCATGTCACATTAAACAAGCCAGTGTTTATCACCACTTCCCCAATGGCAAAGAATCCATCATCCTTGCTATTATTGAACGAACTTATCGTCTATGCCAATCGCGCCTGTTTATTTTATTAACTCAACCTAATATATCGCTGAATGAAAAAATAGCCCAGTTTACACAAGAAACACGTAATTTTTTTACACAAAGCGAAGATGCCATTGTCATTTGTTTACTCATTTCACAATTCATTGATTCAGAAAAAGTAAAAACTGCACTGCAAAAATATATTTCAGCTTGGATAGAAGCTATTCAATCACTTTTTGCAACTATTTTGATAGAGCAAGAGAGTACTGCCGCTGCTAATAAAAGCATGGAGCGCATCCATGGTGCCATTTTAATGGCACGCTTGTTTGATGATCATACTTATATTTGTAACGCTTGTGATGAAGTTGTCGGTGATTGGCTAAGGCTCATAGCTTGCCAAAAACAGTTGAGCAATAATCAACCTACTCATGAGTAGGCTACTAACAAGTAGGGAAACATTTCTCAGGATCAACATATCTTTTTCACATGAACTATAATTACTTTATTGTTGGAGTCACTAGCATGCGCAAGTCCTTTCATAAATCAAACCAACATAATCATGATACGTTCATTTCAAAACGAAATGGCACGACTATCGTTACTTACTATCAAGAGCAGCTTGCTGAATTTGGTCGCATCATTGCACAATTAAAAATTGAAAATGATGCTTTGAAGAAAAAATGTGCAGAATTGGAAAAAGATAAATGACCAATTATTAAATTGGATTTAGTTTTTAGATTAGCAGCAGTTTTGTACTGCTGCTAATTAAATCGCTTGCCAGGATGATAATCAATCTGCGGCATAATATCTGGGTTACTCAAAGCAAAATTACTAACATTTGTCAGATATTTTCGTAACTCTTGAATTTTATTTTGTTGCTCTTCGGATGAAATGGGCATAGAAAGATTACGATGTCTAGGAAATAATGTTGCATGATGTCCGTCAAAAAGACTTGATATACTATATGAAAATGAACCTTCGGATCTATCTAATCTTGTAAGTTCGGTATTTGTATACAGTAAAACATTATGATTTTATACTAAAAACTCCTTAATTTTATCAAAATAGTAGGTTAATGCTTGGTAGTGCGGTAATATGCTAGGTTCTTGCATAGAAAGAATTTTTAAATTATTGATAATTAAATCAAGATAACCAAGCAATTCTCGAAAAATATTTTTAAAATAATAAGGGTCGTTGGTTTTAGCTTCTTCCGCCTGGCTTATAAAAAAATTCTCAAAATCAGCATAGATTCCTGCTAAGCGTTTCACTATCGCAAGCGTGAACCAAGCAAGATGCCCCATGAGTATTGGAGATTGTTCAAAAATTTTATGCGAAACAGTTTCAAAAGTACAGGGTTCATTCCTCGCTATGGAGATAATTCCACTATACTGATAATCATTTTCAAATAAGGAGTATTTAACTTTATCGTCGTTTTTTTCAGGTATAAACTGATAATATATCACCTCTTGTCGGAAAGGGCCTGCGAAAGAAGCCACTGCAGCAAATGGACGATTTCGGCCAAACAATAGTTCATGAAGTTGCTTACTGTAACCACTTGTAGGAGTTGAAGACGGGCTAGAGTAAAATACTACAATCCCTATTTCTATTAAATGGACCATTGATGCCACTGGCATTCCTGGAAGGACGGTGATTCCTAATATTCTGGGGAAGAGCCAAATAATAGGAGCTGATTTTAGCCTAAATATGGATGTTTTTATCTGCAGAGTAAATGGCTATATTTATTTTTTGTTTAAACGTAATGCTATTATAAAAGCGATTATTAAGCATAACGGAATAATTAAAAATGATAAACGAAAACTAAGCATAACGTTGTCTGTCATATTAAAAAATTTTGTGTGCAGTAACCAGCCCAAAAGTATTTGTAAAACAGGAGCTCCACCCATAATAATAATTGTAATAATTGACATTATGCTTCCATGTATCTCAACTGCATAAGATTTTTGTGCAACTGAATAGACTTGAATATACGTTGCACTAAAAAAACCACAAAAGAACAATAACAACAGTAATGAAATAAATTTAATTCCTGGAATATAAATTATCATTGACATTAATAGTGCACAAATAATTGATGCCACTAACATGATTTGCTTATTGCTAAATACTCTTGCTGCAAATCCAATACATAAACATCCAGCTCCAATCCCTAAAGGCACCATCATTACAGCAGTAGTAGCATTTCTTATATCGTAATGATAAACATTTGTAATAAATGGCGTACCCCACAGTGAACTAAAAACAGTGATTAATGAGAACACGCATAAGCCATACATGCCAAGCAGCCATAATTGCTTATCTCTAGCTAATCTTAAAAATAATTGAGTAATTATTTGCCAGTTTATATGAGAGTTTTTTTTAATCTTATAATTATTTTCAAATAATAGAATAGCAATAATAAATAAAATTAAACTGAACCATCCACTCAAAATTATAATGAAGCGCCAACCATACTTCGAAATCCATAGAGGTAATGTCATGGCACAGATTGAAGCTGTTAGTATTGAAAAGGCCTCTCCTAATCCAGCTAGAAATGCAAAATTTTTAAGAGAAAAATGTAAATTTGTAATATATAATAAATTAATAAAGGCATATGACGATCCCATCCCCATCATAAAGCGACCTACAACAGCGACAGAAATGTTATGACTATAGCCAAATATTAAACTACCAAATCCTAGAGCTAAGCAAGCAAAAAGTATTGACTTTTTAGAACCAAGATAGTCTAACATGAAGCCAGCCGGTATAAGCCAAAAAATATAGCCGTAGAATAATGTTGCAGATAAGGAACTAATACCTAATTCACTAATGTTAAAATCATTCATCAACGGCTTTACCATTACCGTAGAAGCAATTTGTAAAAAAAATTGTAGAGACAAGAATACTACCGCAATAATATAAGTAATACCGCGCGTCACTTGGTATGTATTTCGCAAAAAGCGTAAGTCAGATTTCTTCCATATCGAAATCTGACTTTTTAGCTCCACATTGCGGACATTCCCAGTTTTCAGGGACGTCTTCCCATTTTGTTCCAGGGGAAATTCCTTCTTCAGGCCAGCCTTCTTGCTCATGATACATTAAGCCACATATAGTGCACATGTAACTCTTCATAATCAATTGGCTCGTTCTATTGTTTCAAATTTATTTAACATAATTAAAAATCTCATCAGATACCTGTCGCCACATTTTTTCCTGATGTTTAGCAATAAATTCAAAAGCCTTTCTGACAGTTTCTTCATTACGTTTCCAAGACTCGTTTAATAGTTCAGTCGTTGCATCAAAATGTTCAACTTCACTGTGCACTTTAAAAAAGATTAACCCTTTTTTACTTGCACCAAGGTTTTTAGCTAACTCTAATAGTTTTACATAATCCAAATTATCTAATCTTTCATAGGCAGAATAAGCACCAAGACAGCCGTCCCAATCGTTATTTTTTAACCAGTTTAGATGTTCATCATTAAATTCTTTTAAAAATGGTAAATAATATTTTTGATCAGTAACTTCATGTGGGGAGGGTATACCCAACTCTTTAGTAAAAAAGAAATAAAGTTGTTCATGAGACGGAGAATGACCTCCAAATTCTTCAGCATAATTGTATAATACAAGCTCTTTTGACTTTACGTTAGGAGCAACGTTACCCATATACCAAAGAAAGTCACTTAAATGACCTCTAGCATGATAAAATATTTTGCCAAAAAATTGTTTTTGCTCTGTTGGCCATTCAAGATTAGGTTCTGTGTTGAACAGAGGAATATCTGATACACGCTCCCTGTATTCATCATCCCAAGCTGTTAAAAATTTCTGTAGTGATGCCGAAAGTGGTGCTTTTTGATCTTCTCTCAATTTTGGATTTAATGTTAAATTGGTTTCAATGATTTCTGCAGTAGCTTCCATAAAATTTCTCCCATTGATTAAAATGAATTAGTGTTTTACACAATCAGTTGAACACAAATTTTGCAATCATCTTAATTTCCAAACTATTCTAAATTGACATTAGTTTTAAGATGTAAGCGCAGTCTATCAGGCTAAATTAAAAAGTTCAATTTTAATTTCTCAGTAATGAAAAGCTTGAATTGAGTGCGACAAGTTCTTGCAAAGACCATTCATGCATCACAGTAGGAACGATAGCAAAAAACTAGGGAAATGTTTTTTAGCTTCCAGCAATGTTTGTATTGAACAATAATTATACAAGCATAAAGTTAAGGTATAAATTTTGTTTAAAAATTACTCATTTCATAACTATTCTTATACAAAATTGAGTTAAGTTTCATTATATAAAATATAAAAATTTGACATTCATACAGTATGTGTTTAATGTCTATCCGCTTATTTAAAATTGATTAGTCTTTAAATGGGGAATAAAAGTTTTCATGGGAGATATTATAGTGAATAGTATTGTTTTTGTGTTACAGAATGTTCAACCAATACGCTGCAATTGGAAAAATATAGCAGACAGCTACCCTAATATATCTTTCGTATTGTTAACGTCAAATCTGCTTAGATTAAGCATAGGCACTAATTATCCTCATTTTAAAAAAAATATTACAGTTAGAATATTTGATATTGAACATATTTCTAATTTAGTTGAAAGTTATCTAAAAGAAAATAAAATAGGTAAAGAAATTAAATTATACTTTGTAAGCAATGACGAATATAGTCTGATTATTTTAAATAAATTAAGAGAGAAATATAACGTATTTTACGGATGTTCTATTTTTACTGAGCAATACTTTAATAAAATAATAATGAAAAGTGTCTTAACAAGAGATAGCCATGATTTTTTAACGCCAAATTTTTATAAGCTGACTAATAATGCCGATAGCGACTTGAGTTTTATAAGAAAAAGTTTTTCCTTTCCATTAATTGGGAAACCAGCAATTGGATCAAATAATCGTGGGGTTAAGCTTTTAAAATCTGAACGTCAATTAATTACATGGTTAAGAAATGCAGGTCCGGAATATGAAATTGAAGAATTTATATCAGGAAAAATGTTCCACTGTAATATTTATTGTGATAAATCAGGTAAATTACATTCGTTATTGGTTGGTGAATATCTAAATCCATGTTTGTGTTTTGATGACGGTGAACCTATAGGAAGTATATTTTTACCAAGAAATAACCCTCTATTTCAAAGAGCAATAGAGTTTGGTGAGAAAGTAATAAGGAAATTAGGGGAAGTAACTTGTTGTGTTTATCATTTGGAGTTTTTCCTAACTCCCGATGATAAATTAATATTTTTAGAAATAGCCTCGCGTGCTCCGGGTGGTATGCTATCAAATGCTGCATATAGCATACTTGGAATCGACGTAGAACAATTAAATTTTATTTTACAATTTGATCCAGATGTAGAAAATAATGTCAAAATTAAATTTCAAGAAGATCAATATGCTTTTTGGTGTTGGCTTCCTAAACAATTAGGCCATATAACCAGAGGAAATTTACCTGAACTGTCATCTCCTAGCCATGTGGAATGGTATATTAAAGATGGTGACAATATTACCGAAGATATGATAGCAGGACCTGCTTGTGGCATTATCGCAACTAACTCTAATTTTGGAATTCTATACAAAGATTTTGAAAAATTAAAAACAGCGAAATTAGAAACTGGATATTATCATGCAGAAGAAAGGAAAATGAAATTATGACTTATGTAGCACATGAAAAATTAAATAATCTTACTATTGAGGATAGGTTCGAGATTAAGATCTCTAAAAATATCCAACCAATACGATCATATGTATTAGCAATTGCTATAAACCATTTGTTTTCTAGCAAAATTTTTAATGACCTTTATGAGAAAGAACGTAAAATCAAATTTTTTTATTCAAAATATAATTTTAATGAAAAAAAATTATTAGGATTTTTTTGGTATTTGCATAATGAAAAAATTATCAATATAAAAAATGACTTAATTAGTCTTACTAGTCAAGGGAAAGAGTTAAAGCTAGCTGAGCCATGGTATACAATGTTGATTGGTGGATATGGGTTAACATTTCATGAAATGTTAGAAAACATGACAGAGAATAAAGATTCCTATTGCTCCAGAAAAGCAGAATTAGTTGGGCTTGGTAGTTGTGGTATTAGTCAATACGATGCTATTCCATTAACAAGGTCACTAATGATGAAAGCAGGAAAGAAATTTTCCTGTCTTCTGGATCTTGGTTGCGGTAATGCAGCATATTTAACTACTTTTTGTAAACAATTTTCTGATATTAAAGCAATCGGTGTAGAACCTTCTCTTGATGGCTTTAAGCTGGCTTGTGAAGAAGTCAAAAATAAAAAATTAGATGATCGAATTACCGTCTATAATTTGACGGCACAAGAATTCATGAACAGTAATATAAGTAATGATTCTCCAGACTTAATTGTATTAGGTTTTGTTCTACATGAAATATTAGGTCAAGATGGAGCAGATGGAGTTAAGGACTTTTTAAAAAAAATTATTGAAAAATTTCCAGGAATATATTTAATAATAATTGAAGTAGATAATAAAATACAAGATGAAAACATTATGGATCACCCATTAGCAAAAGCTTACTATAATCCATATTATTTATTACATTATTTTACTCAGCAGAAATTAATTTCACCCAGTGAATGGTTAGATATATTTGGCTCTATAGGTCTAGAATGTATATCAGTTGAGTCTACAGATAAAAATGTAGATTCAACTGGTCTTGAAATAGGGTTTTTACTCAAAAAGGTGTCTAAATGAGACGTTTTACAAAAAAAAATAATGATATTAGTGTGTTGGAGCAACGGATAAGTTATGCAATAAAAAATATAGTAGGATGGACGCCATTTTTTGAAAATATACCACAAAATAATAATCATGCTTTTTTATTTCATAGTAAGCAATCTGATTTAAATCGCTATGAATCCGCATTTGGTTTAGAATCTTTGCGAGAGACAATTTGTGAAAGAGAAAACAATAAATATAGATTGAATATAATGCCAGAAAATGTACTAGTAACATGTGGTGGTTTGCATGCTATATCACTTATTACAGCATTTTTGCTAATGAAGGGAAGAGGGGAAGTATATTGTCAACTACCTATGTTTGGTAATATAGCCAAGCAATTTGCACAATCCTCATTGCTCATTCAGTCATTAGACTATCTTGTTTCAGGGCAAAAAGGTATCGTATATATAAACACACCACATAATCCAACTGGTGCCATTCTTTCAACCGATGAAATAAAAAATTTCCTTATGCTAGGTACTGAAATCATCTGTGATATGGTCTATGATGATTTTTATGACGATGATTGCAATATAGTTAATCCGCTACAGATTTCTGGTATTACAGAAAAATGTTTTATTATAAATTCGATGAGTAAAAATTATGGAGTTCCGGGTTTACGTATAGGTTGGATTATTTCAAGCAAAGAAAATATTTATAAACTTGCAGGAATTCTTGAAAAAAACCAAATTAGCATACCGGCGAATAATCAAGTATTAGCTCGCGATATAATACAACTTGGTAACAATGAGTTAAAAAATAACATTAAGATAACAAAAGATTTTATCAAGTTAGAAATTATTGATCGGTATAGAAATTTAAATTTCAATAAACCATCAGGCGGTCTACAATATACAATCCCATTTTATGGTAAAGACGTTGGGCAATTTGCAGATTCATTTTTGTTAAAAAATAAAATTTTATTATCAACATCTGAAAATTACTATGGAAGCAGGTTGCCATTTTTAAGGATACCCTATTGTTATGAAAAAGATTTTATTTATTCAACAATAAAATTAATTAATGATTCGTTTTTTTATAAAAATAAAAAATCTCTTTCTACTAAAAAATTACCTCTCATAGAGGAGTTGTGCTTATGAGTTTTGTTAATGATTTTTTTAAAGAAAAGAACTTATATCATGAAAATGGATATCTAATTGAGAGATCGCTATTTTCAGAGGAGATGGTTTCATATTTTGCAGAATATTGTGATTCAATCT
This sequence comes from uncultured Legionellales bacterium, assembly GCA_964352905.1. Lineage (GTDB taxonomy): Bacteria > Pseudomonadota > Gammaproteobacteria > JAHCLG01 > JAHCLG01 > CAYGTS01. The sequence continues at coordinate 9,459 of CAYGTS010000025.1, read as the reverse complement.
GGAAAATAGAACCTGAAAGAATCATCTCTGAGAAAAATGGTGATCCATATAGTGTATACTTAGATCAAGACGATCAAAATATCAAGAAAATTATTTCGTCTTATCCATTATTAATGCGAGCCATGTGCTTATTAGATGCTAAAGTTTATGTTCATCAAATTAAATTGAATCATAAAAAAGCTATGAATGGTAGCGAAATTCAATGGCATGAGGATTTTTATTATTGGAATAAATTAGATTCTATAAAGGGTAACAATTTAATAACCGCAGCAATATTGTTTGATGAAGTATTATTCTATAATAGTCCATTAATGTTTATCCCAAAATCACATAATCGAAAAACAGTGCACAAAGAATATTTTTCAGCGAAAATAAATGCAGATGATCTTGGTGTGCAAAAAAGTTGGTCTGACAGTTATGTTAGTGAGAATGGCACTACGGTAGTTAGTAATTTACGTTATTCAATTTCAAAAGAAGAATTATTGCTTGCTTTAAAGGATGAGAAAATTCAATCATTTACTGGAAAAAAAGGAGATGTGATATTTTTTTCAGCTAATCTTTTACATGCGTCGACAAAAAATTTATCGCCTTACGATAGGAGAATGTTATTTATTACCTATAATGATGTGCACAATTTTGGCCTTTCTCACGAGAGATCCACGTTTATTTCATACAACGATAATACAGCTCTTGTTCCTTTTAAGTTAGAATTAAAATCAATTAATAAGGAATTAACTTTATGAGATTGCACGCTGATATTAATTGCTACCTAGAGCATGCAGTTTTTAATTTAAGGAATGATAGTGATATCATTAAAACATCGTATCATAGGCCCATATTTCATAAAGAAAATATGACAGGACATGAACAATTATTGTTTAAACAGAGAGTCTTATTTAACATTTATGAGCATGATTTGATCTTTTTACCTTCTAATTCATGCAATGAATTTAAATTATTTGAGGAATTTTATTCTCCCTATATTTATAGACTTGCTGAAAAAATTCGCCCTGAACTAGAAGTTGAATTATTTGAAAATTCTAGAATAAATTATGATGATAATAATACTATTGTTGATAGTAATGGTTTAAAAAAATATTTTGATTGTATACTTGAAAAAATAAAAAACGCTAAAAATGAATTAATAGATTGTATTTTGAATTCCAATAATAGGAAAATGGCACTAGATTACTTCCTTATACAGTGTGCTGGTGATTTTTTAACAGAGGCTTCAGGAATGTCAAGAAATTTGCCAGGTAATTATGGTATGATACAATCAGAACTATTTAAAATTTTTATTGATGAATATGGGTATGGGGTTCATCAAACTAAACATAGTACAGCTTATGAAAAGCTATTAGAAAAACAAGGTCTATATAACTATCCTCATGCCTATTGGAATTATTATTTAAAAACATCTTTGGCTCTTCACAACTATATACATTATATATGTAAAAATCATCGATTATTTTTTCGATATATTGGGGCACTTTATTTTGCTGAAGCAACGTACGCAGATTTTTGTAAAAATATATCAAAGCTCATTAAGTCTATTATGGGAGATAATGCTGAAACCTATTATTTTGACGAACATAACCATATTGATAGATTTCACAGCGAGATGGTGTTTCAAAACTTAATCATACCAATCATTGAAAAATATGGCGAACGATTTATAAAAGAAATTATTCATGGATTTCATGAGTTTAAATTTTACTTATCGGAAAATGAAAAGGAAATAATCAATCATATCAATTTTAATGATAAAGTTGGTGTTGACTTTTTTCAGTTAGAAAAAATAAATCAACAGATAAGTAATCAAGATCAATCTATCTTTACTATTTCCAATATGGATTTAATTTTTAATGGTAGTGACATTAGTGATGTTTATATTTCACCTTGGTTAAAATGGTCGCTTAGCTTAGAAGATAAAATTATAATTCCTGAAGGAATACACTATGGATTTATCAAAAAATAATCTTGTAGAAATTTCTGTTGAAAAATTTAATTTCATTAAAATATCAGGCAAAGAATATTTTATTTATTCAAGATCAAAAAAAGAACATTTCCTAGTTAACGCCCGCTGTCCTCACAGAGGTGGCCCAATTAACCTTGGTTGCCTGGTAAATGTAAATGAAAAACAAATGATTCAATGCCCATGGCATAAAAATACTTTCAATTTAGAAAAATTGATAGCAAGGGATTATATTGTAAAAGTGGTATCAAATAAAAAAATTCAGATAAAACTGAAAGAAAGCGATGATATAAATAATGTTTTTCTTATGAAAAAACGAATCATTTTAAATGAATCTTAGGAGAAGAGTAATGCCAGACTTAGAATTTATTGGATATACTAAATCACAAATTGATTTGCTAATTAATGAGATGACGCCTATTTTGAAATCTTTATCTTTTTCAGAGTATATTGTTTTTCTGATTTCAGAAAATGAGTCTCGAGTTATTCAATTAAAAGGCGGTGAAGCACCATTTGTTAGAATTCATACTCGATCGGAAGAAAGGGCAAGAGTTCTTACTGAAAAATTAAAACATTTATGCGATATTGAAATTATCTACATCGCCATGTTTACTGAGCAAGAATCTATTAGCGGTATTGATTAATGGTATCGATATTAATTTTAGGTGGAACTGGCTACATTGGGAAAGCATTAATTGATCTTTTGTGTGAAGATGATCGGTTAAGAATTTTTGCAACATACCGTAGTAAAAAAATAATGAACAATAAGGTTACCTGGGTATATTGCGATAGAGATAATAGTGACCACCTAAATAACTTAGCAAATATACAGAATTTTGACATAATTGTAGATACTGCATGCTATAATGCTTTTCAAGCTAAATTAGCTATTCAAATATTTTCGGATAAAGTGAACTATTATATAGTGTTATCTAGTCAAGCTATTTACCCAAAAGGGGATAGCTGGAAAGAAATACAAGCGATAAAATACTCGACAGCTCAATTACAAGAAGAAGAAGCATCATATCCACATCATGCATATAGCATAGGGAAACGACTTGTAGAGTCTTTTTTTTTAGAAGCTAAAACAGTTAATAGCTGTATCATTCGATTTCCTATTGTAGTTAATGACAAAAATGGTTTTTTTTATGACACAATTAAAAAATATATCCTTTCTAAACAAATCTACACATACTCAGATGAAAGCGAGTTTTCTTTAATATCTTTAGATGAAGCTATCCATTTTATCAAGTTTATTATTTTCAATCCTTTTAAAGGAGTTATTAATGCTTGTAGTAATGGAGTATTTTCTTTAGCTTATTTCAAGCAAGAGCTAATACATCTTGGGATAAATTGTAGACTGTATAAAAAACGGCTTAGACAATTAAGTCATCCTTTTGATGTGCATACCCTGTGGGAGCAAGATGATGATATGTCTATTATGTGTGTTACTGATAACTGGACAATTGATAATAACTTAGCAAAACAATTCGGCTTTAAGTTTGATAACATCATTTGTTGGTTCCCAAAATATCTTAAATTAATATATAACAAAATTCTGTTGAGCTAGAGGTATTAATGCAAAATTTTATATATGATTTCTCTAAAATAGCTCATCAATATGATTGTTTTATTTTTGATATTTGGGGTGTTATACATGATGGAAAAAATCTGTTTAATGATGCAGTAGAATGTCTTGTTAATTTAAGCGAAACCATGAATAAAAAAATTATTATGCTTTCAAATTCACCCAAATTAAAGACTTCTATTATTTGTTTTCTTAACGAGCTTAAATTTCCTAATGATATAAATTATAATGTCATGACCTCGGGTGATTATGCTGCAGAAATGATGAATAAATCTCTTGCGGTTGAGCAACCATGTTATTTTATTGGCCCTCCCAATCATTTTTGCTTCAAAAAATCTTTAAATTTAAAATTTACTGATAGTGTTGAAGATGCTGCTAGTATTATATGTAGCGGTTTTCCAGAATTTAATAATTGCATGCTTTCATTTGAAACTATATTACAAAAATTTGTGTCAAAAAATGCTGTATTTTACTGTATTAATCCAGATCGGTATGCGTTAATAGGGAATAGTAGAGTACCCTGTGCTGGATTATTAGCAGATCAGTATCGTAGTATGTTAGGTAAAGTCCACTACTTTGGTAAGCCATATTTAGATATTTATCATTTTTTACAAAAAAAATTTAAAATTTTAAATGAAAAAATAATAATTATTGGCGATTCAATGCAAACAGATATCCAAGGTGCAGTTAGATATGGCCATGATTCCATGTTAGTTTTAAATGGTATTGAGCAAATAGGAGTAGGAGGTATCAATAATGAAAAAAATAAATTAGCGGCAAAAAAAATTATTAATAGTTTTGAATTTAAGCCAACGTTTGTTACAGATAAATTGAGGTGGAAATGGCAGCTATAGAATTTATTGGATTTTCTTTATCAAAAGAGACTCATATAAAAAAGGCAATATTTCATGAAATTAATAAATTACCTTTCAAAAATCATGTTGTATTTATTGGTAATAAAAGGACTATGGCCATCGATTTGGATGGAAATAAAAAAAAATTTGTTAGATTTTATACGAGAAATGCTTGTAGGGCAAAATTATTATCAATTATATTTAAAAAATATTTCTCTCTTGAAGTGGTTTTGATTACTACCTCTGTGATTGATGGGGAAATTTTTGAGTTTATGGTAAATAATGATGCATAGATTATCGCTATTGTTAGGAGGTGAATCTATAGAGCATGATTTTACTTTCTATACAGCAAATTATATACATTATGATTTGTCAAATAATTATAATACCCTTTGGGAAATAGTATCTATATTTTATTTAACAAAAGACAATGAGCTATATCATCTTATTCTACAAGGGCAGGAATTAGAATTGGATATGTCGTTTTTTATTAATAAAGGAGCTAAAAAAAATTTAGCTGAGCTACCAAAGTTAATTAAAGACGATAACTCTGCATTGTTCTCCTGTTGCCAAGGTAAATATGGTGAGGATGGCCATTTGCAAGCAATGTCTTCTTTATATGGCATCAGATCAAATCTTGACTCTATTTTTGCTTCTGCAGCCTGCACTAATAAATGGAGTTTGTCATTGATAGCAAATAAATTATGTGAGGAAGTATTATCTCAAATTATTTCTTACTATGTCAATAAATCTGATATCAACAAAGTAGAAGACATTATTAAGGACAATTCTGTATTGCCTTGTATCTTAAAGCCAAACTCTTTAGGAGGATCTTATTTTGTAGAAGCTCATGCAAGATTAACCATACCTATAATTAAAAATTATGCCAAGAAAGTCTTTGAATATGATGATGCGTTTTTAGTTCAAAAACATATTATTGCTGATGAGGTTGCTTGTTGCTGTATTATTATTGATAGTAAGATAGAAATTTTACCTCTTTTGAAAGTAAATAAAAAAGGTGCTTTAATGGATTTTAATGAAAAATTTAAAGAAAAAAAATATCAATGGATTTTTTTTGATGTGGAGCACTATTTTTTTGAAAAGATATATTATATTGTAAATAAAATATACAATTTTTTTCATTTTAAGTCATATGTTAGATTTGATTTTTTAGTTGAAGGTGACAATATATACTTACTTGAAATTAATAATAACCCTGGCATTTATCCTGGAAGTTTATTCTACCGTGCATTAACTAAGTCTAATTTTGAATTATTAGATATACTTAATAATTTGTCATAGATTTATAACTTTTGTCACTATAATTACATTGAGTACGCTAAAGTGAATATTCTGTATTTTCAGTAAACTGATTATACTGAGTTGAGTATTGCTTCTACATGGCTTAATTAGAAAGAAAATTTTATAACATTGAGAAAAATCCATCTCATAAAAAAATTTCATTCTGAACCAACTTTTCCACCGCACTTGCTTTATGCTTGGGTGCTAAATGCGCGTAACGCAGTGTCATTTTTAAGTCGGAATGGCCTAACAATTCACGCACGGTATTTAAGTCCACGCCACTCATGACTAAATTACTCGCAAAATGATGACGCATGTCATGCCAGCGAAACTGCGTAATATTGGCTGCTTTTAAAATATTAGCCCATCCTTTTTTAACATTATCAAAAGGATGGCCTTCTTTATTAGCAAAAACATATTGCGTGTTCTGTGTTTGTTCACGCCATTTTTTTAATACTTGCAAGGCTTCTGCGTTTGAGGTAAAACCGCGCACACTTTTAATAATGTTACCGTTTCACTACTCGTGCCATCACACACTTTATTTGCGGCATTAGTTAAGCTTTGAATTTCAGCAACCGAATAATGTGTGGTTATTCTGGTTAAGCGATGCCCCAATAAATCTTGGCGATCTTCAAACGAAACCCCAACCACACATAATTCGGAACTCAACATAATGCTTCAAGTCATGTGGCCGAACCGGTATACCGGTGCGCTCACGTGCTCGACTCCAAGCCGAAGTGCTCATTCTGCTGATGGGTTTTCCACGATAGCTAAACATATACTCAGCGTGTTGCCCGCGCAAACTTTCAATCAGTGATTGCGCGACTCGATTAAGCACAACTAAACGATCATCACGATTTTTTACCAACGCACCTGGGATCACAAACACCGAGGTATGTTCATTTAAACGCGTTTCCCATTCCCAACGCAATCGGCAAATCTCTTGATCACGACAACCTGTGTTCACAGCAAACAATGCCACATTTTTTAAATGAGTAGGCAGTGCTTGAAAAAACACTTTTTGCTCTGCAAAACTTAGCGGATAAGGTTTTCGCCTATCCCGCTCAGGCAGCAATTTAATTTTAGGTGCATGTGAAAGCCACGTTAGTCCATGTTCATCCAACCACTCACCCACAGCAAGATTCAGTAAATGACGTACCACTTGTAACGCATAATTAATCGTACGAGCTTTAACACCACTTTGTTGTCTTGCGTGAATAAAAGGTTGCAAGGTTCCCATGTGAACCGCATCCAAGTGCAAATGACCAATATATTGATCGAGTAACTCAAGCATATGAGCATCGCGTTGAATCGATGCTTTATCTTGTTTCTCTAATAAATATTTTGTTGCAGCTTGTCTAAAAGTTCGTTTTGGCCTAACACCATAAACAATCGCCTCTCTTAATTCTTCAATACGATGAATCAAGAATTTTTCGGCTTCGTCGAACGAACTTGAGCCAGTGCTCTCGCAAATTCGTCTACCGAAGATTTTTTTATCAATGACCCAGATCCCGTTTCGCAACTGGAGTCCGGGGATTTTCTTTTTGCCCATGAATTTCTCCTCGAAATCGCTGGGCGTCCGTTGCAGTGCTTATAATGATCGACCCATTGATCTAAGTCAAGCCTGTCAAAGGCAATGCCTTGCTTGCCAATCGGAATCGCCATTAAATGCGGACGCACTTCTTGATTAAAGCGATTAATATCCATGCCAAGATAGGAAGGTATATCACGTAAGCGAATAAGACGGGGTTGCATAACGGACTCCCATAGCGATAAAGGTTGGAAGTCCTGGTTTGGTATGGATTGATAGTTCCACGATCCTAGAGTTAAGATTTTGGCAGAGTGCTCAAGTTAAGTCAATAGTTAATGAGGATTTGTTCTCGTTTTCATAATCAAAGCTTGTAGCATGGCCTAGATAGAATTTCATTTCAAATGACACCAAAGAATTTATATCTTGATAGGATAACGGCCATCTTAACGATGAGTCAATCGGTATTCAAATTAGGCGCATCTAAAAATTTTACTGTCTATTTTTATAACAAGCTTGATTAATTTTTATTGGAGAATTAATACTCAATGCCCATTGACAATTTATGCAAAAAATCACAAAATAGTTTATCAGGGTCCAAAGTAATCTTACTGCAAGATAAAGGGCGGTTCCGCTGGCGCTTCAAGTGACTGAAAAAGAAGAAATTCTTGAAGGACTTTTTGTAATTTAGTTAGGATTTTGTGACCCTAATTCAAATTGCCAACAATTTGCAAATTTGCTGGCAAGAAACATTACAAGTGAGGTCTTTCATGCGTCAACAACATGCTATTAAACTCAAACCCACTCACATCCGAACCGAAAAAAAGCCAGTAACACGGCGGCGGCGCTATAAAATAGCTGATGTTAATGATCCACTTTATGGCTGTGGCACCTTCTTTTTAGCACGCGAATATCAACAACGTTGTGTGGTGAAAGTCTCTTATATTCAAAATGGTCAATCGCGTGCTTGGGCTGCGCACGGTGATTATTTGCAACGTGAACACGCACAAACATCGGGTGAACGCGGTTTAGGCTTTAATGCTGAACGTGATGATATTAATCTCAAAGAATTATTACGCTCGTGGCAAAAAGCCGATGATCCGTTGCTGTTTAAAATTATTGTCTCGCCCGAAAATAGTTACAAAATGGATCTACACCAGCACGCGAAAGATTTAATGCAGCAAATGCAAATTGATTTAGATACAAAATTAGAGTGGGCAGCCATTGATCATCACAATACTGATCATCCACACTTACATATTGTGGTGCGTGGTCTTGATGAAAAAGGTAAAGAATTACGGATTGAAAAAGACTACCTTAAACAAGGGATCCGTGAGCGCAGCCAAGTGTTTGCAACCAAAGAGCTTGGTTTTCAATATAATCGTGATCTTATTCAGCAGCGTGAGCAGCAAGTCGAGCGTGATCAAGTGACTAAAATTGATCACAGTTTACGGCATCGTGCTAATGATGACGGTGTGATTTCATTTAAACAAAAAGTGGCTAATAATGCCATGGCACGTGAATGGCGCTTGCAAGAAATTGCGCGACTTAAATATTTAGCCACGATGGATCTTGCCAAACAATTGGAACCGAAAGTGTGGCAATTAAATCCACAATTAGAAAACACCCTACATCAATTAAAGTTTGAAGACAGCATAGTGGAAGCACGGGCGCGTCATGGTATTGATGTTACTTATCGTGAAGAATTAAAACCAACCCAAATTGAAGAAGATAGCCCACTTACCGGTAAAGTCGTTGGCATGGGATTGGAAAATGAACTTTACGATAAACGTTATTTGATCGTCGAAGGCACCGACGGCAAAGCGCATTATCTACAAGCCAGTAACAATATGGTCAAACAGCATGATGAAGGGGTTTATCGTAACGGTGATGTGGTCACGATTTCGCGCGATCATTTTTTACGTAACGGTGAAAACATTAGCTATTTAAGTGTCGAAAGTCATGGCGATCTGGATCACCTAAAAAGCACACTTTACTCAAAACTCGATGATGATACGATCGAATTTGTTAAAGCAACTGGTCTTGCACCACAACTATTGCATCATGAAAATTGTTTTGGACATGAGTATGCAGAAGCTATGCGTGAACGATTTGATGAATTTATAGAAGCCAAAATGATTTATCCCGATCGCCAAGTTAGATAGGTCCGTCGGGCTGGAGAGAAATCAGTCAATTGATAGAGCTATTGTTT
>CAYGTS010000024.1:0-24865 GCA_964352905.1 uncultured Legionellales bacterium | reverse complement strand
TAAAGGCGATGCTTTTCAGTGCACTGGAATTGATAGCAAGCACAGCGAAATCTTGAAAAATCGAAGATCCTAACCTTGGATCTTCACTGCGTTCGCAATGACGGGATCTGTTGTCATTGCGAACGCAGTGAAGCAATCTAGGAGCGAGAGCTATCGAACATTTCAACGATAACGTCTGCAAACCAATACTTTTCTGCAAACAACACGATTGTATCTAACGCGTCGGCATTGTCTTACGGTACGGCACTGTTTTTTATAGACGACACGAGGCGGATAGTGTCTTCTGGGGTGCGTGGGATAATAAACTGTAGCGGCAAAAATGCTGCCTGAAAAGCAAGCTACAGCGACAAAAAGAATGCAATTTAAGATAAACTTCTTCATTCAACGAACTCCGAAAATTAAAAGAAAACGACTGCCCTTAACCACTCTTAAAGTGGTGATAAACCGGCTGACAGAGATCAAATTAAATATACGCCGCTTTGATAGAAAGTAAATAAGATCTTTGGTATCTATTCAGCAAATTTAACTACGAACGTACAGCGATTACCAGCTACAGTGGGAATTGCTGTACGGCAAATAGAGTTTTAGTAATTAAAATAAATTGTGTTATACTGCCGGTGGTTAGGAAACTTATGAGGACAAGGAAATGCAAACAAACTGGCAATTAAAGTTATCACTTCTCTTATTACGCATTGGTGTTTTTATTGTGTTACTGATGTGGGCGCTGGATAAGCTGATTAGGCCACAACACACGATCGCAATCTTTGAGCGTTTTTATCACAGCCCTGGCATGCAAACTTTATTTATCATTATTTTAGCTATCGCAGAACTTGTGTTATTGGTCTTATTCATTTGCGGTATGTTTAAATTCATTACTTATGGCTTAGTGTTAATCATTCATGCAATTACAACGTTTGCTTGTTTTGAACAGTATCTCAATCCTTTTGATAAAGCCAATTTATTATTCTTTGCCGCGTGGCCCATGCTGGCTGCGTGTATTGCGTTATTTTTACTCCGCAAATACGATACTTGGTTTAATATTAATTTGTTTAAAAGTAAACACGTTTAAATATACCTGCATAAGCACTGCTGATTTTTGATCGGCAGTGCCTCTTGGATAAGGATTAGCCATGCTACCAAGCCACCTGGTTGTTGATTTATCACGCATGCAATTTGCTTTTACGGCGTTATTTCATTTTTTATTCGTTCCTTTAACCTTAGGTTTGACCTGGTTATTAGTGGTCATGGAAGCCGCTTATTTACGCACCGGCAAAATAGTTTACCGCGATATGACGCAATTTTGGGGTAAATTACTGGCAATTAATTTTGCCTTAGGTGTGGTTACTGGCGTAACGTTAGAATTTGAATTTGGCCAAAATTGGGCTTACTTTTCGCGCATGATTGGAGGCAGTTTTGGCCCGATTTTAGCTATTGAAGGCATCACCGCCTTTATGCTTGAAGCCACCATGTTTGGGTTATTCTTTTTTGGTTGGAACAAACTCAGTAAAGGCACACATTTTATTGTCACGTTTTTAATGGCGTTAGGCGCAACGTTATCGATTGTTAATATTTTAGCGGCTAACAGTTGGATGCAATATCCAGTTGCCACGACATTTAATCCACAAACCATGGATCTAGAGTTATCCAGTATTGCCGCGCTTTATTTAAATCCATTAGCGCAAATTCGTATTGGCCATGTCGCGTTTGGTGGTTTTATTACTGCGGCATTATTCGTTATGGGGATCAGTGCTTTTTATTTATTAAAAGATCGCGATAATCAATTTGCCATTCGCTCTTTTGCTGCCGCAGTGGGTTTTGGATTTATTTGCACGTTAATGGCGTTTTATTATGGTGATCAAAATGGTTTGATTGTGGCAAAAGATGAGCCTGAAAAAATGGCGGCGATTGAAGCGCAATGGCAAACCCAAAAACCACCAGCAGCGTGGGTTGCGATTGCTTTTCCCGATCAACAACAAGAAAAAAATTATTTCCCAATCAAAATACCCTATATGCTCAGCATTATTGCCACCCACTCGTTAACTGGCACGGTGACTGGCGTTAAAGAAATTGTGCAAACCTATAAACAACGCGTAAAAAATGGTGCGATAGCTTATACCAGCTTAATGAAAATTCGTCATAATCAAGCCAGTGCAGCTGATTATGCAAGGTTTAACCAATACCAAAAAGACATTGGTTTTGGATTTCTTTTGACAAAGTTTGCACCGGATGTCACGCAAGCAACACCGGCACAAATCGCCGCAACGGCTAAAGCTGCAATCCCCGAAGTGAGCACAGCTTTTTGGGCGTTTCGCATTATGCTTGGTTGTTGGGGGCTGGCCTTTTTAACCTGTTTAATCGGCTTATATTATGTTTGGCGTGGTAGTTTAGCGCAGCATCGTTTTTATTTGCGCTGCGCACTCTACGCCATACCCTTGCCGTTTATTGCCGCAGAAGCGGGGTGGGTTTTAGCTGAAACAGGGCGACAACCTTGGACAGTGCATCAAATTTTACCCACGTTTATGAGCACCTCATCAGTAAGCTTAACCACAATTTTAACTAGCTTAGGCGGCTTTATTATTTTTTACTTTGGCTTATTTATTATTGAAATGTTTTTAATGTTCAAATACGCGCGCTTAGGACCGAGTAGTTTAGGAGAAGGGCGTTACCATTTTGAGAAGGATGCAAGCCATGTTTAACTATACGCTCTTACAAGTGTTGTGGTGGATGATCATGGGCTTGATTTTAGTCGTTTATGCCAGTACTGCTGGCTTTGATTTAGGAATCACCATGATGATGCCTTTTTTTCGCAATGAAAATGAGCGCAGAGTTATTTTAAACACCAGTGCACCGACTTGGGATGGTAATCAAACCTGGCTTGTGTTTGCCGGTGGCGGATTATTTGTAGTTTGGCCGGTAGTTTACAGCACGGCTTTCTCTGGCATGTATGCGGCAATGCTGTTTATTCTGTGGCCATTCTGTTTAAGACCGCCGGGCTATGACTATCGTAGTAAAATAAATTCTCATCGCTGGCGACGCAGTTGGGATCTTGCCTTATTTATCAGTTCCTTCTTTCCGGTATTTATTTTTGGTTTAATTTTAGGAAATTGCTTTATCGGTTTCCCGTTTTATTTTGATCCAGTCACGATGCGGCAATTTTGGGATGGTAATTTTTGGCAGTTACTCAATGGCTTTGCTGTATTGTGTGGTTTTATTTCAATCACAATGGTTGTCATGCATGGCGCAACATATTTGCAGCGCCGTACTCTCGGTACTATTCGTGAAACGGCAAAAAGAATTCATTTGGTTTTCTCACTGTTGTTGTTAGTATTATTTTCAATAGCCGGTTTTTGGTTATTAAATGGCATAACAGGATACGTGTTAGTTTCACAACCTGCTGATCCCACGGTTGCACCGCTTGCTAATCAAGTTACCACTGGTGTTGGCGCGTGGTTTGCCAATTTTACCCGCTACCCGTGGAAATTTTATCCGCCGGTATTAGTGTATATAACGTTAATTTTAGCGATGTTAGCAAACTTAAGACGCGCTTACACGACTTGTTTTTGGCTTAGTACCTTCGTTGTGGGTAGCTTGATTGCCAGTGCTGGTTTTACCTTGTATCCCTTTATTATGCCATCCAGTGTTAAATTAAATCAAAGTATTACGATCTGGAACGCCACTTCTAGCCAATATGCCTTAAACATCATGCTGTATGTTGGTGTGGTGTTATTGCTGGTTATTTTAGCGTATAAACTTTTTGCGTATTATCATTTGTGGCACACTCAAAAAACCATTTCTGAAAAAGATGTTGCCGCCAACGAGCATTTGTTTTATTGAGGTGAAATATGTTATACATAGTTACGATTCTCGGTATTGTGATCGCGTTAAGCTGCGGTTATTTTTTAACCTTGCATGCCGATCGTAAATTAGGTAAAGAGTAAGTTTTGATGAAAGCCATCCCCAAAAAAAACCAGTTGCGTATTGAAATCGCACTAGTAATCGCAATTAAATTAATCTTACTAACCTTGTTATGGTATATCTGTTTTTCCCATCCCATCGCTGATAAACTGAATGCAAATGCTGTGAGTGACCATTTGTTAGGAATTAAAAATCAAACACTTACAATCTAAATCTATCTAGCTTTTTGATTAAACAAGAAGTTCCTCGCTACACAAGGAATTGCTGCAGATCAGTCGTTTTTTTTTAGGAAGCTGTACTGTTTAAAGTAAGCTATGTTAAAATAAGGCATTAGATAAAAATAACGTAGCTACTCACTCCGTAGCCCAAATATGGGCGTTCCCATCTACAGGGTGAATAGTTACATTAGCTTTAAGGTGAAGTTATGCCTGTTGATAATATTAATACAGTAAAGAAATTATCTGGTTTTAAGTCTGTTAAGCCGATTGATCCAGTCGATTTTAAAAAAAAATTTTCCGCTATCACTAATGTCACACCGGATAACATAACAACGCAACAAGTTGAAGTTCACAATCTCTGCCAATCATTACGCCGGTCACGATTTCAATACTATACCACTGATGTTGCAACGGGTCGTGAAGTTATGATTCACTATCAGAAAGATAGTGAGACGTTAAACCCCATTGATCCTAATGAAGCCTTAATCCAAGCCTTACGCTTTTATGAAGGAATGTTGCTGATTGCGCAGAACTTGCAAAGCAAGCAACAGACTGACTTTATTAATAAGCTCTCATCAATCTATCAGCAGTTTACAGAATTAATGCCTACTAAGGATCAAAATGACTTAGCTTTTTTGTTTGCGAAAAATTGCGCCAGCTTACTGAGTGATACTTTTAATATTAACGATAAAAAAGCACTGCATATGCTTTCATGCGCCAAAGATTTAGCACAACTCACGTATCCGCCAACCACAGTTGTTACCATCACCAAAGTAGATAAACGACATATTGTTGAAACTGCTAGAAGTGTAAAAATAGATGAAAAATCTTATGCTGCGGCACTTCCGCGATTTAAGGAACAAGCTAATTACTTTTGTGGTTTAAAAGGTTCTTGGTTTTGGCAGAGAATTTGGAATTGGTTTTTTCCCAAAGAAACCTGGGTTGATCGATTTTTTAACAACAATGAAAATGTATTAAAACACATTGGCCGCTCCATGCCTTCATCATTGCGCATAAGCGCTATTCCCGCTAATTTGCAAAAAATAACCCGCGCTATTTATGATGAAAATAATCAAATTTTAGATCAAGATACTAACTACCGCTTGGGGATCCCCACCCCCTTTATGATGAAAAGTAGCAGTTCTAAAGAGCAAATCGAAGCTGCTAAACAACAACTCAAAACGGTATTAGGCTTATTGTTAAAACAAGCGATTAACGATTACCAGGAAAAATACGCCAGTTTAATCGATCCAAATAAATTTGAATTCATGATTGATGTTACGAGCTTATTATCGCCATGGCGTTATGAATCCTACCTTTATCATTTGGGGCATACAGATAATAATGAAGAATTTGTTAAACAAAAATCAGCCGCAATAGCAGCGTTAGAAAAAGACCAAAAATTTATAAACAGTTTAAAGTTACCAAAAGGCGTAAGCCTTATTTGGCATAAAGGAAATACCGCAGTTAATGACCTTGTAAAAAAATATCCATGGTTAATTGTTGATTACAGTGAAACAGAAAAAATTATAGCGTTTAATGATCGCTTTTTTAAGGAATTAGAGACTAAATTAGGATCCGATGAGTTAAAAAACCTTATTAAAAGTTATAATCAACTAACAATTCAGGCTAAAACTGTAAAAAGTTTTTTAAATCATGAAGCGTATCGTAAGCTATTAAAGGGTGAATACCCTAATACTAATTTAAATAAACAACTCCAGCGTGAAATAGCCCTGCGCATGCAGGCTACACTCAAATTGCGCTTAATATTAACAGGGCAACTCTATCAAAATGTACCAACTGATTTACGCAATATTTTCAAGGTAGCACTTGAAATGCTAGCCAAAGGTAGTGCAGCTCTTAAGATCTATTTCTGTAAAAGTGCTCGCGATCGTAGGACCATGGTTGAGGCAGCAATGAATGTCATGCGTGAAAAACCAGAATTAATCGATAATCCTGTTGCGTTATTACAGGCTATGATACACGACTTGCAACGAGGACACGCCTTTCGTGCATTGATTGATCATGTTGCTATTGTTAAGGTTGATGATGTTCGCAAAGGAGGTTCTAAAGAAGGGCAGCAAACCGTTTCTGATGATACATTAAATAACCCTTATACTAACTTTTTGCCTGAAGACTTGCTATCAGCCATTAATGGATTAAAAAAACTAGTGAAGACCTTAAAAAAAATGCCTAAAATGAATGAAGGTAAGTTACGAGATGGGATTGGAATACAGCAAGGCACTAGAGCACGTTCGCCTTCTTCTACGGGACAGATGAGGCGTGAATTATTACAATCACAACCAAAATCACAAGACGATGAGAATAATCAATTAACGGAACAACAAACTGTTAGAAACGGATCAGAATCATATATTAAGTCTGGACTTTTTGATCTTCAGCTACAACCACAACAAACAGACGATGAGTATTATACTGTTAGAAATGGATCAGAATCATATATTGAGTCTGGACTTTTCAATGATGCTAAGATAATACCCATCCTTGCGTGTTAGCGTGCTAATAAGATAAACATTAAGCACTGCTAAAGCAAGTTTCTGAAGTGATACGTAGACTAGCGCAATAAAGCCAGCGGTTTAAAAAAAGCTTGCACGCTTTGATTATAGATAAATGAAACATTATAGGGATGTTCTGCGCAAAGTTTTTGAAACGGTTTTGCAGCGGGTAAATTTTCGATTTTTTCAGCTATCTTACCAAATAAAATTAATTTAACGTTTGGATTAATAGCATAGAGTTGTTGTAATAATTGATCCATAAAAGGTAACCATGCTTTAGCATCTTGCACCACTTTATTTTCGCGATAGATCAAGGAGGCATTTAATAATAAAAATCCTTGCGCAATCATATTATGAAAAAGTTCGCTAATGGTCGTAATTAAGGGCTGTTTATCAATTTTAGCGATTGCGGCTTGCGAGCAATCATTTGCTGGCAACAAATCCGCAGCAACCAATAGCATTTTGATAAAATTACGCAATGAAGTGGCACGGTTAACGGTTTTTGCTAACCCCGTGGCTGACCATAAATTTGTCACAGCATTATCCCAAAACGCATAGCCATTAGCGGAAATATCGCGCGGGTAGGGCGACTCACCGAATAAAATATAATTAACATTCGCTAACGGTTGTGAAAAAGCATTAAATACGTTTTGTGGAACGGGTAAGTAATCCATGTTACGTGATAATTCTTGCAGGTAAGCCGGTGCCAGTGTTTGCAAACATTCAGTGAGCATTGGTTGGAAACTTGGGTGCACGTTGGTTGTGAGTGATAAGGTCATGCGAACTTCCTAGTTTATTGCAGCGCTAATTTTAACCAAGTTAGGCTTTAACTTCCACTTATCTGTTCAATAGCCTAAGGACGCTCATTATTCCAATAACGTCGTTTTGAGCAAATTATTTTGCCTTATTATCTAGCTCATTATAATATTATGATATAAGGCAACTGCTCACTCCGTAGCAGGGAACGTCCATCTTTGGGCTAAAAACGGCGAAAATCTTTTATCGAAATGCTCATTTATAACTCATAAACTGCGCTTTCTCAAAAATATTTTCGCCGTTTTTATCAACCAAATCTGAACGTTCTGGGTGAATTCATCTTCAAACTTGCTGAATAGATACGATAATTTTACGCCTTGGAAGAAATTGCCGTCACGACGCGAGAAAATTTCCATTATTGCGGATTTACCGAAAAAAATAGACCTTATAATCGGAAATGAAATTTACATCAATAAAAATAATTTGATCGCCCCATTAAAAAATAAACTCATTCGATTAGCTGCTTTTCAGAATCCTGAATTTTACAAGAAGCAAGCAATGAGATTACCAGTGTATGATGAGCCACGCATTATTGGTTGTGCGCATGATTACACAGATCATATTGGATTGCCGCGAGGTTGTATCGATGACATTAAGGAATTACTGAGCGATTTAAAAATAAAAGTCAATACGCGAGAAGAATTATTTAATGGCGAACCATTACTTACTAATTTTTGTGGTCAACTGAGATCTGAGCAAGAAAAAGCCGCTCAGGCGATGCTGCAATTTGATATTGGCGTGCTATCTGCATCAACGGCTTTTGGAAAAACAGTCATTGCTGCATGGCTCATTGCAAAGCGTCAGGTAAACACATTAATTATTGTGCATCGCAAACAATTACAAGATCAATGGATCGAACGACTATCGGTGTTTCTTGAAATATCAAAAAAAAGTATCGGAAGAATTGGTGGTGGAAAACGAAAACCGAAAAACATTATTGATGTAGCTGTTATTCAGAGCTTAATTCGCAAAGATATTGTTGATGATTGCGTTGCACAATATGGTCACATCATTGTTGATGAGTGTCACCATTTACCTGCTAATAGTTTTGAAAATGTTATTCGTCAAGTGAAGGCAAAATATATCACCGGATTGTCAGCAACGGTTGCACGAAAAGATGGGCGTCATCCCATTATTACGATGCGATGCGGTCCAATACGTTATCGCGTAGATGCAAAAAAACAGGCGGCTACTCATCCGTTTGAACATGTAGTCTTAGTGCGCTCCACCGCATTTTATCCTGAAAAAATGGCGAATTTAGATTTACGAATTCAATTTCAAAATCTTTATGGAGAATTAATCAATCATGAAAAGCGTAATCAATTAATTTGCGATGATATTATTTTAGCGGTTGAAAATGGTCGATCACCTGTTGTACTAACAGAGCGAAACGAACACTTGGATTATTTATTTGAAACACTACAATCAAAAATTCAACATGTCATTGTGCTGCGTGGCGGTATGAGCCGAAAAGCAATGAACGAAGCGGTCTATCGCTTAAAAACAATTCCTGAAAATGAGGATCGTTTGTTAATTGCAACAGGTCGATTCATTGGTGAAGGATTTGATGACGCGCGTTTGGATACGCTGTTTTTAACATTGCCTGTTTCCTGGAGGGGAACCATTGCACAATATGTCGGAAGATTGCATCGCTTGCATGATTCTAAAAAAGAAGTGCAGGTTTACGATTACGCCGATTTGAGAGTGCCAATGCTGGAGCGAATGTTTAATGCGCGATGCAAGGCTTATGAAGCGATTGGTTATAAAATTTTATTACCTGCCAGTGCGTCTGCGGGATGGCCTGCTAATATTCCACTTCCTGCTGATCCGATATGGAAAGCAGATTATGCCTCCAGTGTTAAGCGATTAATTCGTGATGGTGTTGATGAACAGTTGGCGCATTTATTTACACAGGTTTCTATTGAGAACAAAACGGGTATTGAACGTGCGCGAAGTAGTTCAGAAGCTTTTTTATATCGTCGTCTTGAAAGTTTGCCAGAAACGAAAGGGCGATTTTACCTGAATGTTGAATTGCCTATATTTTTTAACGGATTGGGCTGCATGGAAGTAGATTTATTGTGTATGGATCCGTGCATTGCCATTGAAATCGATGGTGCCCAGCATTTTTCTGATATGAATGCTTACCGTTCTGATCGACGGAAAGATGTGTTGTTGCAAGAAAATAATTATTTTGTCTTGCGGTTTTTAGCAGAAGATATCGGAAAACATCTTGATGATGTTTTGGATTCTATTCTTCGCGTTTTATCTATGAAAAAAGGTTGTGCTTAATGTAACTATTCGTAAGCGCTTCACGAACCGCATACTATTAATCAATAGCGTGTCCTAAAAGTAACGAAATATGACACTTTTATGACATGATAGACGCATTCATGTCCTTTAGGTTTCATTATTCGTAACCCAAAGGACATATTGATCATAATCGCTAAAGAACAGTTAGTTACAAATTTCATAGAGCTATCATGTTCGTATAATTACATTATTTGTAACTTTAGTCACATGCCTAATCATATATTGGCAAACTTCAGCTATTACTGCATGTTTTTAAGTTTATCATGTGGCTATAATTACATATTGAGTAATTATACATGCATGCTAACACAAAAAAATAAACATTTTGCTTGCGATCTCCTGAAAATAGATATATCATGTTCTTATAATTACACTATTTGTAATTTTGGAAGCATGAAAATCATATGAATCTACAGTCTTACATAAAACAGCTCAGGAAATATGGGAAACGAGCCTTCACGATTGAAGAGATTTTGGAAGAATTCAAAGTATCTCGCAATTATGCCAGGGTGGCTTTATATCGCCTTATTCAAAGTGGCGACCTTGTCTCCCCGGCTAAAGCTTTTTATGTCATCGTGCCTCCTGAATATCAAACATACGGTTGTATACCTGCAGAACAACTTATTCCCATACTCATGAAGCATCTCAATATCGATTATTATGTTGCCCTGTTATCAGCAGGGTTGTTTCATGGAGCGACCCATCAAAAACCCGCTAGGTTCCAAGTCATGTTGAATAAAAGGATGAGCGGTAATTTGGTTTTTAGTGATGTTGAAATAGAGTTTATTTATAAAAATTCACTCTCTGGGCTTCCAACTCAAGATTTCGTTGTTGATACTGGCTATCTCAAAGTGGCATCACCTGAGCTCACTGCAATCGACTTACTCAATTACCCTTCTCATGCGGGCGGGCTTAACCACATAGCAACCGTTTTTTCTGAATTAGCCGAAGCTATAAATCCGGAAAAATTGATAAAGCTTGCCGAAAAGATCAATGCTAGATACCAACTACAACGCATTGGTTATATTTTAGAGAAAATTGATGTCATGGATGAAGATAAAAAAGCTCAAATAATGGAAGCCTTAGAAGCTTTTTTAAAAGGTAAAATGAAATATTACATACCCATCGCTTCTGAAATAGAAAAAATGGGTTACCCGAGATCCAAACGATGGAAAATAATAGAAAATACTGAAGTAGAGAGCGATTTATGATCCCAAATATTTTTATACAAAATTGGTCTAATCATGTTAAATGGCAAACACCAGCCCAAATTGAACAAGATCTCATTATAAGCAGAGCGTTAGTAGATTTGTACAACGATCCACACATCAAAGACGCCTTAGTTTTCCGCGGCGGTACGGCGCTCAACAAATTATTTATTAACCCGCCGTCTAGGTATAGTGAAGATATCGATTTCGTGCAGAAAAACGCTGATCCAATCGGCCAAACAATTAATGCGATTCGTGAGGTGCTCAAACCATGGTTAGGGGATCCTAAATGGAAAATTACTCAAAGAAGCGCAAAGCTAATTTACAAATACGAATCCATAAACAAGTCTGCATCAAAACTAAAAATCGAAATAAATACAACTGAACATTTCCAAGTGCTGCCCTTAAAAAAGGTTCCTTTCTCTATGGATTCAGATTGGTTCAAGGGGACAGCGGATATTATTACTTACGAAATGGATGAGCTGATGGCGACTAAATTGCGAGCTCTGTACCAGCGCCGCAAAGGACGGGATTTATTTGATTTGTGGTATGTTACCAAAAAAAATCTGATCAATCTGGATCGCGTATTTGAAATATTTACCAAATACTGTGACTATAACAAAGTTAAAATTTCAGGTGAGGAATTTATCAAAAATTTAGAACAAAAAAAAGATAACAGAGATTTCAGATCTGATATGAACATTCTACTCCCATCAAAGCTTGGTTGGGATTTTGATGAAGCATACCAGTTTGTTTTAGATAATGTTATCAGCAGGCTGCCATGAAACTAGCTTGGCTTACTGATATTCATCTTAACTTTTTAGAGTCTGCTGACAGAAAAAGATTCTATCTGCGTGCGTCCAAAATAATTTGCTACGCTCCTAACTAACTTCAATTTGGATATCCGTCATTGCGAGGAGCGCAGCGACGAAGCAATCCAGGGTTAGGATCTTCGATCTTGAAAAGCCATTGAAACTTTGCAAGATCGTGGTTCTTTACCTCTGGATTGCCGCGCTAGTGCGCTGAGGGCGCACTAGCTCGCAATGACGGATGGTTTCTCCGTCACCGCGCTTACTTCTCTAGTTGTAACACATTTTTGTCTCACGAGGGCTGGCACAGAGGGCCTGGGATAATTGCTCGCAAGCTCGCGTGGTACGCAAATTATTTTGTCGAACCTGGTTAGGGTTCAAATCCTATCTCAACCACGAAATAATAAAAAAAGCTAAAAAACAAGAGCAGCGAAGCTTTTGCTCTTGTTGATTTGCGGTTTAGTGTTGATGAAATTAATGAGAGAGGGATTGATTCGTCGTTCACTTCGTTCTCTCCTCACCCCTGCGGGGCGCACTGTGTGCGTCCAAAATAATTTGCTACGCTCGCAAGCTCGCGTGGTACGCAAATTATTTTGTCGAACCTGGTTAGGGTTCAAATCCTATCTCAACCACGAAATAATAAAAAAAGCTAAAAAACAAGAGCAGCGAAGCTTTTGCTCTTGTTTTTTAGCTTTTTTTATTATTTGGCGGAGAGAGAGGGATTCGAACCCTCGATACGTTTTCACGTATACACGCGTTCCAGGCGTGCGCCTTCAACCACTCGGCCATCTCTCCGAATTTTGATCTGTTTTATTATTACTGCGCACTGTAACATTTGCTGTTCAGCTACTACTGTAATCAAACTGTGATTTATTCGTGGAAGGCGACTATACCAATTTTGCAGCAAAATGCGAAGTGTTTTCGTAAGAAAATCAATGCCAAATCTGAACGTTCCGCGTAAATTCACTCTTAAATTTGCCGAATAGATAAGAAAGTGCGTTGAACCGATAGCCATTTAAAATTACGAAATAAATACTTTCTTAATTTAATCATTTAGTTATAATGCACGTCATCATTTATTTTAATAATTATAAGAGGTGCTATTATGATGAGTTTATTTAGGCAAGCAGCTGCCAGTGTAACAGCAGGCCAAATAAAAGGATTAGCGGGAAAAATAGCAATTAACGCTTTTATTCGGCTATTGCACCATAATGATATTAGCATTAAGGGATCAGATGGGTGCCAAAAATCAATTGAGACGTCACAAGAAATTTTTCATTGGCTGCGTAGCGAGGTTTATCCTGAAGCTGAGGCTGCATTTAAAGAAAAATATCAAGGTGCTGATAAGCCTAGCCCCACTGAAAGTTTTAAGTATCAGAAAACCTTTTATATTTTTGGCGTATTTCCTGTTGCTACTATTACCTTGGTTTTGCCGATCCAAAAAAATGCATCTGATCAGTTTGAAATAAATCCGGATTGGGAAGTAGAATTTGCAGCTGCACCTGGTCGCGAGCAATTTTTTGCAACGAATGCGTTTGGCACGCCATTTGCGTCTGCTGATTCTTATTCAGCTAGTGTAGCAAATGAGCGTGCATTAATTCATGCAGTAAATATGGGTTTTAAAGCAGAGTTGTTAGAATCCATTTCAAAGATGGCAAACAATCTAACACAGCATTGGCAAACTGATCAAAGCTTAGAAGTCAATGTGGTTACGA
This sequence comes from uncultured Legionellales bacterium, assembly GCA_964352905.1. Classification (GTDB taxonomy): domain Bacteria; phylum Pseudomonadota; class Gammaproteobacteria; order JAHCLG01; family JAHCLG01; genus CAYGTS01. The sequence continues at coordinate 11,358 of CAYGTS010000024.1, read as the reverse complement.
TGTTGTTTAAAGCAATGTTAGAAAGTGTTTTTGATATAAAAGGGTTAGCTGATAGTGATTATTTAGAGCTTTATCACTGCATTGATGACTTTGAAAAATTTTGGTTAGAACCTGATAAGTTTGATGCAGAAAAATATCGTAAATTAGATCAAAGGCTACAAGCATTATCGAAGAAAATGTTAGATACACAACCAGAAAATATAAAATCACAAGAATTTATGCAAAGCTTGCTATCCTTTTTGCAGAGCCGTGGAGTTGGTTTTCATGATACTAAGGATATTAATATTGCCTATTTCTTAACCTTATTTTCAAATTTACCCAAAGCCTTAATCGGTATTTTTTATTGCGTGCTATTTAACGATGAGCATGTCGCTTTACTACAAGAAGAAAACCATGTTATTGAAGGAAAAGTGGCAGTAGGAAAAGTAAAGGCTATCAATCATGTGCTACAGAGTGCATTAGCATTTCAAAAAGAGAACCACTCGCCAAAAACATTGAAAGCTGAATTAACGAAGGCTAAACAGCAGTTAGAAGCTCTTTTAAAAGAGAATGATGCATTGCAAGAAATACCGGCAATTAAAAGTATCATGGAGAGATTTAAGGCAGCGGAGTCTTCTAAGATGACTCACCCAGAACGCCAACAAGCGATCGGATCTATTATTTCTAAAATAGATCAACTTGATTCCATCGAGGATACAGCTGAAGCCCGCTTAAAATATCTAGAAAGCCATTCTGAAATTTATAATTGTATGATTGCGGAAATTTATCGTTTTTGGCCAATTGTTGCAGTAGTACCGAGAAGAACACAGATGCTATTTCATACTGAGGTTACCAATACGGTATTACAATCTCAGGCTGCGGATACTGATAAATCACTGCAGGAGTTTGATCCAAGGCGGGCAGGTTTGGTGACAAAAAAAGATAATGATCAGATTAAACGAGAGGTTAATCCTTTTACTCGCGGTCAGCGCAGGTGCCCTGCTGGTGATGGATTAGTGGAAACCTTATTGCTAGCATTTATGCAAGCTATGAGTCAGCCAGTAGCGCAAGCTCAGTTGCGAGAGTTTGGTAGCGTTACTGCAGAAGTTCCAGCGCGATCATTTAAGCCACACATTGCTGGTTTTGCTGATGCCGCTAAATTGGTTGGAATGCAGTTTGATTCAGCAGTGCTACAAAAGCAACACGCGCGATTAGGCAAATAACTTCTCCAAAATTAAATAATACACCTCGTGCAGTTTGATAATTTCATCGAGTGTAATGCATTCATCAATTTGATGAATGCTGCGATTAATCGGGCCAAATTCAACGACCTGTGTGCCGGTGGGGGCGACAAAGCGCCCATCAGAGGTGCCGCCGTGAGTGCTTTGTTTGGGGGTGATACCGCTAATTTCAGTGACCGCTGCGCTGACAATGTTTTTTAAATTTTCAGCTTTGCAATAAAAAGGCTCACCGCCGTGTTGCCAAGTTATTTTATAATTTAACTGATATTTTTCGAGTAGCGCACTGACTTGTTGTTGTAAATTTTGCACACTATTGGCAGGATTGTAGCGAAAATTAAAGCTGAGTTGTAACTCACCAGGGATGACATTATTAGCCCCGGTGCCGGCATGAATATTGGAAATTTGCATGCTGGTGGCGGGAAATTCTTGATAAGCTTGATCCCATTGTTGTTGGCAAAATTCTGCCAAAAACTGACTGACTTGATGAATGGGATTGAGCGCTTTGTGTGGGTAGGCAACATGCCCTTGTTTACCAATAATCACTAAATCTGCGCTTAACGTACCACGACGACCCACTTTAATGTAATCGCCAAATTGCTCTTCACTCGATGCTTCGCCCACTACGCAATAATCAAACGGCAGGTGCTCTTGTTGTAATTGCTGCATGACTTTTTTCACGCCATTTACGGCGTGACCTTCTTCATCACTGGTAAGCAGTAAACCAACAAGGCCAGCATGCTGTGGATTTTCTTGCACAAATTGTTCGAGTGCGGTGACAAAAGCGGCAACGCTTGATTTCATATCGGCAGCGCCGCGGCCAAACAAGACATTGTCTTGGATGGTTGCAGCAAAAGGATCGTGCTGCCAAGCCGCAAGCGGGCCGGGCGGTACGACATCGGTGTGGCCTAAAAAAATCAAACTCGGTTGGCCGTTACCATGCGTGATTAAACAATTTTTAACTTCGCCAAAATCGTATTGTTGCACGTTAAAACCAATTTGCCGCAATCGCGCGCTAATTAACGCCTGGCAACCTGCATCATCAGGTGTAATCGATTGGCGACGAATCAGCTCTTGGGCTAAGGCAACCGTTTTATGCATAAATTTACCTGTTACAATTTGTGTTTCTAAAATAGGCACTATAAAATAGCGGCTATTTTAACATAGATTGGAGCCGGTCCCTATGCCATCATTTGATATTGTTTCTGAAGTTGATAATCATGAATTAACCAATGCGGTTGATCAGGCCAATCGTGAAATAAGTACGCGCTTTGATTTTAAAGGGATTAAGGCTAGCTTTGAATTACAAAAAGATCAGATCCTATTAACTGCAGAAAGTGATTTTCAAGTAAAACAAATGCAAGAAATTCTTTTTCTAAAATGCACTAAGCGAGAAATTGATGTGGCTTGTTTAGATGCGCAAGAAATTAAAAGCAATTTAGCCGAGGCGCGCCAAGAAATTAAAATCAAGCAAGGGATTGATAAAGACATTGCAAAAAAAATTATTAAGCAAATTAAAGATAATAAGCTGAAAGTGCAAGCAGCGATCCAAGGTGAACAGATCCGAGTTACTGGCAAAAAACGCGATGATTTGCAAGAAACCATTCAGTTTTTAAGAGGGCAGGATTTTAATTTGCCGTTGCAGTTTAATAATTTTAGGGATTAACTGAGAGATGACGATCCAGCCCTGCCGTGGATCGTCACTCTTAATCCAAATTGCGCAACAATTGATTGATCCCAACCTTTTCGCGGGTACGCAAATCCACTTGCTTAACAATGATGGCTGCATATAACGCATGTGAGCCATCTTTAGCCGGTAGTGAGCCTGGTACGACAACACTGCCAGCAGGGATTCTGCCGTAACTGATTTCGCCGGTTTCACGGTGATAAATTTTGGTACTTTGGCTTAAATACACGCCCATTGAAATCACAGCACCTTCTTCAATAATTACCCCTTCAACAATTTCAGAGCGTGCCCCCACAAAGACATTATCTTCAATAATCGTTGGATTAGCTTGTAAGGGTTCTAACACGCCGCCTAGCCCTACACCACCAGAAATGTGAACATTTTTACCGACTTGCGCGCACGAGCCAACGGTGGCCCAGGTATCAACCATACTGCCGCTATCAACGAAGGCACCAATATTAATATAGCTGGGCATTAATACGGTATTCTTGCCAACGAAAGCACCTTTACGCACGAGCGCATGCGGCACCACGCGCGTGCCGGCTTGTTGAAATTGTTCAGGCGTATAATCTTGGTATTTCAATGGCACTTTATCGTAAAACTGTGTGAACTGCGCATCAATCGGCTGCGATTCTGTGATGGTAAACGATAAAATCACGGCTTTTTTAACCCATTGATGAACTTGCCACTGATTATTTATTTTTTCAGCAACGCGTAATTGGCCTTGATCGAGTAATGCAATGGTTTCTAAGATGCTGTTTTTCACGGTTGCATCAACACGTTGTGGTGACAATGATTGGCGATTTTCAAAGGCGGTTTCAATAATATCTTGCAAATGTTTCATAAAATTTCTCTATGGTGGATAATCAGTTAGGGCTATGATAACGAAAACGACTTGATTCATCCAGGCCAAAAGGGTTGCGATAGATTCCAAACTTAGTAATAATGACTGTCCTACAGTTGTAGCTACACAGGGTTGAGTATGAAAAAAATAGCCGTGACAAGCTTTGCCGTCATCCTGATTTTATTAATTGGTTTTACTTATTATTATCATAGCGGCAAAAGCAAAGCATTAACCGCCACGCTAAAATCACAAGCGATCCCCGTGCAAATTGTGCCAGTCACAACGCAAGATATTCCACAAACGATTAATGCGTTGGGGAGTTTAATTGCTGCCAATCAAGTGACAATTAGTCCTGAAATTGCAGGTAAAATTGCAAAAGTTGCTATTCAAGCAGGACAAACTGTAACAAAAGGTGATCCGCTTTTTCAATTGGATGATGCCATTCAACAAGCGGAGTTAAATTCCGTGACCGCTAATTTAAATTTATTAAAAGTCACTTACCAGCGTAACCAAGTACTTGCTAAAAAGGGCGCGACATCCTTGCAAGAACTGGATACCGCTAAAGCTAATTTACTGGCACAAGAGGCTGCTTTATCCGCAAAATCAGTGCAAGTGGAAAAAATGCTGTTACGCGCGCCATTTTCCGGCAAAGTCGGTGCACCTGCAGTGAGTGTTGGGCAGTATGTTGCGGTAGGTGATGCGCTAATCACGTTAGTTGATCAAAAACATTTGCAAGTCAGTTATAGCGTGCCTGAAAATGTCTTAGCGCAATTAAAAATCGGGCAACCAGTCAGCATTGCTACCTCAGCATTTTTACATCAAACCTTTAACGGCAAGGTGATTTATATTGCCCCCGATATTGATCCGGCCACGCGCACCATTAGCGTGCGTGCCAAAGTTGATAACCCTAATGAACAATTGTCGCCAGGCTTATTTGTGAGCGTTAAACAAAATTTAGGAGTTGCGCAAAACGCGTTAGTTGTGCCGCAGCAAGCTATCGTTGCCGATATTAGCGGCCCGCAAGTTTATGTGATCCGCAAAGGGCATGCTTATTTAACTGCGGTTAAAACCGGTAGTTCTGATCACAATCGCGTACAAATTATAAAAGGATTGCAGGCAGGCGATCACGTTGTGAGTGTTGGGCAGTTGCGTTTAAAAAATGGTGTGGCAGTTGCAGAGCTGGCGACACCTGTTAAAGGAGCGTAATGTGTCGTTATCGGAACTTTGCATTAAACGACCTGTTTTTACTATCGTCATTAATTTAATTTTAATTGTTGTGGGTGTGATTTGTTACCACCGTTTGGCAGTACGTGAATTGCCAGCCATTAATAAGCCGGTAGCGCTAATTCAAACCGATTACACCGGTGCAAGCGCTGAGTTAATGGAAAGTCGCATTACCACGCCGATTGAAAATGCCTTAAGTTCGGTGAGTGGGATTGATCAAATTGTTTCAACCAGTTCTAGAGGCCAATCCAATATTCGTATTACCTTTACGCTAGATGCCAATTTGGATGACGCGGTTAATGACGTGCGCAATGCGATTGCCAGAATGCGCCAAAGCTTACCTGAGCAAGCGGATCAGCCGCAAGTGATTAAATCCGATCCGGATGCTACACAAACCGTGATCATGAGTTTTAGTGATAGCAATTTGAATGCCATGGCATTAACTGATTACGTGGATCGCTATATTAAACCGCAAATGGAAGAACTATCTGGGGTTGGGCAAGTGAATATTTACGGCGAACGCCAATATGCGATGCGGATCTGGCTTGATCCTCGTAAAATGGCGGCGCGCAATATAACGGTGAGCGATATTACTTCTGCATTAGCTGCGCAAAATGTTAATATTGCAACCGGGCAAATTAAAGCTAAAAATCGCTATTATACGGTGATTGTGAATAGTAATTTGAATAGCGTGCAACAGTTTCGCAATTTAATTATTCATCAATCGAATGGCAATTTTGTGCGATTAGGTGATGTGGCTCGTGTTACGGTAGGGCCCGAAACAATCGATGGCATAATGCGAGTAAATGGCAAAACCGCAATTGGTGTTGGCGTTTATGCGCAATCGACTGCTAATCCTATTACCGTTGCAGCGCATGTCTTAAAAAGTTTACAACGCATTAAAAACAATTTACCGCAAGGCATGCAGGTGCAAGTAGTTTACAATGCCGCGCTGTTTATTAAAAAATCGATCAACAATGTTTATCACACCATCTTTGAAGCGATCGTGTTTGTTTTAATTGTCATTTATTTATTTCTTGGTAGTGTGCGTTCATCCTTGATTCCAATTGTAACCATCCCAATTTGTTTAGTTGCAACGTTTGCTGGTTTAGTGATCTTACAGTATTCGATTAATACCATTACGTTACTCGCTTTAGTATTAGCGATTGGTTTGGTTGTGGATGATGCAATTGTAGTCTTAGAAAATATTCATCGTCATATTGAGTCAGGATTATCTTCTCGCGCAGCAGCCATTAAAGGCAGTCGCGAAATTGTGTTCGCGGTGATTGCAATGACCGTAACGCTGGCGGCTGTGTATGCGCCGGTTGGTTTTACGCGAGGCATGAGCGGCAGTTTGTTTAGCCAATTTGCGTTTACACTGGCATTTGCAGTGGTAATTTCCGGTTTTGTGGCGTTAACCTTAACGCCAATGTTAGCAGCAAGATTGTTAAAGCCGCGCCATCAGCGTAATTGTTATAGCCAGTTTTTAGATGGCTTTTTTGTGCGATTAAATGCAAGTTATCAAGTCCTTTTAGCAGGAGTGTTGCAACGTCGTATCGTGGTGGTGATCACCTTAATTGCTTTAGCTACGGCAGGTATTTTGGTTTATCAACACATGCCGCAACAATTAGCACCGTTAGAAGATCAAGGTTCAATCATGGTGATAGCGAATGCGCCAACCGATGCCAGTTTGAGTTATACCGATCGCTATATGCGACAAATTGAAACCCTGTACAATAAAATTCCTGAAATTAAAAATTATTTAACGGTTGTAGGCGACAATTCAGCCTTTTCATTTATTAATTTAAAAAATTGGGATGAACGTACACGTAGCCAAACTGCGATCAGCGATCAATTACAATTGGCAATGAATCATGTTGTTGGTGTGACGGCTTTTCCGGTGCAGCAGTCACCCTTAGCGCGCGCAGGTTCTACGCATCATGCGTTAAATATGCAAGTGATTGCCAGCAGTGATTATAACGATTTACACCAAAGCGTATTGCGCTTGTTAAATGCTGCTAAAAAATCGCCGGTGTTAACCAATTTAAGCGATGATCTTAATATTGATAGTCAGCAATACCAAGTGAATGTAAATCATGAGTTAGCAGCCGATTTAAATATTAAGCTGAGTGACTTAAATGATGCCTTAGCGGTTTTATTGGGCGGCAATACAATTACTCATTTTCAATTTGATGGCCAAACTTATGATGTGTTATTGCAAATGAAGCAACGCCAGTTACACGATTTAAGTGGCTTGAATAATATTTATTTGCGCAACCAAAATAATAAAATGATCCCACTTGCGAATCTTGTTAGCATCAGTAATGTGATAGGTCCTACCGCCATGCCACATTTTAACCGTTTGCGATCTGATCAAATTTCTGCTGAACTTGCACCCGGTTATAGCATGAGTGATGGCATTAATACCTTGCGAACGCTTGCTAAAAAAATATTACCCGATAATACGCAATTTATGTTTACCGGGGCTGCCGCACGTTTCTTAGAAGCGCATTCAAGTTTAAATACTGCATTCTTATTAGCCTTGATTTTTATTTATTTAACGCTTGCCGCGCAATTTGAAAGCTTTATCGATCCGTTTATTATTTTGCTTAGCGTGCCGTTAACCTTGGTTGCCGCCATTTTTACCTTAAAATTAACCGGCGGCAGTTTAAATATTTACAGTGAAATTGGTTTGATAACCTTAATTGGCTTGGTTGCGAAACACGGTATTTTAATCACTGAATTTGCTAATCAATTACAAGAACAGGGCCTGCCTAAACAGCAAGCCATCGTACAAGCAGCAACCCTGCGCTTACGCCCGATTTTAATGACCACGGCTGCAATGGTGCTCGGTGCCTTGCCACTCGCTTTTGCTACAGGTGCAGGGGCGATGAGCCGCCAACAATTGGGTTGGGTAATTGTGGGCGGGATGTTATTCGGTAGTTTATTTTCGCTGTTTGTTGTGCCCACGGCGTATAGTTATCTGGCAAGATCAAAAGTACCTGAAAATGAATATTGTTAATCAAGATAGTGTCATTCTTTATGCGTTAACGGACATCAATAAATAGGATGAGTTTTAATGAATCAATGTGGCAGTGAAATTAACCAGCTCAATTATATTGATGCGTTAATTGACTATAGGTTCTAGTATGGGATCGATGAGGCGCTTACGCTTGTTACTAAATGTTTTATATAAAAATAGAAAAGGAATTGGCAATATCATTAAAAACATACCAGTAAGATAAATCAAAATATAGTGTAAAGGTGAGCCGACATTAATATTTTTAGGTGGGATAAAATCAACGCCTATAGTAATAAAACAGCCTGCTAATCCTAGTAATATAATGAAATAAAAAAAACACTTATTTTTGAAAGACCGAATTTTTGATTGTTTATAACGTAGCTTAAATGCACTTACAAACATAAAAACATACATAATGACATAAATCTGTGTGTTTAGTGCAGTTAACAACCAATATGATCCATTAACACTTGGCATGAACAAAAAGGCCATGGTTACAAAACTTACTAATATAGCTTGTACTATCATAATAACATTAGGCGCATTATGATGATTCACTTTTGAAAAAAGTGGTGGGAAATAACCATTTTTTGCAGCATATAATAGTCCTTTAGCAGGAGAGATCATCCAGTTGATCATTTCACCTATACTCCCTAGGATAAGCATTAATGCAATGGCAGGTACCAAAAAATGTAAATGATAAGCTTTAAAGAAGTGAGCAAAAACTTGTATTACCCCATCAACAAAACTAATTTGGGAAGCAGGTACTACAGTCGCTATTGAAAAAGAACCAAACAAAACTATCATAAAGATTAGAAAAGCAGATAAAAATAATGCTCGAGGAAATGTAACAACTGAATTACTCACTGATTTTACATGAACAGTACTTAACTCTACCCCTAAGAAAGCAGCTATTGTAGCTGTTAAAGATACCCAGTTTTGTGTATCAGTAATATCTGGCAAAATATTTGATGATGTGAAATGAATTTGGCTTGGATTACCAACAACCAGCCAGATAGTAATCAAAACAGCAAGTAAAATCATTGGTAGTAACATCCCAATGATAGCGCAGATGCTAGCAAACTTAGCAGATGTATTGGTACCTTTTAAATTAAGCATCGTTAGTGAAGAAAATATTAATAATATAACACTGACTAAGTAAAATTTATTTTGCGCTAACTGTGGATTAATTAAATATGCAATATTTGCGGCCAAAAATGATAAAACAGTGGGATACCAAATTATAGGAGTTATCCACTGTAACCAAATTGCTATAACGGCAGGTTTTTCGCCAAAAGCTGATTCTACCCAAGTATAAATACCACCTTGTTCAGCGTTATCACGGGTTAATTCAGCAGAAACAACTATCACGGGTATTAGGAAAAAAATAGTTGCAAAAAAAAGAAAAAATAATAAATGTGTGCCAAATAATGCTGTTGCAGGTAAGTTTCGAACGCAGTCGGTAGATCCCGCGATAAACATGATCAAAGTAAAAAATTTTATGTTTTTATTATTATACATAAGCCTATAGTTTTTCCGTAAAGCGTAAAAGTTACTGGTTCTATTCTAATGGATTTTGCATGAATATCAATCTAAAACCTTCATTAGGCTAGTTTAGTAAAGGATAATAGGAGATAAATTTTGACAAAAAAGCAGGGAGATGCTAGTTTCTTAAAAAACAGCGGAGCATAATGCGTTGAATAATCATAGCTTTAATTCTTTATTTGATGAGCAAAAAAAACGATATAACGATGAGTTAAACCAATTACTCAAAATAGGCAAAAGTTCATCAGCAATCAATGAATTTTTAATGGGTTGTGCAATTGATCTCAGTAGCTTAGCGTTAGATAATGAAGGTGCACCATTTGGTGCAATTATTTTTGATGAAAAATGCAATGAAATCATTGGGGTTGGCTTTAATATTGTTGAAAAAACACATGATATTGTTGCTCACGGTGAGGTGGTTGCTTTTAGGCACGCTGGCCAATCAGCGCTACGATCAAACTTCTCAGATTGCCTTATTTTCACAAGCTGTGAGCCTTGTGCAATGTGCGCAAGTTGCATTTGGCTTTCTAAAGTAGCAAAAGTGTTTTATGGCAATGCGTTAGTGGATACCCAAAATTTATTTAATTTAAAAACGCAGTTTCAAGATTGCGCGCAGTTAGCAACGAATCGCTCTATCCCTTATGAACAACTACAAGCTGAAAAAGCCGAAAAAGTCATTAGAACGTGGGCCTCAGCTTATCCTGATGCTGCTTTACTCAACGCCATGAATAGCTAACTTTATTATCGCAAGATTGTAACTTATTCAGTAAATTTAATTGTGAATTTACCAAGAACGTTCAGATTTGGTGAACAACTACAAAAATATTTTTGAGAAAGCGCAGTGTATGAGTTATACATGAGCATTTCGATAAAAGATTTTCGCCGTTTTTAGCCCAAACGCCAGTCCTCTTGATAAGCGGGGATCAGGGCGTTCCCATCTACAGGGTGAAGTTACACAAGATTTAAGAAACTTTGTATCTTAAGATAGATGCAATAGTTGGCTCAAGGGGTGAGACCGCTCGTGGTATCTATCAGAAATAAACTGAAAATCAGGCGGTAATGCTGTTGTGGGCGGTAGACTCCAATAAAAAGCCTGTTTGCGACAAGGAAGTGTATTCGGGTGTAATTTCCGCTCTTAACTCGGTTTCTGCTGGCACACTCTGCAATTACCTGAAAAAAGGCCTTAGCCTCAAGCGGTTGAGAAAAATAGTACAAAAAGCGTGACAAATTATGTTATAATTAAGGTGCGCACTTGAAGAAGAAAATTGTTAATTATATTCAACGAATTACAAATAACAAAAGGGTAGATGTTATGAAAAAATTTTTAATTTTATTGGCAGCTTTGTTTATGTATAGCAGCTCATCTTTTGCGACAGATACTTTATATTGCGATGCCACCTATCAGGGGCACGACTTTTATGCAGCTGTGCTCGAAGGGCAAAAAATGTCATGTACTTATGGCGAAGGTGATAATCCTCCTGCTACGACAATAAACGCGTACAAAGATTATGTATATGTTCCAGATGGTAAGAAAGCTAACTGGAATTACATAGGCTTTGATGGGGTTTGTTACGCCAATCAAGCATCCGGTAGTTCTTCTTCGAATTGCCCATTTGCTGCTGTTTTGTGCGTAAAATGTTTTAACTATGCCGGCAAAATGTACTGTACAAGGCATTGCCCGAAAGCAAGCTGATTTTATACAGCGATTCTAGCCGTAATGTCTGATTACTCAAGAACAGTAAGCGGGAATTCAGTAATTCCCGGTGTGATGTTGAATAACTCAAGAACGGTCAGATTTGAGGCAAGGTCACATTAAAAA
>CAYGTS010000023.1:0-25042 GCA_964352905.1 uncultured Legionellales bacterium | reverse complement strand
AATAGCGCAGTTTATACATAATAAATGAGCACATTTTTTAGTGTTTTTAATGTGAGATTGCCCAAATATGGCTGTTCCTCGCTACACCGGGAATTGCTGATGATGATCCGCCTTTATTGCTTATGCTATTTACTGTTAATGACTATCATGCCTGTTTTTGGCGATATTTTATTGCGTTGCCAAGATGTGAACATTAAATTTGTGCCACTCACGCCAATCAAGGATGTTGCGCAACAATCGCAAAAAGTCGCATATTATATTGATGCTGCACTAGTTACTAACAATCATAAGGTATATAAACTGCACCCCATTCACCAAGCCGCATTAAAAAAATTAGCGTTTACACCACTTGCAACCCTGTTAGCTTATGCCGATCAAGGGATACCGCAAATTAAACAATTTGTTGGGCTGCGTTTACATCATGGTAAATTAGTTTGTAATTATACCTTGAATAGCTTTATCATCACGCAGTTAAAACCTATGATAGTTGAACAATCATTAGCATTAGAAACGCAACAAGCATTACCTAAAAATTGCTATGTGATTGGCGATCAAATTTTAAAGCATCATTATTGCCCAGGTGATCGCTGTCATGTGCTTTGTTCACAATAAAAAAGGCTACCACAATGAGTAAAACCACTTTTTTCCCGCAAGAAATCATCGCTAAAAAACGTGATGGTCTTGCTTTAACTGAAGCCGAAATCGCATTCTTTGTTAAAGGTATTAGCGATAACAGCATTATCGATGCGCAAGCAGCTGCGTTTGCTATGGCGGTTTTTTTCCAAGGCATGTCATTAAATGAAATGACCCATCTAACCCAAGCCATGGCGCATTCCGGGCAAGTAATTAATTGGAATAATTATGATCTGAATGGCCCGTTGATCGATAAACATTCAACCGGCGGTATTGGTGATAAAGTCAGTTTAATTTTAGTTCCCTTAATGGCTGCTTGTGGTGCGTATATGCCAAAATATTCGGGTAAAGCACTCGCTCATACCGGTGGCACGATTGATAAACTCGCCAGCATTCCTGGCTTTGATCTTTCCCCGGATTTAAAAACCATTCAAAGCATTGTGAAAAACGTTGGCTGTATTATTACCGGCACTAATCAAAATTTAGCACCGGCTGATAAACGACTTTACGCCATTCGTGATATCACCGCCACAGTAGAATCCATGCCCTTAATCGCCGCTTCGGTATTGTGTAAAAAACTCGCTTCAGGTTGTGAGTATTTACTCCTTGAGTCAACTTTTGGTAGCGGTGCGTTAGTGCATGATTACGATCAAGCCAAACACTTAGCTAGTTTAATGGTACAAATTGCGCGGCAAGCGAATTTGCCTACTGTGGCAATGATGACCGATATGAATCAATGTCTTGGTCACAGCGTTGGTAATGCCTTGGAACTAATTGAAACCATTGAATTTCTGAAAAATCAGACGCGTCATCCGCGCTTAACTGAAGTCATTTTAAAATTAGGTAGTGAATTATGCTTGCTAAGCCACTTAGCAGCAGATGAAAAATCAGCACGAGAATTATTGCTCACCAATTTAAATAATGGTGTTGCGGCTGAAAAATTTGCAGCCATGGTAAGCGCACTCAATGGCCCGCATGATTTATTAGATAATCCTTTGCATTATTTAAAACCAGCGCCCGTACAAAAAGCGATTTACGCTAAAACGAGCGGTTATATCCATAAGATTGAGGCACGACAATTAGGTGCGATTTTACTGCGTTTAGGCGGTATGCGGGTTAAACCAGATGATACGATTGATTATCGCGTTGGTTTAACCAACGTAAAAGGGATTGGTGATTATGTTGATCCACAAATACCATTAGCTATCGTACATGCGAATAATGAATCTATTATTGCTGAAGTGGCATTAACACTAAATCAGATTTTTACTCTTAAAGCAGATAAACCCATTGTAAGCAATCCAATCCCAGAAAAAATTAGCCCAAGATGAGTGAGTACTAGCTGGCACGTGAGGGCAGCGCTGCTAACAAGACTGAACTCCTTCTCTTGTTATCTGTGTTTAATCCTGCTGCTCGCTCTTGTTTAAGAGTATGTAACATATTAAATAATGTGCGCGATACACTCTGCCCTTCGTATTTATAACGTGAAAATAGTCCTAAACCTCTTCTGTGATCTAATATACTTAAGCGATCATTTAACACGGTTTTCGTTCTTTCTTCTAGCTCTTGAATAATGGCATCTTTTTTTTCAGGATTTTCTTGATAAGCGGCAACCGCATCATTATGGATCCCCTTAATTTTTAATCCTATTCTAAAGAAAATGCCACGCGCTTTAGCTACTGCACCCTCACTAAACAGCCTGATTAATTCTGTATTTAAGGTTGATAGAATCAAATCAAATTGAGTCCCTAAAAAACAAGGCGCACAATCTAACAGTTCAGTCCCGTTAGGACAGTCTAAATATCCCTGCACATAACCTTCAATATCATAAACTTTTCTAATCATGCTTGGCAGAAGCATCTGTGAAAAATCATAACTCACCTTGGAATAATCAGGTTGCACTAACTGATCATCATTAGCCACATTCAAAAACCGAAAGTTACAATAAGTAAAGCCTAAAAAATGCTTGCAGAATTTAATAAAACCAGTATCGCAAAACCAGCTCTTGCAGCTTTTGCCTGTAACTTTTTCTATTTTGTCTTCTAGCTCGTATCGTCTTTGGTAAAGGCGTAGTAGGTTCGCGGCAGCTTCATCATAGGCTTGAGTATACTCTAGCATTTCTGAGACGAATAAATCCACCGAGCTAGGATCCACGACTGGCGGCGCCGCTAGCAAAGCTTCGCTTGGATCAGTTTGTGGCTCTGGGCTTTCTGGTTCAACCTTGATTCGTGTAATTATCGAAAGCTGCCTTGTTTGTAGCTGCCCGATCTTATGGCCTAATTCTTTTGTATATTCTTTACCGCGCGCTAACTCTATTTTAAGCCTACGCCATTCTAATAATGCTTGCGCTATATAGGCATGTGCTTGCCATTGTTGGTAACGATTAAAATCCTCTTGAGAGCTACTCATCTCGATCGCAGATAGTCTTGCTAATTTTTCACGTTTAGTAGGCGATAAATAACGGCCATCAAAAAATACAATGGTTGGGGTAAAGGATGTTGTGATTCTATAGGACATTAAGCCAGTTATCATAGCTCATTATATCAAAGTTTTTAGCATGACAATATGCTTTTTTTAATAAATTCACAGTTGCTCTTTAGCTTATTGATTTGTAATTTATTCAGTACTTTGAAGGTGAATTTACCAAGAACGTTCATATTTTTATAAAAATCGCTGATCAACTTGCGCCTTATTAGCAAACAACCATTGCAGCGCGATAATCGTTGGCGCATTGCAAAATTCATTTTTCGCAAGCGCTTGCTGGGCATTCGCCACATCCAAGACATGGATTTTAATGTCTTCTGCTTCATGCTCATTGCCCGCATATTGCGGGGCACAGCTTGCATCAACTTTACCACAAAATAGCCACATTTGCTCATTAGAAATTCCAGGTGTAGTCCAATAATGACAAATCGGCAAAATATCACTCACCACCAAGCCTGCTTCTTCCTCTGCTTCACGCAGCGCAACGTTTTGCTGCGTTTCGTTTGGTTCAATTAACCCCGCGACCAATTCAACCAACCAAGGACTACGATCGGTGTTCATCACACCGCTGCGAAATTGCTCAACAAACACACATTTTTGCTGCAGCGCGTCATATAGCAAAATCCCCACCGCCCCCGGGTGCTGCAATACTTCTCGTTGCACGCTTGAACTCCAACCCCCTTGAAATAAGCGGAATTTCAGTTGGTAACTTTTCAGGGTAAAAAAACCTTCAAAGACTGTGCGTTCATTTTCAATAACTTTGTCTTGTTGATTGAAGCAGGTAATAAGTTTTAATGACATTTTTTATTCCTAATCAAATAGTTATGCTGTTTTAGCCCCCAGGTTAATATGCTAGGACTTACGATAAACCAGTATTTTTGAGCAGCAGCGAGGCGCAAATCGAGTGAGCACCGCAGTTTATAAGCAAATAAATGAGGATGCGAATGAGATTTGCAACAAAGCTGCTGCCAAAAAGACGAAGTTTATCGTAAGTCCATAGGCAAGAAACTACCAGGCTACCATTATTAAAACAAGTCATGCTATACTTGAGCAGCTGAAAGGATTACTCGTAAATAATACCATGGATATAAAGACAGTACCGTAGCAAACGAGTTTACCAGACTTGTTGCTGTGATTTTAATAGAAATCTAAGAATAACGAGGAAATGCTCATGCCTGGTGATAATACAGGAGAAGGGTGTCTTCATACTAATTCAAATCAACAAAAAGCAAAACTTGATCTACATAAACTCTGTGATACTGCTATTCGTGATCTAGATAAACTCTATGATACTGCTATTGATGACTTGTATAGGCGATTAGTTATTGCTATAGGAGACGACTGTCCATTTCTGGGTTTTTTTCTAAGGCTTCAACCTATCTTTCAATCGTATCTTGATCAGCCTGAGGACCCTGCTCAGCTAGAAAAGATGACTATTTTCTGCGCTTCTTTATTAGTAGCAGCCACCTATAAAGAAATTGCTACGTGTGTAGGCAAAGATAACGGCCTGAATCTCCTCTTACCCGAAGAAATTCCAGCTTTTTTAAAATCTCATAAAACTAACCTTTGTGTATTCTACCTCAGAGCCGATGAGATAGATAAAACCTATAAGCTCAGGGCCGATGAGATAGATAAAACCTATAAGGCTGCCATAAACAAAATAGCCCGTTCCTCAGAACCACAAAAACACGAAGCGACACTAAGCGATGCAGGTACTAAATTAAGTGCTTTAGCAACTAATCAATTTTTCTATCCTTTTACAATTGTAAGTTTCTTGAAAATTATTTTAATTCCCACCATTCTATTTAGTTACTGGGGAATTAAAGAAATTATGCGGATTCGGGAGTATAGAAAATCTCAAGAGTCTGCGCAACAAGTTTGGAAAGCTAAAATTTCGGCAGGGGCAGAGACAACATCATATTCACAAACCACCCCACGAAAACGAGCATCTTCTGCTGCTGCTATCCTTTATGAACTCACGGTGGTGCATCCCGGCGCAGTTAGCCAAGAGAGTTTACCTGGTTCTATTGCTGCTTCTACTACCCACGGCTCTTTTCACTCTACTATCTCAGCTTCTTCACCTAGAGTATCACCTCTATCTTTATCTCCTTTCTCTCCGGTGATAAAAGATAAAAGTATACTGACTTCAGAGCCCCGTAATACCCGAAGCTATTCTCTTAGATAGCCATACTATAATCATCACATCAGCGATTCCCGCCGTAATGTCTGATTACTCAAGAACAGCTACAGTGGGAATTGCTGTCATCACCGCTATTTCCCATGCAAAATCTCGTATCTTCAGGTACAATAACCTACTATTTTGATGGGATAGGATCGGCAAATGAATATTGAACAAGCGCGCGAGAATATGGTTAAACAACAAATCCAAACTTGGCATGTCTTAAACGATCTCGTGCTCAATACCATTGCAACGACACCGCGCGAACAATTTGTGCCGCAGGCTTATCGTGAGCTGGCATTTAGTGATACCCACATTCCGCTAGGGCATGATCAGCAAATGTTTGCGCCGCGTGAAGAAGCACGTATGCTGCAAACATTAGAGCTTAATCCCAGCGATGTTGTCTTGGAAATTGGCACTGGCAGTGGTTATTGCACGGCGCTTTTCGCCAAGCTGTGCCAACATGTATTCACTATTGACATCATCCCAGAATTCACCCACAATGCCATGCAAGCATTACAAGCTAACCACATTAGTAATGTCACTGCCGTTATTGCCGATGCTCATAAGGGTTGGCCTGAACAAGGTCCTTATGATGTGATTGCTATTACTGGCTCGCTAACCGATTTACCTGAAACCTTTCGCGATAATCTTAAGATTGGTGGTAGACTATTCTGTGTCATCGGTTATGATCAACCGATGATTGCAACCTTAATCACACGGATTTCACGCCATGAATGGCAGCAACAGAGCTTATTTGAAATGATCACACCGGCATTGATTAACTCAGTCCCGCCGGAGCGCTTTCAATTTTAAGCTGTTATTCAGGAATTGGGGGAATATGAAAAAGTTAGTTGCCGCTATTATCTGTTGCTTATGCGTGGCACCTGCAACCTTTGCTGCGAATTTAATCCAGGTGTACCGCCAAGCCTTGATGAGCGATCCAACTTATCATAAACAAATTGCCCAATACAAAGATACGCATGAACAAATCCCGCAAAGTATCGCGCAATTATTATTAAACGCCAATGTCCTGTTAAATACCTCTTACATTAGAATTCCTTCTAGTGATTTATTTGCCGATGCCACGTTTGCCTCAAGTTATAATACCCATGGGTATGATTTAAATTTACAACAGCCGATTTTTAATTATTCGAATTGGTTAAATGTTAGTAAAGCAAAAAGCAGTGTTCGCTCGGCCTATGCAACCTTACTTGCAGCCAGGCAAGATTTAATGCTACGAGTTTCTAAGGCGTATTTTAATGTACTATTAGCGCAAGATACGTTACGCTTTACCTTAGCGGAAAAACGCTTTGTATCACAACAGTTAGAACAAACTGAAGAACGCTTTAAAGTGGGTTTAGATGCCATCACCTCGGTTTATGATGCGCGTGCGTCCTACGATAATATCATTGCGCAAGAAATTGCGGCACGCAATAATTTAAAAAATTCACGCGAATCTTTGCGTGAAATTACTGGTGTGCTTTATACCCATCTTGCGGCGATTCACCGCCAGATACCACTCATCAGGCCGGTTCCAAACAATATTAATTCTTGGGTACATGAAACTGAACAGCATAATTACACCATTTTAGCAGCGCGCTACACTGCGCTAGCGGCTAGAGATAATATTAAAGTGCAATTTGGTGGTCATTTACCCACACTGAATGGAATTTATGATTTAAATTATGCGAGTGCGGCAAACTTTGTTAACGGTTCTGCATTAGGTGGTCGCACGGAATCAGCCACATTACTCTTAAATATTCCGATTTATACTGGTGGTGAGGTGACTTCTTTAACGCGCCAAGCACGTTACCAATATTTAACAGCCGTTACCGGTTTAGAACAAACACATCGTTCGCAAGTCAGTTTAGCACGCCAAACCTATAACAGCATTATTGCCGGCATCAGTCAAGTCAGTGCTGATCGGCAAGCGATTGTATCGCGGCGTGCTTCACTAAAAGCCACACTGGCTGCGTTTAGAGTGGGTACGCGCACCATGGTAGATGTGTTAGATGATCAACAAAATTTAACCCAAGCGCAGCAGCAGTACGCGCAAGATCAATATGACTTTATCAATAATATTTTAACCTTAAAATCTGCAGCGGGGCGTTTGTGTGAAACTGATCTCATGCAAATTAACGCCTGGCTTAATCGTTATTATACGAGCGTTAAACACGCTAGCTACACCGGCGTTCATCATGTTAAAAAGACCCTGCCAACACCTTATGATGATTCAACATGGGATAAAATTAAAACAGACATCAATCTGCAAGAATTAAAATTAGATGAAAATAAAAAAGCTGGTGATATTCCTAAAGAAGAAAAGAAACTCGATAATCTTGATCAACCGCATTTACAAAAACCCGAAAAATTAGAAGACATTGATAATCAAGATGAAGCGCGTAATACGCCATTGCAACATGAGCGCAATGAATTTACGATTCAATTAATTTCTTTGCAATCTGCCAAAGCCGCACAACACTACATTGAACGTCATAAGCTCTCACAAAAAGCACGTTATTTTACAGTAAACATTCAAGATAAACAGCGCTACGATGTGATTTATGGTCACTATAAAACTGAACAAGCTGCGATTACGGCTTTACAGCAGTTAGCCAAACACGTTTATGCGCAAAACGCCAGTGTGATTGCAATGAAGGATTTGCCAACACAGATTGGGGTTGCTAAAGCTAAGGGTTAGTAAAGAGCATTAACACCAGAAATTATGTCGTAACAGATGAATAATTATCGCTTCAATACCATCTTACCTTTGACCGCCTTATCGCTTGGCTTTTTCATGGTCATAATCGATGTCACGATAGTTAATGTCGCTTTACCTAGTATCGCAAGCAGTTTGCAAGGCGGGATTGCATGGCTGCAATGGGTTGTTGATGGTTACACCTTAACCTTTGCTTGCCTGCTATTATCAGCTGGCAATTTAGCCGACAGGCTTGGAGCCAAAAGTGCTTTTTTATACGGATTAATGTTGTTTATGATCACGTCGTTAGGTTGTGGTTTAACAACCAATTTCTGGCAACTGATTTTTTTTAGATTACTACAAGGAACCGCAGCAGCATTTTTAGTCCCAACCTCATTAGCACTTATTCATGCTAGTTATGAAAATAATCATGCACGTGCTAAAGCCATCGGCATTTGGGCAACCATTGGTGGCATTGCTGCCGCTTCAGGTCCGCTGTTGGGTGGTATATTAACAACATGGTTAGGATGGCGATCTGTTTTTTTTGTTAATGTACCTGTGGCAATTATTGCCCTTGTGTTAACTCAAAAATATGTTCCCAATCCACAACCCCGCATCAAAGCTAATTTTGATTATTTAGGACAAATACTAGCCATTGTTAGTATTGCAGCATTGGCGTTTAGTTTGATCGAAGCAGGTAGGCTGGGCTGGTTTTCATCATGGGTTATAATGAGCTTTTGTACTTTTATTATTTCTTTTATCGTTTTTTTGAGCGTCGAGCATCGTCATAACGCACCTATGTTGCCACTCAAACTGTTTCAATCATCAACGTTTTCAACTGCCATAGCAATTGCGATGATACTTAATGTGGGTGCTTATGGAGAATTATTTGTATTAACTCTTTATTTTCAACACGTCCGTGCATTCTCCGCATTAATCACGGGTTTTGCATTTTTACCATTGCTTGGGATCACTGCAATAGCCTCTTACTATGGTGGTAAAATGACAAGTATCACCGGCCCAAGAGCGCCAATGATGATAGGTTTCTGTGTTGGTGCGCTGGGTTTTTTAACAATGTTGATGGCTTCTGCAACAATACCTTACGTTCTATTGGTGTTGCCACTCATGGCAATTGGATTTGGAGCGGCGTTTACGGTGCCTGCCGCAACCGTTGCCGCAATGCATGCAACACCCGATAATACGGGTATTGCAGCAGGTACGTTAAATGCCAGCCGCCAAATTGGTAGTTTAATGGGGGTTGCTATCTTTGGTACCCTTATCAATGCGGCAAACTATTTTATTGCAGGAATGCATGTTACTTTATTGATTGCTGCAGTATTATTTTTAATAGGCTGTGGTGTCACTTTTTTATGGATAAAGACTTAAAGGAAAGAGTTATGCTTTTTAAAGAACTTATGCATTTTTTTGGCTGGTGTGTCATTCTGAATCTTGTTATTTTATTTATTTCTACGCTATTTATGATTTATGGTAGGAATTTTGTTTATAGATTGCATGCTAAATTGTTTAATATTTCTGAAGAATCTTTTAATACGATTGCTTATGCGTATTTGGGTTTTTATAAATTATTGTTTCTGATTTTTGTATTAGTGCCTTATTTAGGGTTATTACTATGTTAGTTTTCCGTAACTACTCACTCCGTAGCAGGGAACGTTCATGTTTGGGCTAAAAGCGGCGAAAATCTTTTATCGAAATGCTCATTTATAATTCATAAACTGCGCTTTCTCAAAAATATTTTTGTAGTTGTTCACCAAATCTGAACGTTCTCGGTAAATTTACCTTCAAAAATTATTCCAAATATAATGACGGCAAATCATTTTCCTTATTATTTTTTCTATCATGTTTTTTTTTGGCATAATCAATAAATTTTTCCCAAAATATTTTACCATCCCAAGCGACATTTTTATTCGCATAAAGCGCGGCATCTAAATTGCTAATAGTTTGTTGTAAGTGTTCATCCGCAATCAACTCACTAACTTGGCCTAAGCTTAATATTTCTTGATTTTTAAACTGGGTCTTTGCCCAGTTTAATAAAGCTGTTTTTAGCATAACAAAATCATTAGCTTCACAGGCTTTTTTTACAGCAGTGATAGCTGAAGGTAGAGAGGCATTTTTTTGAATATTTTTTGTTTGTTTGGGAGTCGTTTTTTTCCGTGCACGCATATAAAAAATTGTGATCAACCATAACAATCCTAAAAAACTAACTAGTAACCAAGGAAGGTAATTATAATTTTTTACGGCAGGCACATCTTCTTGCAGCTGTGTATTGCCCCTGCTTTGTGTTGTTTGATCAGTAGGTGTCGTTATTACATCTTTAGCCGTATCATTGCTCGTAGCTTCTATAGTTAATGTTTGCGCAGGTAGGGTTGCAACTTCCATTTTATTATTAACTACATTCCACCAAGCTAGAGAAATTGTTGGTAAAATTATTGTTCCAGCTTTAGTTGGCACATAAGCAATTTTATCAACTCGCTTGCCCACAACATTACCATCCATAACACTATTACTGATCACAGCTTTATCAGGATAGCTATTAATCTCATTGCTATTCTTAAAATTTAAATTGGGTAATTGTGCGGCCGTTATTCCAACAGCAGTTGTAGTGATAGTTCGCGTAATCGGTTGCCCCACTTTCGCCTGATTAAGATCATGTGACCAGGTTTCTTCTAGCGTAACCTTTTGTGCTGGTAGCCAAGTGCTCCCTTTAAAATCACTCGCAATCGGTTTAACATTAACACTAAGATTAGGGGCGACTGCGTCATAACGTTTTACACCGGTACTATAAAAAGGCGATTGATTATTAAAAGGATCATCATCCAACATCGTAAGCAATTGCCCATGAAATGATGCCGGTGTAATGCTAAATTGGCCACTTTTCTGTGGAAAAATCGCATAGCGTATTTCAGAAACTTGATAGTTCTGTCCTTTCACAACCCTATCATAACGAGCAACACTGCCAATTTGGCTCACAATCGCATTTTCAAGGCTGGGTGGTGTGAGTTGTGCGGTTTGCCAATTGTTGACTAAATTTTCTAAGGCAAAGATTTTAACGGTATAAATTAATTGGCTTTGCACGTAGGGATTTTTATTGGAAACACTGGCCTTAACAAAGACTTCATTACTATTAGTATTTTCATCGCTTACCGTTGTCGTATTGGCAGCAACTGTTATGGTTAGTGGTTGGGTTTTTAAATTACCAACTTGAATACTGGGAATAGTAAGTTTGCCCGCTTTTTTAGCTTCGAGTTGCACGATCCAAACCATTTTTGCTTTAACAATGCCGTTAACAATGCTCATTTGTTTTGTTTGCGCTTGTTGCACAATTTCAAAGTGACGCGTTAAGGGTGAAAAATCAGGGGTGTTTTTTATTTGCTCATCCACGCTAATCACATAGTTAAAAGTTTCCCCCATGTTGATATTATCACGATCGACTTTGGCAGTTATTAGGGGAGTAGCGTAAACTACTTGAATCATAAATAATAAGAATATAAATGAAAATTTATAGCTTTTTTTTAGCATGACTCTATCCTTTTTGTTCGCGTAAATAATCACGTAAAAAAATCTGCCTCAGCAAGGCACCGGGATTATCTGGCACTCGCCGTAACCACTGTTGATCTGTTTGTTGCTGTTCTTTTTCTTGGCTAGTTTGCTGGCTATCTGCTTTAAGTTGCTGTTGTTGCTTTTTTTGATCAGCTGAATTCTCGCGATTTTTTTGTTGTGCTTGGTTTTTTTGTTGCTGTGTATCTGGTTGTTGTGATTTATTGGTTTGCTGCTGATTTTGTTGGGAAGACTGCTGTTTGTTAGTGTTTTTCTGATCCTGATTTTGCTGTGATGGCTGATCGTTGCGTGTCTGCTGATTTTGATTTTTTTGTTGATCACCTTGGCTATTTTGCTGGTTTTGATTAGCATGATTATTATTTTTATTTTGTTTACTTTGTTGCTTTTGATTTTGTTGCTGCTGAGATTTTTGCTTTAACAATTTTTTTAATAATTCACGATTATATTTTGCATCTTCATTATTAGGATTTAATTGTAAGGCTTTATCATAGGATTGAATTGCATCTTGGTATTGTTGCAAGTGTGCCAGCGCATTTCCTTGGTTGTAATAACTATCACTGCTATGACCTTGCTTAAAATGTGAAAGGGCTGCTTTATAATCTTTCGCACGATAATGTGCAACAGCTTGCCACTTAGGTTCAGAAAATAATTTGGCGGCTTGCTGTGGCTTTCCTTGTTGCAAGGCTTTAGCGGCTTGTTGATCAGAGTGCAGCCATAAATCTTGCCAATTAAATGCCTGTGCTACTGATGCAAAAAATAACATTACTAATAGCAGAATACTTTTTTTCATCGTAGCACCTCTGCTAAAAACCCACGCCGAAAGGCAATAAGTACCAATGCCAAAACGATTAAAACAAACCAATGTCCTTGATCACGCCATGTTTGCGAGGTTACTTTTGTGAGTAAGGATTTAGTTTTTAACTGTTTTGTAAAATCTTCGCTTAATAATGCCTTGATATCGTGATCGTTATCAGTAAATGTCACATAACGACCGCCACCCGCTTTTGCAAGTTGCTTTAATCCGGTGATATCCAGTTTAGGAATAATAATCGATCCTTGTTCATCGGTTAAATAGTTGCCATCAGCCTTTTTAAGCGGCTTGTTTTGTTGCGTACCAATACCTAATACAGAAATTTGATAACCTTGTTTAGCAACTTCTTTAGCCACATTTAAATCAGTGGCATTGACTTTAGCATCAGTTAATAAAATAATTTCGCCCTTTTGATCGCCTGCATCTTTCAGTAAACTCGCGGCTTTTGTTAATGCTTTGGCAACATTTTGCCCCATCACCGGCATAATTTTAGGCAATAAGCTTGGCATAAATAATTTAATGGTATTTACATCTTGTGTAAGTGGTGACACGACAAAAGGTTCACCAGTAAAAACCACCATCCCCACACTACTGTCTTTAAGTTGGTTTAATAAATCAATAATTTTATATTTAGCACGACTTAAGCGAGTTGGTGCAATATCATTGATTAGCATGCTTTGCGATAAATCTAATACGATTACCTTTGCCGTTAAATTTCGATAAGCAGGTTGTGGTAAGCGTGACCAAGTAGGCCCTGCTAATGCCACAATAGCAAAGAACCACGCCAGCAAGGCTAAAAAATACGGCCATTTGCTGCGGTTTTGTTGCTTGTTAACCAGCAAATGCGGTAATAAATGCGCATCACAGACTTTTTGCCAATTATTTTTTTGTTGGTGTTTTAGCTGTAATAGAATGAGTAAAATAATAATCGGTATTAACGCCAATAGCCAAAGTGGGCGAAAAAAGTGAAAATGGCTTACACTGTTAATCATATCCATCCCTTTCCTATCTTTTGTCGTATTATTTTCACCACACTCACCGCAACACTTCACAAATTATACGGATTCTTTATTCGTAACTACTCACTCCGTAGCAGGGAACGCACTGATCCGCGCTTATCAAGAGGACTGGCGTTTGGGCTAAAAACGGCGAAAATCTTTTATCGCCAAATCTGAACGTTCTGGTAATTATAAATCTAAAAGGGGTGAGCAGGTACCTTTTTTCATTATAAAAGCCCTATTCCCCAAACGACAGCAATTGCGAAGATTCACTTTAAGTATTATACTCGCGCCTTTTCTACAGAGTTCGCGGGGTAATGCATCATATTTAGTCAATTTGCCAGAAAGAATAATCAGAGTCAGCAGAATGGTTGGAACTGCTTCGATGTCGCCGTTAATGTGGCGCGCGATGCATTGGTTAATTATGCCTTGGAAAACAGCAGTAATCGCGAGTTTAGAAAACTATTAGCTCCTGAAATGCGTCATGCTATAGCTTCCACGGCATCATCGCCTGAAAATGACAACTCACCTGGCAGCTTCCCCATTTTAATGCGTACAGAAGCAAACAAGTTATACCATGCGTATAGCCAAGCGCATGAAGACATGAAAGAATCAGTCGCTAATTGTAATACCGCATTAGGTTACCCTGAAAGGCAACGTTTATCGCTCAAAGAATTAGATCAACTTTTTGCAGATGAAACTACTCGCCAGGCAAACACTAATGCTTATGATAGTTTCCAAAAAGCACGTGCAGAGCTTTTCACACCGCACGAACAGGCATTACAAGCTTATTGTGAATCTGAACAAACTTATTGTGATTATATTACTCTTTACTATGCTAGAAATAATTGGGTTGCCTTTCAGCGCCAACTACAAGGAGAAAGATCAACTTCGATCGTTGATATTGCTGCAAGAATGCTGAAAGCACAAATTATTATTTATCAAAAAAATCAAGCAAGTTATCAAGAAATTTATCGCACAGCAGCTTACGGTTCAACCATTAAGCATATTGAATTTTTTGGTAATAATCACTTTTATCAATTAGTGGCAGCTAACTCTCTCGTAGAAAACAACAATCTGCTAGCAAGTCAAGAAGACACACCTTCTGTTACTAAAGAATTATTAACATCACGTGGTTTAGCTGGCTATCTTTACCAAGTAAAAATATTAATGCTTTATGCGTTGAATGCGTATTATCAAAAGCAACCTTTCTACCTATACACCGAAGCAAGTCAATTTGCTAAATTTGATGATGTCGTGCTATTCCTGAATGATACAATGCAAGTCATGCAAGTGAAGCATAGCTTTAATCCTGATGGCCGGTATGTGCTAAAGGACATGACTGATCACACTGATGGGAAGAAAGCCGTATTAACTAAATACTTTGATAGTTGGCTTATGATAGAAAATTTACGCCGACAACAACCAGAACATTATCGAGAAAAAATTAAATATTTATTTATTACCAATCATGGTTTAAATAACGAAGATGGTTTACAAGGATTATATGATCAAACAACAGAGAGGTTTTCTGAAAAGCTGCTATCAGGCCCTCTTGATAGCCCCAAGCAAGAGCAGGCACGCCAAGCTATTATGCGTACTTTTTATCAACATTTGCAAACCATTCAAAATGATATTAAAGAATCTTGCAAAGCATTGGTAATTCTTTTTAAGAAAAACAAAAATAAAACGGGGAAGGCTAAAGGTTCAATCATCCTCATAACCGATGAAGTAACAAAGCATGGTAAATTATTACTGGGTTTACTATTACAGCATGGCTGTATTAAGGAAATTCAGCGAGAAAAATATCGTGGTAATCCTTTTTATCAATTGACTCAGAAATTTATAGCTGGTGATGAGGAATTACCACCGATTATTGTGTATCTTAGAACCTTACTCTCTCCCCCTGGAAATTTTATCGAAGATTTTTCATTTTCTTCAAGCGGTAAAAATTTTGCTAATTTATCTCATGCTAAACCTAATTCATTCTTAGAAACAACACTCTGCACTGGTTACCTAGGCCCACTGCAGCACCAAGATAGTATCTTATCAGAAGATTTCAGCAATATTGATGAGTTGATATCACAACCCGCTTTGCCGGTTGTGAGTGATTTTTTCCAGCAATTTCAATTTAAAATTGCCCAACCAAATGAAGCAGAAATGACAGCAGAGTTACAAGCTAAATTAGGAGTTGAGCTGAATGTCATTGATAGAGGGTTTTATTTTTATTTTTATGAAGCAATGCTTGAATTTTTATTAAGTAGTAGTAATGAACCGTTAACTGAGGAAAAAATAGCTCAAGTCCTTTCTACAGCCAAGACAGCAATTGAAAGAAACAAATTGATTGGTCACAGCGCACGCTATCAATATTATTTACGACATGATTATGATCTTGATTTAATTATATCAGCGTCATCATTATTAACTGATTTTATAGAAAATAATGAAACCATTATGATTGCTCACGGAAAAAGTGAGTGGTTATTAGCAATGACCATTTGTCATGAATTAGAGCAATTAAAAGATAAGCGGCTTTTAAAAGAAGATGATCACGGCTTTATTGATGCAAGTTTCGGCGTGTTACCTCTCGATCATACAATATTTAACGTTGATGGATTTCGTTTGTTGGTTATCAACCATGCTGAAAAACTTAACGATGAACAATTGCAGCATTTTGCCAACTACGCTTGCCAAACAGGTAAAAAACTTTTGCTCTTAACACAGGAGGAAGTATCATTACAACAGCGTCTTGCAAGCTTTAGCTTACGCTTGCAAGAAGTGCCGCTGCTGCAAGATAACGAAATTGAATCTAATATTCAGCAGAAAAATTGTTCAAATAAAGGAATCATGCTTGGCAAGCGTTTTATTTCCTTTACGAGTATGATGCAAAATCGCTGTTCCGTTATACGCGATCCTTTTCATTTATCTAGCATGCTTCAACAAGCAATTCCTGAACCACCAACAATAACCAGCAATAACACCTTCTTTGTTAAACCAACTTTAGCAAGAAAAATACCTGTTTATCGACTTGCAACTATACTACACATTAAATATCCCCTGATCTGGTTAGATCAAGCTGATTTGAGTGAGCATAAACAAATACTAAGCTTAGATCTTGTTAAATTGAAAAACTCTCAGCAATCACTAGCACAAATCATTAATGAAGAAACAACTGGAGAACCATTTTTTACTATCGTATTACAACTTGTAAATACTGAACAGTGGTCTTCGTTACCGAATGAATTAAAAAAAGACTTAGCTGATTTCCCAAGGTTATTAATTGCTGCTGAAGAAATTCCAGAAGATCTTATTAAAAAACCCTTAAGGTTATTACGCCTAAGTGATCATACTTATAAACTTGCTGATGATAGCATGTTTTCCATAATGCCGAGCAGCGATGACTACGATGAAACAGCACCTTTTCTCTACCATCCTGATCTCACTATAAAAAAAACAAATTACCGCTGGTGCCAAGTTATGTTAGCTGATTACGGCTCTGGTAAAACTTGTTTAACAGAGACCTTACTAAACGAACCAACAACACCATTTAATTGGATCATAAGAATACCATTAAAAACCCTGCGAAAAGACATGCATGATTGGAGCTTACTGCAATTGGCGCAAGCTTATCTTGATATGGATTTCTTAGAAGAATGGCAAAATGCATTATTAAATGATGATCTTGAAAATGGTAATGTGTTATGGCTGCTTGATGGCTTTGATGAAATGTTGCCTGAACAGCGCAATGAATTAAATACATTAATAGTAACATTGCTAAACCAAAAATATTGTTTATTAACTTCACGACCGAGTGCTGCAAACTTTATTTCTGTACAACCTAATGTTTACCTTACCATTAAGCCCTTTGATCATGAACAAATACAACAGTTTATTGTGGGTTTCTTTGCTGATGACCAAACCTTACAAAAGACCGCCTGTGAATTGATTTCTCACTGGCAAACTAATAATCGGTTACAGCTACTAGGTAAACCTTTGATGTGCCGGATTGCCTGTGAAATCATTGCCAATACTGACAGTGATTTAGCTAAATTAAATGATGTTACTTTAGCAACATTATTTGATGCTTTCATACAAGCAAATTTCAGAAAGTATCATCATGATCATAATCGAACTGAGCAAAGTCGTCTTAAGAGGAAACGACTCGGGCATTTATCAAGTGAAATGGTCACAAGATTAAAACAAGTTGCCTATGCTAAATTATTTCCTAATGCTGCCCATTATTCTTTGATTGCAGATGAAGTTCTAGACTTAGACTTACAGCAATTTGGCCTGATTACTAACATAACCAAAATCCCAGCAACGCTTGCATCACATTATCACTTTGATCATCAAACCCAAATTGAGTATTTTGCAGCACTCTATTGGGTTGAACAATTGCTAACCATTTCCCAGCACGAACAAGCTAACTATTTAAATAATCATTGGGCTAACGAATTATATAATGCTGAGTTACAAGTAGTCTGGCAGTTTGTTGCAGGCATTGTTACTGCTGAATCGCAACCTGCTTTTTTAAAAGGGGATCCTCTTAATGCGCTTATGGCTTTTTGTGATTTTTTATTAGAACCAAAAAAAGATTTGGTAGGTAAATCGTATCGCAATTTACTCCTGGCTTGTTACAAAAATATGAATCAAGCATGTTTAAAAAAATACGGTTATGATGTTCGTCTTGAAAAGTTATTAAAAGAGCTTTCTGAGAAAGCAGAGCAAACCCAGCATGAAATTATTAAGACCCATTCCTCCCGTATCAAAAAAAACCTTTCTGCTGAAGACGCCATTGATTGTTACAGTTATAAATCGTTATATACTATTGAAGATTATCAATATGATAGTTCATCTGCAGTGATGCTTAATGAAATAAAGGGTTCTTTAAAGAAGAAAACAATATTAAATAACCTAAAATTAATAAAAAAATATTGTTTAAGTCAAACTATAGAGGCAAAATTAATTGCCGATATACGAGATAACCTGTTGCAAATATATGCAGCAGGAAAAGACAATGACGATGATTATCGCAAGGCTTATGCGTTACTAAGCTTCATGATCGATCAGAAACTGATTACACTGCAAGATTGTGTTAAATCATTCACCAAAAACTTTGATCAAAAGAATTGTGTGCTAGATGTAGTGTATCGTTTAAATCAAGCTTCATTGTTAACAGATGAACATATTACCACCTTATTTAAAATAGGACGTGCACGCTTTTGGGATTTCAATGCTGGCTTACCGGTTATCTTATTACTTAAAGATAGATTTTGTGAGGCAATAGCTGAATTACTAAAATATAATCTCCTTGAGCGTGTTCAAGGCGATTTTGAAATCACTTTAGCCATTAATGTGTTACTTGAATTGATTCAAGAAGATTATCAGGGTGAGCAATTTTCCTGTTTAATGGATTTGATTATTGAAATTTATAACGTTGAAACAGAATCAATCACTGATAAGGAAAAAAAGAAAATTATATATTCTTTCGTAAACTACCAGGATCCGATAGCGATATTATACCATTTTCAGCAGCGCTTTGCGCTTTTAACCTTAGCAAATTCAAAAGCTCTTAGGGGTTTATCAAGCTTGTTATATCATTACTGTTTTCACTATGATTCAGCACTCATGATCGAAGATAATAAAATAATGATCAAAGGGCAAATTCAAGGAGAAATAGTATTACCCAATATCGCGCTTTTTCAAGAAGCTGTTACTGAACAGATGCAGCTATTCGGCAGTGGTCCTAACACTAATTCGAATGATAATCATTTAACTGCAATAAATAAATTAGAAATTTGTGAGAGCTATTATTTATTCTTACAAGATAACAGCACTATCATTTCTTCTGAAAAAGAATTAGCTGTTATTGCTAAGCTAACCCATCAACTACCCGCACCACCCCAACCCCTCACTTTTGTATTGAGTAAAGGTGGTTTCGTTAATCCAATTGCTATAGCACACACATTTGGTCAATCTTTGAAATCAGTTGATGATTATTTGGCAAAAAAATTAGCCGAAACAGAAGGACTCTCCTTTTGGGATTGTGATGCCGGTATTCCATCGACTGCTTACTTAGGTAATGACTTTGGAAAAGGTGCCTATGACTATCTTTGTTATTGTTATAAAAACTGGCATTTTTGCCAATCTTACGTTAGAGATGCGTTGATAAAGTTTTTATATCGGAATAAATTAACCAATAATTCTGCGCTTATTTTTTTTCTTAGATCGGCACTGATAGTCAGCCAAGAGCAGAGCTACAATTTTTTCAGAGAAAGTTTCCACAAAGAATTAATCAACAAGCTTAAAGAGCTGCCAGAACAATTTTTACTAAAGGCTTTTGTTCATTTACTACAAGATAACACGTTAACTGCTCATGAACGACAGAATTTAAATGCTTTAAAAGAACCCTGGCAAGACGCTATCCAAAAACAATTGGTTGAGGGAATTAACTTAGCTAATTTAAATATTAAAACGCATCGAAAAAGACGGCACAGCCATTAAGGCAAAATCTTTTACGCAAAATAATTGCTTAAGACGAGAGCTACGTCATCGCGAGCTGATATATCCCCAAGAACTATAAAATTTACCTAGCATCACAACAACACTGAGTAAAAATGCTAATAGTAAAGGCCAAAAATACAGTGGTGTAATGGGTCGATAGGTTAAGTTTTTACTTAACGATGGTTCAAGTTGATTAATTTTCTGGTAAATTTGTTGTAGCGCTTGGGTATTTTTGGCACGAAAGAATTTACCTTCGGTTAAATGCGCAATGCTTTTTAACGTTTGCTCATCTAAGTCATTGCTAGCATTAATCATTTGCATGCCAAAATAGGTTGGCACCATGACACCTTCACCACCAATACCAATGGTATAGATTTTAATACCTGCATTGGCGGCTAATTCAGCGGCTTTTAAGGGATCAATATGACCAACGTTGCTCATACCATCGGTTAATAAAATCAACACACGTGATTTTTTGGGATATTGTTGTAAGCGTTTTACGGCTAAAGCAACCGCATCACCGATCGCCGTCATGCCACCGGCTAAACCAATTGTGCTATCGTTTAAGGCATTTTTCACGGTTTTCAAATCAAACGTTAAAGGGGTTCGCACATAAGCTTTTGTACCAAACAGAATTAAACCGATGCGATCACCTTCACGCTCACTAATAAAATGCGTCGCAACCTCTTTAACAACATCGATACGACGCACACGTTGCCTTTGTAGGGTAAAATCTGGCAATGTCATGGATTGTGATAAATCGATTGCTAGCATAATATTACGCCCACTGCGCGATAACGGGATTGCTTTACCAACGATTTGCGGGCCACTTGCCGCAATAACCAGTAAAATCCAAATTAGATAAGCAATAAGATGTGACCAATGGAAGTAGTGATAGCGGCTGTTACGCTTACTAATAACTTTAGCCAGCGCTTGATAAAAAGGCACTTTCAATGCGCTGGTATTTTTTGGTTGTGCGCTCGGCATGAAATAGCGTAATAGCCACGGCAATGGCAATAATATAAAAACCCCAGCACTAGCAAAATTAATCATGCGTTTTTCTCAATCCAGGTTTTTGTGACAATAAATAATTGTTGTGAAAAATTTTGGGTTGTATCACTGTAAGGCGCACTGGCTAAAATTTTACCCACACCTTGGCTAAACTCTTTAGTTTCCCCCGTTTCATCTAAAAACAACAACCAAGCTACACCATGTAGGCCGGCTACTTTTTGACGCGGAAATTTGGCTAATGCAACGCGTCTTAACAAGGTTGATAGTTCCATAAGTTTTATCTGTGGTGATTGCTGTTTTTTTTCGATTTCGATTAAGTGTTTTAATGCGACTCTTTTGCCACGATTCTTTTTTCGGCTTTTATAAAAAAAATAAGCTACATAAAAAAAAATGGCTAAGATAATAAACGCCAAAATAAACCAGCCCGGTGCCGGCGGCCACATTGAAATAGCTGGTGGTAAATGAATATCGCGTAAATTTTCCAAGGGATCGCCCACTTGATTCATCGTTTTTTTCCTCTGAACAAATAGCGACTTTCACTGCTTAAACGAGTAACACTATCTTGATCGGTGCTTAACATAATCAATGGCATTTGTTGTTCACGACAAAGCATGGTTAGCTTTTCTACTCGCTGATCAAAATGATGATGGTATTGTTGACATAAAGATTGATCATGCGTGTTAAGTTGAATAATTTCTTGGCCATTAGTAATGCTATAATAATTGGGTGGCGGTGGATTTTTTTCTAAGGGATCATAAATAAAACCCGCAACCACATCATTGTGTTTTACTAGTTGGCTTAAATGTTTTTCACTATCGTTATTTAAATTAATAAAATCACTTAAAATAAAAATTAAACTGCCTGGTCGTGCAATTCTGCGCAAGCGCCCTAATGCTGTCGTTAAACTGTCTTCATTTAAATTATCACTATCAGGATAGTTTTTATCCGCTAATAATTTTAACAAAGCAATCACACCTTTAGTGCCAGCAGTGGGCTTAATTTCATGAAAATGCTGATCAGAAAAAACAATACCACCAATACGATCACCTTGTTGACTGGCCGCCCAAGCAAGCATGCTCGCAGCGGTTGCTGCAACAACTGATTTGTAGCAATGGCGCGTACCAAAAAACATGCTAGCCCCATAATCAACCACAAAAAAAACAGGACGCTCACGTTCTTCTTGGAAAATTTTAGTGTGGGCTTTACCGCTGCGTGCAGTTACACGCCAATCGATATGCCGAATATCATCGCCGGCTTGATAATGCCTCACTTCAGCAAAATCAATCCCGCGACCGCGCAAGTGCGATAATTGATCACCACTTAAAATAGTACGTGTTTTAATCAGGCTTTTTAAATCGATATGATTGCTCACATAACGCAATTGCATTAATTCATTTAAACTCAAACTGATACCTGCATTGGGGTTTGTTTTGGATTTTGGGTTGCGTATCTTAGTTAACATAGCATCCTCAGTTTTTATGGAATAGCAACGCGCTCTAACAATGAACTAATAAATGAATCACTATCAACACCTTCGGCTTCTGCTTCGTAGGTTAAAATAATGCGATGGCGCAATACATCATGGGCAATCGCATGAATATCTTCGGGTGAAACATAATCACGTCCTTTTAGCCAAGCATGCGCGCGTGCACAGCGATCCAATGCAATCGTTGCGCGCGGTGAGGCACCAAAACGCACCCACTTTGCAAGTTGATCACCGTAAGGTTTGGGATGCCGCGTTGCGATGACTAATTGCACGATATATTCTTCAAGTGCTGGTGATAAATGCAGGGATAAAATCTCACGACGCACCTGCATAATTAAATCTTGCGCGACAATCGGCACATTTCGCGCATGATGTTCTAATTCTGATAAACTTTCATCGCGATTTAATTTTAAAATGGCATGTTCTGCTTTGGCATTGGGATAAGAAATTTTCACATACATTAAAAAGCGATCGAGTTGTGCTTCAGGCAAAGGATAGGTGCCTTCTTGTTCAATTGGGTTTTGCGTTGCCATGACTAAAAATAATTTGGGCAAAGGATAAGTGACGCTGGCAACAGTGACTTGTCGTTCTGCCATGGCTTCTAATAAGGCCGATTGCACTTTAGCAGGTGCACGATTAATTTCATCGGCAAGCAAAACATTATGAAAAATTGGGCCCTGTTTAAAAACAAAGGAGCCTTCTTGCGGGCGATAAATTTCTGTACCAGTTAAATCAGCCGGCAATAAATCAGGTGTGAATTGAATACGATGAAATTCACCTTCAATGCAAGCGGCTAATTCTTTAATCGCACGTGTTTTGGCAAGTCCTGGTGCACCTTCTACGAGTAAATGCCCATCCGTTAATAATGCAATTAATAAACGATTAACTAATACTTCCTGACCGAGAATACGTTGGTTAAGATGATGAGATAATTGCTTAAAAGTGTCTTGATGTGAAGAAAGTGCTAACACGTTAGATGTTTCCATATTATTCACCTCAGAATGATGCATATCGAGTGATTTTAGCATGATGCTTAACAAGCGTCATCTCTGAATCGCTTTTTAGTTTACCCATGCTAAATTAGCATACTACCAGTAGTAGCCTTGTAACAGAAAAAAAGGTAATGTAACATGTATTTTTTACAAGGAAAGCTACATGCAAGAACAACAACCATTATTGTCACACTCTATTGCTAAACATTTTACTGATAAGACTATTCATGACGTGCGGCAAAGAATTTTAAACTCTACTGACAAAAATGCTGCTGTGACAAAGCAACAATTAAATTTACTCAATGAATTGACTCAATTTGATCTGGGCCTTTTTTTATTACAAAACAGAGGGTTAAACGGATATTGGACTCATTATGTATTAACACACCCTTGGCTTAACAAGAAAACTGCGGGAAATAATCAAAAAGAAACGCTCTCTAATTTAGAAAATTTTCTACTAAATCGTGCCCCCACAGCATTGGCAACACAACAACGGTTTGAAATATTCTTAACTGAAATTCAAAAGCAAGTAAAAAATAATGCTACGTTGGCCTGTATTCCCTGCGGTATGATGGGTGAACTGCTCTATCTTAACTTTGATGGAATTAAAAATATTGAATTAATTGGTATTGATTATGATCCAGGCGCTCTGCAAGATGCAGATAGTTTGGCAAAAAAACAAAAATTATCTCATTTTGTTACATTAATTGAACAAGATGCATGGCAACTTGAAGTCTCTGAAAAATTTGATCTCATTTCAAGTAATGGGCTTAATATTTATATGTCTGATGATGGTGAAGTCATTAAGCTTTATAAACAATTTTATAATGCCCTTAAAAAAAATGGGAAATTAATCACTAGTTTTCTAACACCACCACCCAACGTGGCTGAACAGTGTGAATGGAATTTTAAAGAAATTAATCAAGATGATCTTCTGTTACAAAAAACTATTTTTGTCGATATTATTAATGCCAAATGGCATTGTTATCGATCAACACAACAAACAGAGCAACAGTTAAAATTAGCTGGTTTTAAAAATATCCATTTTATTTATGACAAGGCATGTTTATTTCCCACCGTCATTGCTGAAAAATAATCGTAACTATTCAGTAAATTTAATTGTGAATTTACTGAATAGTTACTTTAGTTTTATATATTATTGTTGATTTGCCGCTGGTTGTTGCTGTTGTTGCATCATTGGGCCTTGTTGCTGCTGTGGTTGCATCATTTTTCGCATCATATGATGCTTCATCATGCAGCCAGCGCCACAACCTGGGCCGTGCCCATAACCAAACCCTCTTTTCATCCAATGCATTGTGCCACAATAACCAGTGAAAACCATTAATACGACAGCAAGTATGGCAATGATATAACCAAATACTTTTGCCAGTTTGGTACCAGCGCCACTGCTTTGATAAGCCCAGACTAAGAAAGCGATACCAACGCCTAAAGCAATCAGTTCTACCGCAATGGATAAATTCAACATGCACATCATATGAGTGTCCTCCTTGTTACGTTGATTTCCCTAAAATGTTTCGCGAGTATTCAAGAGTGGTTGAAATGCTCAACCTTGTTAATGATAGCCTAATTGAATGTTAGGCACCATGCTTTCGCAGCAATTCCCGGTGTAGCGAGGAACAGCCATATTTGGGCAATCTCACATTAAA
>CAYGTS010000022.1:0-26435 GCA_964352905.1 uncultured Legionellales bacterium | reverse complement strand
GCTGTTTTTAGCCCAAATATGGGCGTTCCCTGCTACGGAGTGAGTAGTTACCAAATATTAACTATTATTCTGACAAATTGTAAAAAAGGTAAAGTATTACCGCAAAATATTATACAAACCCTACTAAACTCAATAGCGCAATATTCAGATCGGGCGGTTATTGTCATTCTCCTGATCATGTTGGAAATGGCGGATAAAGTGACTATTGATTTTAATACCTTGTCTTTTAAATTAGCAGATCTACGGATCCTGATCGAGCAAGAAGATGATTTGCAATTTGCCGAGCGCAGCAGAGATAATCAAGCGAGTCATGCTGTTTCAACGCTAACTGCAAAATTAATAGAAATGGCGTTACTAACTGCATCACCTAAAAAAATGACCGAAGCAACAGCAAGTTATTTAATTAAGGCTTTGGCAAGTACTGAAAAACAAACGCGCATTTTCGCGAGTAAATGTTTATTTCTGGCAATTAATAATGGTCTGTTAGCGAAAACAGTTGATTATAATACACTGCTAGCAGTGCAAAGCTATCTCAAGGATCCTGTATCAGACGTTGCTGTGTATAGTACTATATTTTATTTAGAAAATTTATATCAACAGGCGCTCGTAAAACAAGCACCACCGATGCCATTGTTTCATTTGAGTTATCTCAGTCAACTGTATAAAAGCGATCCATTTCGATTTGGCCATACCGATTTTAGTGAACGGATTAATAACCTTATTTTAAACATAGTCACGTTAGAAGTAGCCAAGCAAGCATTGCCAGAAGAGATTTTTGATATTCTTGATCTGATCTTTGCCGTACCTAACGATAAAAAAGATCGCTGTTTGAGTTTGTTAGCTGCTCATCTTACCCAACCCGCAGCCTTTATACCTGAAAAAATAATTGCGAGGTTAGAAACACTTTTGGATCTTGGTGTAGATCACCAACGCGCACTAGCAATCTTATGCGTTATTATCAAAAATGGTCAGGCAGTGGGGGAAAAAACCTTAACCCTCTTGGCGGAACAATTGTATAAATCAAATGATCCTAATATAAGGCGCGAAATTTTTGATTGTTTATGTGCTGCTGATTTAAATCAGGATTTACCTGATAACCTATTTTTAAGACTTGAATTACAGCGTGCCAGTATTAGCCTGATCACCGATGCCAATCATTATGCGCTTACAGTCTTGGCAGAAGCAAGCCAAGCCGGTAATTTGCTACCACTTGATGCCTTTGAGGGCTTAACTCGTATTGGCTTAACACAACCCCATGTTTTGGCCATTATCAAACAGATTGTGGCACATGAACAATGTTTGCCGAATCATATTATTGAAGAATTGGCCAAACAATTTTGTAACAATGCTGATTTATTTAAAATCTATTTTCATATTGTAAAAAATAATCAAAAATTACCTGATGATCTTATCGAAAAATTACAAAGAGTACTTGCAGCAGGTCATATGATAGATCATGTACTGGCTATTTTTTCAATTAAAGCACAAAAAGGTGATATTTTATCCAAGGCAGTTATTGAGGCTGTGCTGAAGCACTTTACGAACATACACGATCAACCAGCACAAGTAGATGCCTTAATTGTTATTTGCTCAGTCTTACAACAGTGCGATGCTGGAGAATATACTGAGCAAGCCAAACAATTATTTTTAGATTGTTTACAAGCAAAGCAGATGCATTTAATTGCCATGAGCACTCAAGGGCTTGAAATATTACGCGCTAACAATAAACTTTCGCAAGATGACATGACTTGCATTATAGCGAACTTACCAGAGGATACGTATGCAAGGAGAAAACTACTTAATTTATTGAAAAAAACTGATCTTTTGAATCAAGAACAACGAGGCTATATTGAATTAAGTACTTTATCTTGTAACGATGATCTAGAATATTTAGCAAGATGCCAGATCCTATCCGAACATGCTAAGCTGCTTGAGAATAATTTTGCGAGAATAGGTTGTATTCTGACAACCAGAGGTGATTTGCATAATTTGGCATTGACTGTTTTGCTGGGATGCCACAATGCCCAAGAGCTGCCAAATACAATATTGCAAGCGATTGCCGTAATTGCTGCTAGCAGTAGACTCACGACTATCAAACAGCTAGCACAACAATTGCTTGTGAATGCCGCTGTATCTCCTAAAATTTTAGCGCAAGCCAACAATACTGAGGCTTCACTCACAGCAGTGCAAGAACAAGCCGTTAAGAATTTGTTGGTAAACAATATATCATTAGCAAATTTAGATCCTTATCAACAAATCATTCAGGATTTACCAATAAGTGATCTGAAAGCAACAGTTGATATATTAAGTGATGCGTTCAGCAAAGGTAGCTCTTCGCAAGCTATTAAAAAGGCAATCGTAGAATGCATGGTCACAGTGTTGCAGCGAGAAGATATATTTTTATTAACATCTCGTAATGTTTTAGAGCAAGCCTTATTCAGTCGTCATGGTTGTTTAAGGGGAATTGCCTTTCGCAAACTACATGAATTATCGATACAAACAGCCACAGCAGGTTCATGGAAATTTCAACAGTTTTTTAATACCTTGCAAAATAACATTAAAACAGCAACAGGGCAGTTGATTGTGGATGTTGAATTGCTGCATACCCTTGTATCGTTAGATCAAGTTAATTTTCCCAAGGATAAACCCACTTCAGAATGGACTCAAGAATTAATTTTATCCGATTGGGCGTCTCGTTTCGATCTGAGTCTTGGGCAAAAATATCAATTATATCAAGTGTGGGTGATGGCGAAAAAAACATTGGCAGAGCCTGATCAAGTCATTAAAGCATTACACAACAGTGAGTTGAATTTTTTTGAACTCATGTATTGTTTAGACAGAATTGACATTATTAGAAAAATGGATTACCGCAAGGCTAGTCAAGACATGTATAGGGATATAAGAAAAATTTGGATGCGTGATTTGCTGGCGAAAAAATTGGACTTAAGTCAACTTGATGATCGTTATGTTAATATCGTACTTGATAAAATGACAGAGTTACCGGCGACTACGATTGAAAAATTATTGTAACTACTCACTCCGTAGCAGGGAACGCCCATATTTGGGCTAAAAACAGCGAAAATCTTTTATCGAAATGCTCATGTATAACTCATACACTGCGCTTTCTCAAAAATATTTTCGCTGTTTTTATCGCCAAATCTGAACGTTCTGGTAAATATAAAGCTAAAGGGGGTGAGCAGATACAAATTATTAAGATCGCTAGGTCGTATTGATAATATGGTTGAAATCAATGTGATCTTGGCTTTCATTCAGCAATATAATATTTCAGCAGAGCAGATTACCGCTTGCCCAGATTGTTTAAGCCTAACAAAATCGTTACAACTCACGTTGTTGCAGCAATATTTTCTGATCAGCAATCATAAATTGACGACTATCCTTAAGAACCTGTTAACATCGCTATGGCACTTTGAACAATTACAGCAACTCATTGTTGATGCGATGAAAAACCGCACAACAGCAAAACAACAAAAAGACTTAATCCAGGTGTTGTATTTGCTAGAGCAATATCAGATAGCGGATGATGACTATCCAACAATTCAAGAAATTTTATGCAAATTTGATGGTCAAGATTGCTTGAGAGAAGTGAATAAGATTGTTATTAGACATCATTTTCCCAAAAAACAAATTATAAAAAATTCTCAGCAGATGGTCGCAGAGTTACTTTCTGAAAATACTAATTCTGATTTAGTCAAAAGAGTTGTAGCAGATGGTTTACTAGATGCCTTAACAACGATTAATGATGCTAATTTTTTAGTTAACCAGTTTTGGTCTCGCCCAATTGCGCAGTGGCAGCATGCAGGTATTTTAGCCTGGGCGCGTTCGGTGAGAAATATTCCGAATTATTTTAATGATTTTAATAATCTCATTATAGCCGTTGCGATTGCTAAGCGGGCAAATTTTTTAGTCACCGGTTTTGAGTTGACGCATACGCAAATCATGAGTTGTCTCATGGCGTTACGCTATGATGAGCACCAACGTGGTCGTTTATTGCAAGTTTCGATGGGCTCAGGTAAAACCATTATTATTAGTACACTTGCTGTTGTGAAAGCCTTGCAGGGGCATAGTGTTGATATTATCACGAGTTCGCCAGTTCACGCCGAAGAGGGTGCTAGAAGCCAAGCGCCTTTTTATCAATTATTTGGCTTAACAGTTGCTGATAATCTTGATCGTACGGTTTACACTAAAGGCGTTAAGCCTTGTTATCAATGCGATATTGTTTATGGCGAAGCCTCGCAATTTCAATTTGATACTTTAAGGCAAGAATACAGTGCCTTAAAAACTAAAGCGGATCGCCCTCTTTCTTTTGTGATTCTTGATGAAGTCGATAGCATGTTGATCGATGATAGTTCAAGAATTGCAAAATTAGCGAGTACCGTGGCTGGTATGGATCAATTGCAACCGATTTATTTACTGCTCTTTCAACGTATTAATGAAATGCATAAACGTGTGCTTGAAATTGACGGTAAATTACATTTTCTTAATGGTCTGTTAAGCCATGAGAATGATAAAATTATCCTACATTACCAAGATAAATTAGGTGACATTCAACGCATTGCTGATCTTAAAAACTATCTTACTCAGATGCAAGATATCAGTCATTTAGGTCAAGTGATTGAAGAAGATATAGCGGTT
Source organism: uncultured Legionellales bacterium (assembly GCA_964352905.1). Lineage (GTDB taxonomy): Bacteria > Pseudomonadota > Gammaproteobacteria > JAHCLG01 > JAHCLG01 > CAYGTS01. Next base: position 21,782 of record CAYGTS010000022.1, on the reverse strand, counting down.
TTTCTTGAAAAAAATCTAACAGCCTATTTAAATGAACTAATAAAAAATAGTGTATTAAATTTACCAATACACTTACAAGAATTTGTTGACACCCAAAAATCAAAATGGATCCAAAATGCTTTCTTGGGTTTTACGGTTTTTCAAGAGTATGTGAATTATATTGTTCAAGAGGGTTTAGTTAAGCCGGTTGCATTTAATAGTAATGGCACGGTGCAAAATGCCACGAATTGGAGCGATGGCTTGCATCAATTTTTACAAATTAAACATGGCTTGCGTTTAACTTCTGAAACACTAACCACTAATTTTTTATCTAATGTAACGTATTTTAAACGTTATGGTGCTAATTTACTCGGTTTGACCGGAACCTTAGGTTCAGCAACAGCCCAGCAAATTATGGCCGATGTATATCAAGTAGATCTTGTAAACATTCCGGATGTCAAAGTCAAACAATATCAATCCTTGCCAACGATTCTGGCAGATTCAAAAGAGGAGTGGGTAGCTGAAATTTGTTTTGAAGTTAATTATGAAAAAAATAAAGGGCGTGGAAGTTTATTGATTTGTCGAACGATTGAAGATGTTTTGTTACTTGAGTCTGAATTGCGCGCAAATAATAAACACGCTGTCATTAAAACGTATATTTTAAATGGTGAAAATCAAGAAAAAGCGATTGCAAAAATTTTGCCGGGCGAAATTATCATTGCAACCAATTTGGCTGGCCGTGGGACTGATATCAACGCCGATGAAATTGATAGCTTTGGCGGCATGGCCGTGATAGTAACTTATATGCCAGATAATCTGCGAGTTGAAAAGCAAGCCTTATTTCGAACAGCGCGCCAAGGTAATTTAGGAACGGGCCGCAAAATTATTAATAAGCAAGATTTACGAGAGCATGAATTACAACAGCTAGTTGATCTTGATAAGGCCCGTGACGAATTAGAAGCACAGCAATTAGAACAATTTCGTTACCATGAGTTAGTCGTTATTGAAACAAAGGATAGTTTATTTCAATCTTTTTGCGGATTAATGGCTGAAATTAGGGTAGATATCCGTAGCCAAAGCCAAGGCATAGTACGAGATGTTACGAATGCGGCGCAATCAATTTTGTCAACTGACGTTACCCCTAGTTTTTATGAAACCATTATCATTGCCGCGATTGAAGAGCAGTGGGCATTCTTTTTACGTAAGATCGACGATGGTCGAATAACATTGGTTAATGCTAGGCAAGAATATGAGCGGTTTGCTAAACAGATTTTTGAAGATTATCAAAATGGGGATATCATAAAGAACCCCTATCATCATATTGCGCTTGCCAATGATTTATTAGCTAATGAATCTTTTTTTGAAAATGCCAGTGAAAAAGCACTGCGGCATTATGAAGCAGCAATAGCATTAGATGAAAAAAGCAGTGCCGCAGCTTTTATCGGTAAGGCATGGATTTTAATTAAAAACAAAGCGCCAGCGGATTATAAACAGATTGCGATTGCTGCATTTAGCAAGGCACGAGAATTATTAATAGAAGAAATGTCTTCTTTACAAATGATGCAAGGATTATTGCAAGAGCAAGGCGTTAATACAGATTCTGATCTTATCAAGCAATTAATGTTTAAAGCGAATTTACTAGGTTCTAGTCTTAATAGCATCACTGCTGCTATTAACAGTATTAAAAAATCACAGCGTTTAATCACATTAGAAGAATATGATCATCGTGAAAATAACGAAACTGGGCTACATGTTTGCTATCCTGAGGTGCTGCGAAATCAAGATGGCACTATTAGCAAAACACTACTCAATGGAAAACGTTATCGCGTGCAGTTTAATGATTTAACTGCTTGGCACGACAGCGGCAATGTTGATCAGGCTCTGAATACGCTTGCAGAAGTATTCAAGGATGAGCAGGGCGTGTCACTTAAACACCAATCATTTGGATGTACTATTTTATTATCAGAAGTGGATTTGGCAGCAATCCAAACGCTTTTTTCGAGTGATTTGATTTTTGATAATCTGGATAGACAAACAGCATTAAAAAAACTAGAAGAAGGCAAATCATTTTTAAACCGTTTATCTGCAGGATTATTAGCAAATAGTCAGGTTGAAATGATCCTTGTGAATAGCAAGGGAGTTAGCAGAGAGCATAAACTATCGCTGTCAGATGCTAAAAAAATGCTGCAGACTATTCAAGATAGTGATCGTGTTACGCTGAAATTTAGTGGTGAAAATAAAGCAGCTTCACATGTCTCTGTAGAATTTACTCAGTTAACGCCGCAAGATTTGCTGGAAAAATTACCGCAAATCACTTGTGCGACAGTTGATCTGGAATTAACAGCTTCTCGAACTAACTTGTTAAGCTTGCTTGAACGACAACCTAATCTTACTACGATCCAATGTTATAAAATTAAACCTGATCACATCGAAATTGAAACACTTGATCGCAAAACCGCAATAGCATTATTAACGACGACAAAAGATCAAACACTCACTTTTAAATTAAGCGGATTGACACATGAAAAGATCAGGGCAATCTGTCAAGATAGTGCTGAAATAGAAATCAGTGCGACATTGCATGAGCTTAATGTCAAACAATCGCAGGCAGCATTACAAAGTGGATCGGCAACAGTACAGTTTTCGCAATTAGCACATAAAGCAGCTGAGGGTCTTATTACACAATTGCGCAGTCACGGGCAAGAATTTGCTGTTTGTTTTGATAACTTAAGTGCAAATCAAGCTGAGCAAATTATTAGTAAAGCGGATTTGCGGCAAGAAGAGATTGAAATTACTACGGTTAAATCCTTGAGTGAATTACCGATTGTGCAAGATAGCCAAGATCCAGAATGGGCTGCATTTGCAGCGCGAGGACTTGAATATCTAATCGAATTACATGAAACAGGATTTATTCCGTGGTGGAGTGTGTGTGCCTTAGGTTTAATCAGTACTGTGCAAATGGGCATGGGAGTGGCATTGGTGAGCACTGGGTTTGGTGCTAATGTTGGCATGGGCCTAATTACGGAAGGTGCAGCAGACTTAGTTTCAGCTTACCGTGTTTACAGCACACGGCAATTTACTTGGGAGGGTTACTGTCAACAAAAAGCGGTTAGCCTGGCTATTTCAGCGGTAAGCTTAGGCTGGCAATCCTTAAAAAATGCTGGCCGTGGCGTTAATAATTTAATGACAGGTGTTGGGCAAGAGGCCTTAGAACAAGCTGGTACGCATGCTATTATGAATGGTAAAACGCTAGGCCAAAGACTGCTTCAAGAAAGTCGAAATTTACGGGTGCTGGCATTTCAGCAAGTGGGTGTTAGTGTTGCCGAAGCAGGTGCGAGAGAAGGGCTTAACCAATTGGTTAATAAGTTTTCACATTTTCAGTTTGCGCGCTATCAATCAGAAATTCAAAGAGCGATCCGCAGCAATGTTGATATGTGTTTTTGTGAGTCAGCACTAAGTCGTTTAGTCAAAAAAATGCTAGCCTTAGATCAGATGCGCCAAACATCAGTATTTAATTCGAAGATTGAATTAATCATCAGAGAAACCTTAGATCCTAAACATACATATTGGCAGCAACAGTGGCAAGCTATTGGTTGGCCGCTTTGCCAAGGTTTATTATCAAGTTCAGAGCATTTGCGAACACCGATTAGTGCGTTTACAAGAATAGCGGGTATTGTTAATGGTATTACTGAAATTCATGGTGTTGTAACAAAAGTCCACGAACAATTGTATTTAAGTTTGGCAAAATTTGATCGTGAATTAACAATTACCTTACTACAACAAGATTGTAAATTATCGCAAGCAACAGCAATGGCGATTAATCAATTGTTAATTGATAACACTATTTTTAATGAGGATGCTAGTGTTAATTTGAAAAAATTAGCAGAGATTGATTTTGCTGAGCATAGTGAACACAAAAATACCATCATCAACTATTTTCAAACGTTACAACGCTGTAGCGCACAAGTGGATACGCATCCTATTGCAGCATCAATGAGTCAAGTGATTACTGAACATGTTATGCGTGTTACTGAAATGCAGTTAATTTCGCCTATAACCAGTGCTGCGGTTGCGGGTGTGACTAATTCGCTTTCACAGCGGATCCAAGATTTTATTATTCGCTCACAACTCACTGCTGAAATACATGAAAGAGTAGATGAGTATGACGCATTAGTTGCTCAACATGATCCGCAAGCAACACATAATCGAAGGGAAGAGTTAGTCGATGAAATACAAGAACGTCAGGCTGATTTAGCGGCTACTGATGGGCATATTACTGTGGCAACGCGCATTGGTTCTACAGCAACACGTTATACCAATATTCGATCGCAATGTGAAATCGGTTTTTTTGCACAACAACCATCGTCAAGCTCTGCATCTACAAGTCAACAACAGGTAGCAAATGCTTATGCAGCTGATGTTGAAAATGGGGATGAGCCTGCAAAGCTTTATGAAATGACAGCCATGGATAGTGTATATGGTACCAAATTAAAAATAGTTGATGATCCATACTATGAGCCTACACCAGAGGATAAGCTTAGTAACCGCCCAATCGTTGTGTTTATCAAAGGTGAAAAGGATCAAGATAATATTTCGGGTATTGGCCACTGGATGTTAATGAATAGTAACGGCGAATTAATTGATCTTGTTAGTCAAGATAATGATTGTGGTTATGCCATTTTTTCACATTTAACTGGTAAATCGATTGCCGAATTACGTGCCGCAACTGCCACACAGATTATAGAACAAGCTGATAATTTTTATCATGCCATGCTGGCACAACAATGGATTGAAGATCATAATCCTATGGATGCTAATGATTTACTTTTTAATGGTGGGAAGAAGAAAGATAAAGAACAAAACAAAGAAGAAGAGCTTAGGTTGCTTGACCTTCATGACCCTAGTTTTGCTTTGTGTGAAGATGCTTTTAATACTTCTCAAGCCGTTTATAAGGTTGACATGAAAAATGCTGGCAATCTTGAAAGGATAGGAAATCTTATGCGTAATGAAAAATATAATATTAACGTTGGAATGTATCGAAATAAAAATACGGGGAATATCTATATTGCATTTGAAGGAATAGAGGGTCTATTTGATAAATCAGGAGTAGATGCCTCCAAAATAGCAATGCTCGGTACGGATCCTTTTTCGCGCGATTGGACAGGGCAGCGTATGAAAGAGTTTATACATTATGCTAATATAAATTATCCTGATTCAAAAATATTATTAGTAGGGCACTCAAGAGGAGGATTATTGGCCACCTTTCATGCGATAAATACAGGATTGCCCGCTATTGTTTTTGATAGCCCAGGCTATGTTGTGGCTGATCCTAATCATAATGTACCGCATTTTACACCGTTTAAGCCTCATGAAGATGCAAGTAATGTTGTTAATATCCAAGGATTAAGAAATGTGGTTAATTCATTAAATGAAAATTACAACCTTTCAACAATTAGAACAGGTATGGGGCATAAGACACTTGTTAAAGGGCATACCGTGCAGTTGCTGGACTGCAATGCTAAAACTTTTAAAAGAATAAGGAGAAATGTTACAGGGAACGTTACTATAAAGCATCATAAAATGAATAATATGGGAGAGCTTATTTCAAAATATGAAAAAAATAGGGAACATATTAAAAGAGCAATTGAAAAGCTTCATTTTCCAGAATTTAGAACAGATATAATGACCCCCAAAATTTAGACCACCCAAAGCAAAAAATTTGAGAGATAATAGCCTCAGTTAGGAGGCAAAATGTCAGTAAACAAACGGTGGTCATCATCGACTAAATTTGAAATTGCGTTATGCGACCAATGATAGCCCCTTTGATATGGATAAGATATTATCATTGAAGCTGGCATAGACTAAACGAATGAAACTTTTCTCCGAATATGTCGGTCGACCCAATTAGGTAAAAAAATTTGTTTAGATAAAATTGCAAGTTTTTGACATAAGCACAAATTGGGGGTAATGAGCCTAAGCTTGCAAGTCAAAGTAGATAGTTAATTTTAAAAGAACAAGAATCTTTCATTTGCAAAATGGGCCTATTTGTGGCACTATTTGTAAATGAAAGAAGGGTTTGAGACACTACAACAGTACTTGGAACATCTACAGTCAAGAGGTAGGTATTGCTTCTTGCGCAGTGATGCCATAGCAACACTGAGTCTTAGTGATAATGCCTTCAAAAAGGCAGCACATCGTTTGATACGAAAAAATAAAGTGGTTCGTATTAGGAGCGACTTTTATACGATTTTACCATTGGAGTATCAAGCTTCAGGCTCATTGCCTGCTTCTTGGTTTATTGATTTTTTCATGAAGTATCTAGAACAGCCCTACTATTGTGGGGTTTTAACTTCAGCTGCATTACATGGGGCAGCGCATCAACAGCCAATGGTTTTTCAAGTAGTTTCCACTAAGCCAATACGCCCAATCCAGGTGGGTAATTTACAGATTGAATTTCTTTACAAAAAAGTAATTCAACCCCACTTTTATCAACCCATAAAGACGGCAACAGGTAGCATGAATGTAGCTACGCCAGAAATGACAGCATTTGACTTGGTGCGTTACATGAATGCAGCTGGTCAAGTCAACCATGTTTCTACCGTATTGTGTGAGCTCGTAGAACGATTAGATGCAGAAAAGCTAGGTGTGCTCTTAAAAAACGATGAGGTAGAAATCACATCAGCCCAGCGCTTGGGTTATTTGCTAGATGTACTTCAATTACCGATTGATTTAACGCCTTTGGAATATCAATTAAAGCAGCGAAAAATGTCGCAGCGATTATTAGTTTTATCTAGTAGTGAGCCTATTATTGAGTGTAATCAACGATGGCATATTTTAGTAAATGAACCTGTGGAGCCAGATGAATTATGATCCCTCAAGCAGATATTATCGATTGGCGCAGCATTGCTCCTTGGAGTACTCCTGATCAAGTCGAGCATGATCTTGTCTTGTCGCGTGCAATATGTGAGCTATATCAAAACCCATTAATTAGTGAATGTTTAATTTTTCGTGGCGGCACGGCCTTACATAAATTATTTTTCGAAAGGGCAGGGCGCTTCAGTGAAGACTTGGATTTTGTTCAAGCAAAGGCGGAGCCGATAGGAAAAACCGTTACAGCAATACGTGATTGTTTAGATCATTGGTTGGGAAACCCAAGTTGGAAGCAAAACCAAGGGCGTTTTACGCTTAATTATCGCTTTACTACGGAGGTAGAACCAATCATTAGCCGAAAAGTTAAAATTGAAATTAATACACGCGAACATTTTTCGGTACAACCACATGTTAAAAAGACATTTGAAGTTAATAGCCCCTGGTTTAATGGAAAATCTATGATTCTTACTTATTCAATAGAAGAATTATTAGCGACAAAGTTACGTGCTTTATACCAACGTAAGAAGGGCAGAGACTTGTATGATTTTTGGTATGTTGCTCATCAAATTTCTGATTTGAAGACTCAAACCATCATCGACATTTTTCAACACTATATGAAAGAGGAAAACTCGCAGGTATCGCAGGCAGAATTTGAAAAAAATTTGTTACTAAAACAGAAGAGTCCTATTTTCACCAATGATATTAAGCCTTTGCTGTCTCCAAGTCACGTTGGCTCATATCAGTTAGAAGAGGCTTACAAAATTTTATTTCGTGATTTTTTGCCAAAACTAATTGGTGAACCATGGAAGGGGATAGAAACAAACTAACTAAGGGTCAAACTCCAAAAGCGGTCCAAAGGTGTCACTTACTGTGGTGCAACACAAGCGATGGGTTGTGAGGTGCAAAATTTAAAGCCTGATAAGTGAGATTATCAGGCTTTTTTCATCGATATTGATATGTTCAATAATATTGTGCATCATTCAAAACGAGGATATAAAAATGGTATTTAAAAATGCGACAATTTAGACTGACAAAAAAATATGCTAAAGACTGCCGTATTACGACATTAGCAGAACCATCTCTTGTTACTCATCCGCTAGATGATTGGTTTATCGATCTGATCCGAGTTAATCGCAAAAAAATTGCAATGGCCACTCATGCGCAATCGACATTTACTTTCTTTATTCCTTACACCGAAGCAGGGGGTGCAGCTGCTATTCCAGAATATATTAGCATTTTGCTCAAAAAATTTTTGTATAATCATGAACTCTCTGATTGGGCTAAAAAAATTGATGATTTATTTAATCATCCAATTGATTTCTGTAACACTGTCGATCGGAAAATTCTAGGCCATATGAATGATTTTAAATGCTGCGCTGATAGCTGTATTGATGATTCATCATACTACAGCAACACAATCAATTTGGATCAAGTTTTTGAAACAATTAATAGTATGCCGGTTAATTTTGCGGCTGCGGGTGAATATATTTATCCAATAGAAATTTTGGGTAAATTATTAGGTCACCCATTAAAAGCAAGGTAATTAGGGTATTAGTTTATTATCATTTTACATTTAACGTAACTACTCACTCCGTAGCAGGGAACGCCCATATTTGGGCTAAAAACAGCGAAAATCTTTTATCGAAATGCTCATGTATAACTCATACACTGCGCTTTCTCAAAAATATTTTCGCTGTTTTTATCGCCAAATCTGAATGTTCTGGTAAATATAAAGCTAAAGGGGGTGAGCAGATACCATTTAACTATATAGGAACATTGAAAAACCGTTTTTTTGTTAATTCACTTTAAATTAAGGAGCTACTGCTCCGTAGTAGGTCACATGGTCATGATTTGTTTTGATGTGATTTCTTTCGAATGCTTTTTTTGCTTGCTTAATAAAGTCATTATAATTTTTAGGTGCAAGTTTTTTCATTAGGGTTTTAATATCGCGATCAGGCAATTTTTGAGAACTAACTAAAGCATCAGCATAGGCTTGAATTGCCTCAGAATGTGGTGTTACATCAATACTGTCACCACAATGGAAAAATTTTGTTTTAGGATAGTGGAGCCAATTTCGAACTGTCAGTAAATCCATTTTGTGTTCAAACGATAGATTACCTGTGGCGAGCACGGTTGCAACGTAAGCTGTGATAACGGCTGCTTGATCATTTTGTAATGCTCTGACTAAGCCAGAGAATATCCATTTGGTTAAAAGTAATTGTATCTGCTCACCCCCTTTAGCTTTATATTTACCAGAACGTTCAGATTTGGCGATAAAAATAGCGAAAATATTTTTGAGAAAGCGCAGTGTATGAGTTATACATGAGCATTTCGATAAAAGATTTTCGCTGTTTTTAGCCCAAATATGGGCGTTCCCTGCTACGGAGTGAGTAGTTACAAGTAATTTATATTTTTCTTCTTCTGATAATACGGTTGCTGTTAAAATAGTATTAAGATAGATTTGAGTCGCTTTAATATGGCCATTTTTTAATGCTTCATACAATCCCGATAAATTTAACTCAGATCTTGCTTGTAAAAGTTTAAATTTTTCTACTGATGGTAATGAAAGGGCTAATATTTTATTTAAATAATATGACGTATTTTCTGCATTACCATATTTCAACGATAAATAGAGCAACCCCTGCAACATTTTTTGTGATAATTCTCGCTCAGGTAATTCTTCAAGTTGTGGCAAAATTCGTGGAGTTACTGATTCTTCTTGCGCCATAGTAATCGCAGGTGCTGTAGGGAAATAAGCTTGATTTTTACTATCCCAATGATGAATTAATTTTTCTGCAACAGCGGCTAACTTTTCAGAACTAGCACAAACGAAGCGGTAATGTGATAACGTTTGATTAGGATCATAATAGTTGAGTACCCAATATTCATTACCTTCCTCATCCGTTTTACGCTTGAGTAATATTGCTAAGGCATGATTTTCAGTGCCTAGCAAAAAATGACATTGATTAACGCCTTGCACCAGCATATTGTTTGCGGTTTTTGTGAGTAAATCACCTAAAAGATGATAATCGATGGTAAGTGAATGTTCATTACTAGATATTTCGCCAGTTCGATCTAATTGTTGTGCGCGAGATTTAAATTGTTCAATATGAGCTAATCGCTGATAACGATCTTTTTGATTTGCTAGTTCAATCCACAAATACGCTAAATGCCGGCACCAAACATCATGCTGACCATTCAAATTAGCCTTAGTAGTACTGTTGTTTCGCGCATATTTACAACTATCTCCTAAAAATGAATCACCTCCTTGGAATATGCGCAGGTATTTATTACTTGACGGCATAACAGGGTTATCTTATTTTTATTATATTAGCTATATTGTACCGACGTTAATCCAATTAATCAACTTACATTTGTAACCACATGAAAGTTGTATATTTTTAAAGATGGGATTTGTTTGTTTGAGCAATATTGTGTAAAAAATAGAACTTCAGGTAAACCAACCCAACTTACTACTAGATTTCTTCCGGGCCATGCCAGTCAAAATTAAAGGACTGATAAGCGAGGTTATCAGGCTTAAGTATGCCTTGAGCAATGATATCCTCCTATGCTGGATCAACTTACTCTATAATTTAAAATCACACAGTCATTGACATTCTACGCTTGAAAAAACCAATACGAATGCTTAAGCTAAGCCCATCTTCAGGGCAAGGTGAAATTCCTGACCGGCGGTAAATAGTATAGTTATGAGCCCGCGAGCGCTAATGAAAATTAGATCAGCAGATCTGGTTAAATGCCAGAGCCGACAGTTATAGTCTGGATGAAAGAAGATGGATTGGCTTGTGAGTTATCACAGGCAACTTCATGCCGTCCTGAAATGTATTCTAAGAGGAGCATTTCATGTTAACACTCAATCTAACGCCAATTGATCAAGCTGTTGCTGCATTTAAAATAGGCACGCCGGTGATGGTTTTTGATGATCTCACACGTGAAAATGAAGCGGACATTATCATTGCTGCTGAAAAAATAACAGTCGAAAAGATGGCGATGCTCATTCGTTATTGTAGTGGTATTGTTTGCCTGTGTTTATCAAAAAGCCTTTGTGAAAAACTCGATTTACCACCCATGGTTGCAGAAAATACGGGCTTGCATAAAACCGCATTCACGGTATCGATTGATTGTGCGCATTTGAACTCCACCGGCATATCAGCGAGCGATCGTGTCAAAACCGTTTTAGCAACGATTACAGATACTGCAAAACCCTCAGATTTGGCGCGTCCAGGGCATATTTTTCCCTTATGTGCTGATCCAGGTGGTGTGAGGAAACGTCAGGGCCATACTGAAGCGGCAATTGAATTAACTTCCCTTGCTAATTTAAAACCGGCAGCGGTAATATGTGAGCTAATGAATGATGATGGTAGTGTCGCTGATCGCCAAACTGCATATGCATTTGCTAAAGCGCACAATTATCCCGTGATTGATATTGCAAGCTTAGTGAATTATTTATTAGAAATGGAAACATGATGGATAAAAAGAGCAATAACTATTCACCCTGTAGATGGGAACGCCCTGATCCCCGCTTTCGCGAGGACTGGCGTTTGGGCTAAAAACGGCGAAAATCTTTTATCGAAATGCTCATGTATAACTCATACACTGCGCTTTCTCAAAAATATTTTCGCCGTTTTTATCGCCAAATCTGAACGTTATCGGTGAATTCACCTTCAAACTTGCTGAATAGATACAAAAAGCAAATCATTGAAGTGGTACCCTATCGTGAGGAGTGGCTTGCGTTATTTAATGAAGAGGCAATAAAGCTTAAAAAATTTTTTAGTGCTATTTTATAATGCTATGATGCAAAAAATTTATTTGAGGAAAAACATGAGCTTTAATTTTGAAAAAGCCAACGTAAGTCACGTTGATATTATTTTTGGTTGGCTTTCGGAGCCTTTTGTTCAGGAATTTTGGGACAATACGCAGGGCCATAAAGACGATATTTTAAATTTTGTTAATGGCAGAAAAGAACCTTCGAATTATTGTGACGGCAAGTATGTTTATTGGATAGCAAACTGTGATAGTCATCCGTTTGCAATGCTAATGACGATACAAGAAACAGCAGAAGACCATATCGATGATATTAAATTAAATCACCTTTCAAAAACAGGGCATACTTACGGCATCGATTATATGATTGGGGATAAAGATTTTTTTGGAAAAGGTTATGGAGCCAAAACATTAGCGGAATTTCTTGATTTTTTTAGAAGAGATTTCGACTCTAAAGTAGATACATTTATAATAGACCCTGCTAGCAATAACCCTAGAGCCAAACATGTCTACATGAAGGCAGGCTTTGAGCATATTGCTGACTTTATAATGAGTGGAGATTGTAGCGGTGCCGGTAAACCCCATCATTTATTGATTAAACGTTTTGTACCTAATGTTAGATTATTACCCGCAACAATTACTGATTACCCAACCATTCAAAATATGGCACGTTTCTATGTGTATGATAGAACAGCCTATATGGGCTGGGAATGCCCTGAGAGCGGGCTATTTGAATGTATAGATTTTAAGCATTATTTTGAAAATGCTAATGAGAAAGCTTTTTTAATAAAGGTAGCGGATGAAATAGCGGGATTTGTGTTATTGGATAAAATGCATTTGCTTGAACCCGTCGATTGGAACATGGGGGAGTTTTTCATTCTTGCTAAATTTCAAGGAAAAGGTATTGCAAGCATAGTTGCTAGAGAAATATTCAAAGAACATCCTGGCAAATGGTCAATAGCTGTAATGCCAGAAAATATAAAGGCCGTAAAATTTTGGCGCAAAATTATATCCGAAGTATCCCATGGAGATTATAGAGAGGTTTTTAAAACAGAGGATGAGTTAAGAAATGCTGAAAATCCTGATCCTTATGCAATGAATGTGTTTACCTTTGATATTAATAATAGGGTGAACAATGCTAAAGATGATGTCTGTATTCGGCTTTCCAAAGCTAGCGATATACAACACATGGTCGAGATGTCGTATCAAAAACGTTTGTCTTACGAAAAAGCACAACCCCAATTTTGGAAATATGCTGGCAATATTGCAGAGCTATCGCAGGCCAAATGGTTTGAGGAGTTACTTGGCTCTAATCACCACATCATGCTTACCGCTACTTGTCATCAAAAAATCGTTGGTTTTATTATCGGCAAGTTGATGCCAGCGCCAGAAGTTTATAATCCTGGTGGGCTAACCTTAATGATCGATGATTTTTGTGTTGCTGATGAATCTGAGTGGCATTCAATTGGATCTAAATTGGTTCAAGAAATTAAAGTAATCGCAAAGTTAAGGGGAGCTGCGCAAGTCCTTGTTGTTTGCGGCGCCCATGATGGACCGAAATGTCACTTTCTTAAAAAAATGGGGTTAACTGTGGCTTCAGAATGGTATGTGGGGAGTATCATATGAATCAAACGCATCTAAAGCACGTAAGCCAGCATTTTGACCTTTACGGCGGGAATCGCTGCATCACAATAAATTAGATTGAAACCGCAGTCCCAATAAATTACGATCAACGCTCGATCAACAGAGTGATACGTCATGCCAGCAGAATTTGTACACTTAAGGCTATATTCCGAATATTCGATTTGTAAAGGAATTGTGCGGGTTAAACCGCTCATGCAAGTACTGCGCGATCGCCACATGCCTGCAGTGGCGTTAACTGATTTTGTGAATTTGTTTGGCATGGTTAAGTTTTACAAAGCAGCACTCAGTGCCGGCATTAAACCCATCATTGGTTGCGAAGTCTTAATCACTAATCCTGATGATGAACAACAACCTTTTTCCCTGATTTTGCTTTGCCAAAACCAGCAAGGTTATTTAAATTTAAGCAAACTCATTTCCAAAGCCTACATTGAAGGGCAACAGCATGATGTGCCGTTGATTGACAAAAATTGGATTGAAAGTGAGGGCTTGATTGCTTTATCGGGTGGTTTGCAGGGTGATATTGGGCAAGCGTTATTAAAAAATCAGCCCGATCTTGCTAAAGCCAATTTACAGTTTTGGCAAAATTTATTTCCACAGCGCTTTTACCTAGAATTACAGCGTAGTAATCGCCCGTATGAAGCAGAGTATAACGATTTAGCGTTAGCATTGGCCGAACAATTTAATTTGCCGGTGGTGGCAACCAATGCAGTGTGTTTTTTAAATGCTGAGGATTTTGAAGCGCATGAAGCGCGGGTTTGCATTTATCAAGGTACAACACTCGATGATGCCAATCGCCGATCACCTTATACATCGCAACACTATTTACGATCGGCTGAAGAAATGGCGGAATTATTTGCTGATCTGCCGCAAGCCTTACAAAATAGCGTTGAAATAGCCAAGCGCTGTAATTTACAGCTTAATTTAGGCCAGAGTTATTTACCGGATTTTCCGGTGCCGCAGGGCATGAGCACGGCTGATTTTTTACAACAGCAAGCTAAACTTGGTTTAGAAACGCGTCTTACACAATTATTTAGCGCACAAGACATTCCACAAAAACGTGCCGCTTACGATGAGCGCCTACTCATTGAATTAAACGTGATTAATAATATGGGCTTTCCCGGTTATTTTTTAATCGTTGCGGATTTTATTCAATGGTCTAAACAAAATCATATACCCGTTGGTCCTGGGCGTGGTTCGGGTGCGGGTTCATTGGTAGCCTATGCGCTTGGCATTACCGATCTTGATCCTTTGCAGTATGATTTACTGTTTGAGCGTTTTTTAAATCCCGAACGTGTTTCGATGCCGGATTTTGATATTGATTTTTGCATGGATGGGCGCGATCGCGTGATTGATTACGTTGCTAATCGTTATGGCCGTGAAAGTGTTTCGCAAATCATTACTTACGGTTCAATGGCAGCGAAAGCAGTGGTACGCGATGTTGGGCGAGTTTTAGGGCATCCGTATGGGTTTGTTGATAAAATCGCGAAATTAATTCCATTTGAATTAGGGATAACCTTAGATAATGCATTAGCGCAAGAAGAGTTATTACGCGAGCGTTATCAAAATGAAGAAGAAGTGCGTATTCTTCTTGATTTAGCGAAAAAACTCGAAGGGATCACGCGCAATGCCGGTAAACATGCGGGTGGTGTGGTGATTGCACCTTCAAAACTAACCGATTTTGCGCCACTGTATTGTGAAGCCGGTGGAAAAAACCTGGTAACACAATTTGATAAAGATGATGTTGAGGCGGTTGGTTTAGTTAAATTTGATTTTTTAGGATTGCGCACTTTAACCATTATCGATTGGGCATTACAAACGATTAATCAAAATTCACCGGAAAAAATCGATATTAATTTAATTCCCACCAATGACGCTAAAACGTTTGAATTATTAAAACGTTGTGAAACCACTGCGATTTTCCAATTAGAATCACGTGGTATGAAAGATTTAATTCGCCGCCTGCAACCAGATTGTTTTGAAGAGATTATTGCGTTAGTTGCGTTATTTCGCCCAGGGCCGTTGCAATCGGGCATGGTGGATGATTTTATTGATCGCAAACATGGGCGTGCGCAAGTTGAATATTTGCATCCTGATTTAACCACCGTATTAAAACCGACTTACGGAATTATTTTATACCAAGAACAAGTCATGCAAATTGCGCAAGTCTTAGCAGGCTATAGTTTAGGTGAAGCGGATTTATTACGGCGTGCGATGGGCAAGAAAAAACCCGAAGAAATGGCCAAGCAGCGTGAAATATTTTTAAAGGGTGCGGCGAAAAATAAAGTTGAAAATAAGACCGCTGCACACATTTTTGATCTCATGGAAAAATTTGCAGGATATGGTTTTAACAAATCGCATTCAGCTGCTTACGCCTTATTATCGTATCAAACTGCGTGGCTGAAAACACATTATCCGGGAGCCTTTATGGCAGCAGTGTTGTCATCGGATATGGATAATACCGATAAAGTCGTGGGATTAATTGATGAATGCAAACAGATGCGTTTAAAAATAATTTTTCCGGATCTGAATCAAAGTTTTTATAAATTTACCGCGCTTGATGATCATACTATTCTGTATGGTTTAGGTGCAATCAAAGGTGTGGGACAGGCTGCAATTGAAAATATCGTTAATGAACGGCAAAGCAAGCCTTATCACAGTTTATTCGATTTCTGCCAACGCCAAGATTTGAAAAAAATTAATCGCCGCGTCTTAGAAGCCTTAATTCGCAGTGGTGCCATGGATGGCTTTAATTCATCACGCGCGAATTTATTTCATTCGATTGATAAAGCCATCACCTATGCTGAGCAACAAGCCAAAAATGTTTCTTCAGGCCAAAGTGATTTATTTAGCATGGGCCAGAAAACCCAATCCATGGAAGTGGATTACGTTGCCAGCAAAGATTGGGATGAGCACACGCTTTTGCAAGGTGAAAAAGAAACGCTAGGCCTTTACTTGAGTGGGCATCCACTGGATTTTTACCGCCGCGAAATCGATCAATTTACGACGACAAATTTGGCTAGGCTTAATCCTACGAGCAACCAAAGTATTGTGATTGCAGGCTTGGTGGTGGCAATCCGTACCATGATGACCAAAAAGCAAGAGCGCATGGCGTTTGTGACGTTAGATGATGGCAGTGGTCGCGTGGAAATCGCTATTTTTGCTGATTTATATCAGGAATATCGGCCATTAATTATTAAAGATCATATTTTGATCGTGGAAGGTAATGTTTCGGTGGATAACTATAGTGGCGGCTATCGCATGAGTGCCAAAAAGCTTTACAATATCGACCGCGCTAGAAGTCATTTTGCACGCTATTTAGAAATTGGGCTAAATCATGCTAGAATCGATGCCAGTAAAATTTCACTGCTAAAACAATTACTCAAAAGCTTTCAGCGTGGGACCACACCGGTGGCAATCCACTATCAACGCGATTGTATAGCAGCGAAGGTGTTATTAGGGCAACAATGGTATATTAAACCAGCCGATGAATTAATTCGCAACTTAAGCGCATGCCTGGAAAGCGCTGAAGTTAACTTTATATATTAAGGTGATCACAATGGATCTAAAGTTTCTTGATTTTGAGCAACCCATTGCTGAACTTGAAGCAAAAATAGAAGAGCTACGTTTAGTTGGTAATGATAATGAAATCAATATTAATGATGAAATCAAACGCTTAGAGCAAAAAAGCCAAGATTTAACCAAATCTATTTTTGCAAATTTAAGTGCTTGGCAAGTGGCGCAACTCGCACGCCACCCGCAACGCCCGTATACCCAAGATTATATCGATAACCTTTTTACCGACTTTGATGAATTGCATGGTGATAGAGCCTATGCTGATTGCCAAGCAATTATTGGCGGCATTGCGCATTTTAACGATAAACCGGTGATGGTGATCGGGCACCAAAAAGGCCGTACGACTAAAGAAAAGGTTGCACGTAATTTTGGTATGCCGCGCCCAGAAGGTTATCGCAAGGCGTTACGTTTAATGCAACTGGCGGAAAAATTTAAGTTACCGATTATTACCTTTATTGATACACCGGGCGCATATCCCGGGATTGGGGCGGAAGAACGCGGCCAAAGTGAGGCGATTGCGAGAAATTTAATGGTGATGTCGCAATTAAAAGTGCCGATTATTTGCACCGTGATTGGCGAAGGTGGCTCGGGGGGGGCGCTCGCAATTGGTGTAGGTGATAGCGTTAAAATGCTGCAATATGGTATTTATTCAGTGATTTCACCGGAAGGATGTGCCTCGATTTTATGGAAAAGTGCGACAAAGGCCGAAGAAGCTGCAGCCGCAATGAGTATTACCGCGGATCGTTTGTTAGATTTAAAATTAATTGATGAAATTATTGCTGAACCTTTAGGTGGCGCGCACCGTAATTACGGTGCCACGTTTGCCAACCTACACCGTTCATTAACGCAACAGCTAAATACATTATCGAGTTTGCCGATCGATGATTTACTGGCAAAACGTTACCAACAATTATTGGCTGCTGGTGTTAGTGAGCATGAGTATCGGGTTTAGTTTGGGAGTCAGCGAACTCCTTAACCCGTCGTTGCGAACGAAGTGAAGCAGGAGTTAGTGGCAGTGAGCGTGAAATAAGGATAATGTCTGTAAATGCAGTGGAATCGATAGCTTGCACAGTAAAATTTTCACGATCGGAGATCCTTTCCCTGGATTGCCACGCGCTTCGCGCTCGCAACGACGGGGAGCTTCGTCGTTGCGAGGAGCTTGCGACGAAGCAATCCAGGGCGAGTGGTATTGAATGTGATGTTAAAGGTGATCTTTGTCAGATTGCGAGCGTTGCAACTTGGAAAGGATCTTCGATTTAGCAAAACGTTATGAAACTTACCACTGGTACCACCATGATTGCAGCAGACTTTTGTCAAAACATCACCAACATTTTACAGCAGATCAAAGCTGTCAAAAAAATCTATGTTGCATACAGTGGTGGGGTTGATTCACAGGTCTTATTAC
The DNA here is from genome assembly GCA_964352905.1 of uncultured Legionellales bacterium. GTDB lineage: Bacteria > Pseudomonadota > Gammaproteobacteria > JAHCLG01 > JAHCLG01 > CAYGTS01. The sequence goes on along the minus strand of CAYGTS010000022.1, from coordinate 3,529 downwards.
ATTTAGCCAAACAATATTGCCAGCCAACACCCATCGAAGCGATCCACATTCATCATGGATTACAACGATCCGCTGATGCATTTGAAATTTTTTGTAAAAACACATGCCAGCAACTAAACCTTGCTTGCCATGTATTACGCGTGCAAGTGAATCTAAAGCAAGGTTTAGGTCTTGAAGCGAGTGCTAGAAGAGCACGTTTACAAGCGCTAGAAAATTTTATTGATCAGGATAGTTTGTTATTATTTGCTCATCACCAAGATGATCAAGCTGAAACGGTATTATTACAACTATTGCGTGGCGCAGGCGTACAAGGTTTAAGCGCGATGCCATTGATCACAAACTTTGGATCAGGTTTTTTAGCAAGACCCTTATTAACCAGTACGCGTGATGCGGTGCTGCGTTATGCTAATGAGAATCAATTCACCTGGATTGATGATCCTAGCAATCAAGATATTCATTTTGATCGCAATTATTTACGCCAGCAAATTATGCCGTTAATAAAACAACGCTGGCCACAAGCAAGCAAAACCATTGCACGGTGTAGTCAGCATTGCAGTGAAATCATGACATTTGTGAAGGAATCATTGCAAGATCAATTTGCCGATTGCATTACACAACAAAACAGTTTAGATCTTGTTAAATTAAAGGATTTAAACGTGGAAAAACAAAAAGCCGTTATACGTTATTGGTTAGCGAATTTGCAATTAACACTGCCTTCAAGCGTGCAATTAACCCAAATCTTGCAAACCGTGATTCAGGCCAAAGAAGATGCCATGCCAAAATTCACTTGGGGTAATAATGAAATTCGTCGTTATCAGCAACAACTTTATGCTTTTGAACAGTTTCAAACACCGCTTGCTGATTTTAGTCAAGCATTTAACTGGCAAGATGATATTCAACTGCCGGCAGGATTGGGTATTTTAGGTTGCGTGCAAAAGTTCGGGCAAGGTATTAACGAGCATTTTTTAAAACAAATAAAAACCTTAACCGTTCGCTTTCGGCAAACGGGTGAGCGCTTTCATCCACAAGGTCGCGCGTATTCGCATCCGTTAAAAAAACTCATGCAAGAGTGGCAAATTCCACCGTGGCAACGCTCGTGTATTCCGTTACTGTATGCAGAAGACAAATTAATTGCTGTGGTGGGTTATGCAGTGCATAATGATGTGGCGGTAAAGGCAGAGGAATGGGGTTGGGTTTATGTATCAGCAGGTTAAACAACATTGGCAACACTATCAGTAACATTTTTAATTATTATACTTATTGCATTAGTATTTATATCCGGTTTTTTTTCAAGCTCAGAAACGGGCATGATGTCACTCAATCGTTATCGTTTACGTCATCTTGCTAAAAGCAAAAAACACCGTGCTGCGAAACGTACCCTGAAATTATTAGAACGCCCGGATCGCTTGCTCGGAATTATTTTAATTGGCAATACCTTTGCTAATGTTTTTGCGTCTTCGGTTGCCACCATTATTGCCTTGCGCTTTTGGGGTGAAGTTGGCATTGCAATTGCGACTTTTATTTTAACCATGATAATTTTAATTTTTGCTGAAATGGCGCCCAAAACGCTCGCTGCACTTTATCCTGAAAAAGTCGCGTTTACTTTTTCATTACCTTTAACGATTTTATTAAAAGTCATTTATCCCTTGGTTTGGTTTGCTAACGTCATTGCTAATAGTATTTTATTTATCTTTGGCGTGCGCATTAAAAAAGGCCTCATTGAACCATTATCACGTGAAGAATTACGTACCGTCGTATTTGAAGCTGCCGGTAAAATTCCAACCAAACATCAAAACATGTTACTTAGCATTCTTGATCTGGAAGATGTAACGGTCGAGGATATTATGGTACCACGCAATGAAATTGTGGGCATTGATATTGAAGATACTTGGGAAGATATTCTCGAACAATTACGCACTAGCCAACATACACGCTTGCCGCTTTATCGCGGCGTTATCGATAATGTGATTGGCATATTACACGCACGTAAAATGTTAGGCTTAATGTCGCAAGGAAAATTAACCAAGGACGCGTTGTTAGAAATTAAGCTAGATAGTTATTTTATTCCCGAGGGCACGCCTTTATCGACACAATTACTTAATTTCCAACGTGAGCAGCGCCGTACCGCATTGGTTGTGGATGAATACGGTGATATTCAGGGCTTAGTTACGCTAGAAGATATCTTAGAAGAAATTGTCGGTGAATTTACCACCGATTTTGCTAACTTCTCGCAAAACATTCATCCGCAAGACGATGGCAGTGTTTTAGTTGATGGCAGTATTAATCTACGCAACTTAAACCGTGTTATGGGCTGGCATTTTAATGAATCAGGCCCGAAAACATTGAATGGATTAATCATGGAACACCTAGAAATGATCCCACGTGCGGCAACTTGCATCAAAATCGATGGTTATCCGATTGAAATCGTGCAAGTTAAAGATAATATGGTTAAAACCGCGCGGGTTGTGCCAAAGACATAGGTTTTTACTTGCACGTCAGGGTTTAAAAAAAGTACTATACTCACAGGATTTCATTTTGCGGAGAGGCGTGCGCGCTGTTCGCTAGCTGCGTGTATACGTAATACGAAGAGCCGCTAAACAAACGCACAACAAAATCGCAAAATGAAAGCCGAAGAGTATATATCGTCTTTCAAAAAGAGTAATAGCGAACCATTATGGCAATTAAAACCTTTCCACTACGCTTGGCGTGGTCCAGCATGTTAACCAATCAAGTGCGGCACTTAGCCTTTGATTATTTGGGTGATACTGATTTCAATTTCATTTCCGGTCAATTTATTACCTTATTAATTGAGCAGGATGGCAAAACTATTCGCCGTAGTTATTCGATTGCAACCTGTGATAAGACATCAAAACAGATTGAAATTGCATGTTCTTATGTTGAAGGTGGGATTGCTACGGCATTGCTTTCAAACTTAAAAGAAGGCCAGGAAGTTACCGGCAGCGGCCCGTTTGGGCGTTTAATTTTGCGTGAGGAACAACCGGGGCGTTATATCATGGTTGCAACGGGTACCGGGATCACACCGTACCGCGCAATGCTGGCTGATTTTCCCGCACGTTTTGCAAGCGATCCAAACTTGCAGGTTGTGGTGATGCAGGGCACGCGTCATTTAAATGAACTATTATATGCCGATGAGTTTTTAGATTTTGCCAAAGCGCATCCGCAATTTAGTTTTTATGGTTGCTTAAGCCGTGAGCCGGATTTACAACCGCAACCACATCAACATTTGGGTTATGTGCAAACTAAGCTTAAAGAGCTTAGTCTCGTGCCAACACGTGATATTATTTATCTGTGCGGTAATCCTAATATGATTGATGATACCTTTGAAATGCTAAAAGAAGCCGGTTTTGATGCTAAAGACGTGCGGCGTGAGAAGTATATTTCGAGTTAAGTGAACCGGTTAGGCCTGCCCTGATGGGTTCAAACTGAACCAGTTAGCAGCAATTCCCGGTGTAGAGAGGAACAGCCATATTTGGGCAATCTCACATTAAAAACACTAAAAAATGTGCTC
>CAYGTS010000021.1:0-26627 GCA_964352905.1 uncultured Legionellales bacterium | reverse complement strand
TTAATGTGAGATTGCCCAAATATGGCTGTTCCTCGCTACACCGGGAATTGCTGGCCTTGATTACTTTAATTCAAACTTAATCCCTTGCGCGAGCGGTAACGTACTTCCCCAATTAATCGTATTTGTTTGGCGGCGCATATAGGCTTTCCAGGCATCCGATCCCGCTTCACGACCACCGCCGGTTTCTTTTTCACCACCAAAAGCACCACCAATTTCTGCACCACTCGTACCAATGTTAACATTGGCAATACCACAATCACTGCCGCTTGCTGCTAAAAAACGCTCTGCATGTTGCAAGTGGTTGGTAAAAATCGCAGATGATAAACCTTGCTTCACGTTGTTATTCATGGCAATCGCGTGTTCAAGATCATCGTACGCCATGACATATAAAATCGGGGCAAACGTTTCTTGTTGCACAATCGGCCAATCATTTTGGGCGGCAATGATAGTTGGCTCAACAAAAAATCCTGCTCCTGCAATGGGCTTGCCACCAAATAAGACTTCACCACCGGCGGCGCGCGCTTGTTGGATCGTTTGTTGAAATTGCGCGACCGCCTGTTCATCGATCAGCGGCCCCATTAAATTAGCTTGATCAAGTGGATCGCCAATGCTAACTTGCTTATAAGCATTAACTAAACGCTTAAGCACATCTTGATAAATGGATTGTTGAATAAAGAGTCGCCGTGTGGTGGTACAACGCTGCCCAGCCGTGCCAACCGCACCAAACACAATCGCTGGGATCGCAAGCTTTAAATTGGCAGTTTCATCAACAATAATGGCATTATTGCCACCTAATTCCAGAATACAGCGCCCCATGCGTTTTGCGACACGTGCGCCCACTTCCCGCCCAACCGCGGTTGAACCAGTAAACGATAACAATGGCACACGCGTATCATCAACAAACTCATCAATAATACTGCGTTCTGTTGGAATCATTACATTAAAAATACTCTGATAACCACATTTTTCCATGACTTGATTGCAAAGTTGTTGCACGGCAATCGCACATAAGGGTGTTTTATGTGATGGCTTCCAAATGACGGTATTACCACAAATCGCTGCGATAAATGCATTCCAAGCCCACACTGCCACCGGAAAATTAAAGGCAGAAATCACACCAACTACACCATAAGGATGCCACTGCTCGTACATGCGATGTTGCGCGCGCTCAGAATGCATGCTGTTACCATAAAGCATGCGCGATTGGCCCACAGCAAAATCTGCAATATCAATCATTTCTTGTACTTCACCATCACCTTCTTGTTTTGATTTACCCATCTCATACGCAACTAAACTGCCAAGCGCATCCTTGTGTTGGCGCAGTGCTTCACCCATTAAACGCACCACTTCGCCACGCTGTGGTGCAGGCACGTTGCGCCACGTTTGAAACGCTTGATGAGCATCTTTCATTACTCGTTGGTAATCAGTTTTTGAGCAGGCATGAACGCTAGCAATGATTTTGCCCGTTGCTGGATTAATGGATTGAATGATTTCATGATCGCGGGTCGTTGACCAAAAGTGACTGCCGCTACTCGCACCTGGGTTTTTGGCAGAAAGTTGTAAGTTTTCTAAGAAATTCATGGGGTTTCCTTAGGCAAAGTATTTGCCAAAACGATTATCTAGAAATTGCTTTAACTCAAATTGTTCTTGATGAACAAAACCTTGATAGTTATTCGCATTATTTAATACAAGATCGACTACGGCACAAACACCACTACTGGTTGTCACTTGAATTGCAGACCATTCAAGTCCTGCAATAGTTTGTGGGTAAACTTTTTTTACATAATTTTTTTCGATAAAAACATTATCTAGTAGTCCTGTAACAGAAACATAAACAATCACTTCATCTTGATAGGTTTTTGGTACCGCGCGTTCTAAAATTTTCTTAAGTGTTGCACGATCGGAGTTTAATTTTAAATCGTTCATCAGCAATCGCATTTTGTCACAATGCCCAGGATAACGCATGGTTTTATAGTTCATCGTTTTGACTTTACCGGCATGAATTTCTGCTAAACTGCCCAAACCACCAGAAGTGTTAAAGGCTTCATAGGCAATGCCATCTAACACAATTTTTTCTAAGCCTTCTAAAGGATGTAACATCACAGTTTGGCCATGTTCGATACCATAACAAGGGTTACCGTATTCATTAATTACGCCATCAGTTGACCAGGTTAAAGAATATTGCAACACATTAGATGCGTTAATCGGTAAAGCACCCACTCGCATTTTCACTGTATCAACTTCGCTAAACTGTTGGATCAAATGATTAGCAACAATGCTGATAAAACCTGGCGCTAAGCCACATTGTGGTACAAAAGCACTTTTGGCATGACGCGCAATTTCTTTCACGGCATGGGTTACTTGAACATCTTCGGTGAGATCGAAATAATGCAGATTAAATTCTTTAGCCAGCTTTGCTACAGCGGCATTACAAAAATACGGTAAGCTAGAAATGATTGCATCAACTGGGTTGGCTTTAAGATAAGCAGCCATTTGTTCATGATTGCTAACATCAAGTTCTACACAGTTAAGCGCTATATTGGCTTTTTTTAAGCGTTCTAAGTCATGACCATTAAAACTAATATCCGCCAAGCGCACATCATAATCGCCGGCTGTTTGCAGCAAACATGCAATCAAGGTACCAATTTTGCCAGCACCCGTTATTAATATCTTATGCATGCGATGATTCTCCTTACTCAACTGCTAATGCAGCATGATAACGATTTAATTTAAAACAAGAAAGGATTTTTGTGTAAAATTTAACTGTGAAGTTGCCTCTAGATTGGGTATTTGTTATTGTGTAGCCAGTCTTAGCAAAAATAATGAGGAAGATGAAAATGCTTAGTTCTGATTCACCCAATGCAAAAGTTAATGCCATTTTTGAGAATCTTTATGATCCCGCAACGGATGCTATCAACCTGAACGCACTTACAGGGCAAGATCTTAGCCAGATTGAGTGGGCTGAGTTAATTGGTGAGGCAGCAAAGCTTGAAAAGCAAAATAAAGGTTGCATAGCTGCAGAATTGATCCATCGGAATATATGCTGCTATTCCTAAAGAGCATAAGCGTTATTTTGGGAACCACCTATCTGATGACACCCGTAGCAGGATTGACCTTATTATAGATTACAGCTTGTCACAGCAGGATCTTGCCTATTGGGCAACTAGCTCCCCAGTAAAGCAGCAAGAGCTTATGACGTACAAAAAAACACTCAATTCAATTCAATACAGCTTGTCCCGTGAGCAATTCTATCGCAACCTCGCTAAGAACTTTATTAACAACCAGCTTGAACAGCAAGCGAACTTAAGCGAGAATCAAGAAACGTCACATGCTGAGAAAATTTCTCAAGAGCTAATAAAGAGCTGCCATCACACCAGAAAGAATAAAGCCCTTCTGCGCGAACTACGTGATTTAGGAAAGACTATCCTTAAGACTGATTGGGCTCAGTTAATTAATCAGATAGCAGAAAGATATCAACCCAAGGATCGTATGGATAGATATCGTGATATTAAAGTTGATGACGCTAAGGAACTTGCACAACTTATTCATGAGGTATATTCTTTTGTTCCTATAAGATACAAGCTTAGGCATTTCGATAGACTAACCCAGGACACGAGAAGTTTAATTAGCTATATCGCAAATTATCAATTAAGGGTCGATCATAACAACCCAACGGTCCTGAACTACAGGCGCACCCTTGAAAGCATCGAAACTCCTTCAATACTCACTGTAGCTGCTTGTCAAGTAGTCGGTTTCTTTGGTAAGTGTCGGCCTTGTCAACAGGATGAGTCTAAGGAACCGCTTTTACCACCAAGTAATACTAATGGAATGTAATAATATTATTTCTGCTGCCAGCCCCACTCGGCTGGCAAAGCCTACTTGTAACTATTCAGTAAATTTAATTGTGAATTTACCAAGAACGTTCAGATTTGGGCTAAAAACGGCGAAAATATTTTTGAGAAAGCGCAGTGTATGAGTTATACATGAGCAGTTCGATAAAAGATTTTCGCCGTTTTTATCGCCAAATCTGAACATTCCCATCTACAGGGTGAATAGTTACGCCTATTTTATTGCTAATATGCCTGCCAGTGCCTGTTTAAAGTTGTTATACTGCAGTTAACTTCTGAAGAATTAAGAGACTTTAAACATGAAAAAATTACGACGCTACATTTTACTTATCACCCTAGCATTCAGCAGCTTTGCTATGCCTAAAGAGCAGGATGCTGGGATTAGTACCGTAAGCCAGAGCCAAATTTCTGAAAGTGGCGCAATCAGTAATCAACAACAAGTTGAATTAGGCACTAAAGGTACACCTAGCACCTGCCCGGCTCCCACTGATTTAGTTAAGGTAGGATTAATTTGGGGCACGAGAGACGGTGCTTGGAAAACACCTTATAAATCATTCATTCAACACATCAATAAATTCACCGGAGCTCATTGGGTAGGGGTTAAAGTTGGTAAAATCATATGCACCTACCAAGGCTTGGAAAATTTAACCTTCCCACTCATGATTGAAAATAATGTATTTGTGCTAAGCCCCAGCGGCGCCAATTGGACAGATGATGTTAATGGCGTGAAAAATTGTCGATCGAATGATATCAATGATTGTCCCTTTGGAATAGTGAGCATTGATAGCGGCAAAACCGATCTTGATTCATTGATTAAACTCAAAAGTAAGCCAGCTGAGCCAGAGGAATAGCATCTACCAAGGTGAACGGTATATAATGTGCGATCCTTTGAACACAACTTTGATGATATGAGTTTGCAACACCCACAGCGGCTATTAGTTAGAACACAATTGTTATTAAAAATAGCCAGCGCTGCGATTTTATTGCTGTTAATCTATTGTTTACCCAGCTATTCTCTTAATATTGTGCAAAATATTTATGGTATTCAGGGCGAGCCACTAAAAAATGTGCAAGCGATTTTGAAATCACAATTCAAAGCAGCCAACCCGAATGATAGTTTAGAGTTAATGGGTTGGTATGAGCATGCTGAGAAAAATATCAAAACTGCTTTACAACCTTATGGTTATTTCTCACCGCAGATCACTTCTAACCTTAATCGAGTATCTACGCAAACTTGGCATGCAAGCTTTACTATCACACCAGGGCCACGCACGCGCATTAATGCCATTGATTTAGCGATCACAGGGCCTGGCGCAGCTTTGATTGCCTTGCAACGTTTACAAGACAACTTACCGATTAAGGTGGGTGATGTTTACAAGAGTAAGAACTATGAAAAAACTAAAAATTTATTATTTGAAATTGCCAATAAACACGGTTACTTAAAGGCAAGACTAACCCAAAATGAAGTATTAGTTGATGTTGCCACGCATACTGCCACGATTATTCTACATTTTAATACCGGGCCTTTATATTATTTTGGTAATATTAGTTTTAACCAAACCCCTTATTATGAATCTTTTTTACGACGCTTTTTAACTATTCAAACAGGCCAACCTTATTCGCCTCAAAAGCTATTACAATTACAACAAAATTTTGCGAATAGTCATTTTTTTCAAGGAGCCAGCATTACCCCGCTCGAAAAAAATGCCGATAATTATTATATCCCGATTAACGTTAACTTAACGCCCTATCCTTCACACCAATATTTATTTGGCGTTGGCTATGGTACAGATACACATTTTCGTGGATCAGTTGGCGCGCATTTTCGTAACCTCACCAAAGATGGCCAACAATTTAGCGCCTTGTTACAAGCTGCACAACAAGTGAATAATATTAATTTTCAAGCGCAGTATACTATTCCAGGAAAAAATCCATTAACACAGCAATATGCGCTTATTGGCGGCATTGAATCAATTAGACCACAAGATCTATCCGCGCGCGTGTTACGCTTTGGTGTTAATTATCATGAGTCTATTAATAATTTCAATCATACCTTAGCCATGATCTTACAACGCGATCATAACGATGGTGGTTCAACGCTAAATGTTAAAACTGTCACGTATTTACTGTATCCACGTTATAATTTTAGTTACCTTGATGCCGATGATCCGATTTTTACGCGCAATGGCGCTAAAATCAATTTCAGTATTCTAGGAGGATTACAACAATTAGGTTCCTCAACTTCATTTGCACAAGTTAATACTTATGCTAAATTAATTAACACCTTGCGCACCGATACGCGATTTATTTTACGCGGCACCGCAGGTTATAATGCCGTTAAAAATGATTATAATTTTCCTATCAGTATGTTATTTTTCACCGGTGGCGCCAGCAGTGTGCGTGGTTTTGGCTATCAAGATTTGGGCCCAGGAAACAAGCTATTAGTCGGCAGCACTGAAATTCAACAACGCATTTTTGGTAAATTCTATGTTGGTGGTTTTTATGATATCGGTAATGCCTTTTATGGCAAATCTGATTTTAATAACATGAATCAATCGGCTGGTGTAAGTGTAATGCTGGCAACGCCGATTGGCCCCGTGGCGTTGAGTTTTGCTAAGCCCATTCATACCAGCTCACCAACGCTTGGTACGAAGTGGCGTATTCAATTTAGTTTGGGACCTGATTTATGATCTTACGGAAAATAATACACACTATTTTGATATTAGCGTTGCTTCTCATTGGATTGATCATATTCTTATTATTCAGTAACACTGGATTAAAGTTAGCGCTGCTGTTTTTAAACACTCAAACCAATAATCGCCTGCAATATAGTCATGTTTCTGGCTACCTAGCAGGCCCTATTCATTTTGAAAATTTACGCTACACAAGCGATCGCCTCACTCTGGTTGCGAAACAATTTCGTACTCGTGTGAGTTTTGATACGACACACTGGGGTTTAATTTATCTGAATGATATTCAAGCCTCACTACTCGATGGTTCAATCAAGGGCGCGGCTGAAATAACTTTATTGCCAACCCTGACTTGGCAGTTACAGTTACAGGCAAAACAGCTTAACCTTGCCGCCTTGCATGCAGCAGCACACAGTAATATTAATTTTGATATTACTATTAACGGTAACAAGCAAGATAATAATTTAACCAACCACATCAAATTACAGCAGATCAGCGGCCACTACCGTAATCAGCCGTTACAAGGTTTTGCGATATTAGATTCGATCAATCACAAAATCATTCGACTTAATAGCCAGGTTAAATTAGATCAAGCCTATTTAAAAGTTGATGGCCATAAAATGGATCATTGGCATATTAATTGGCAAATTCATTTACCGGATTTATCAGTAATAGAACCCAGCTGGGATGGCAGAGTTTACAGCGAAGGAGTGATCCAAGGTAGCCATGATGCACCACAAATTGTTACAACACTTTCTGCAAGTAAGGTGCAAACTGAACATTTTAGCGTGGCACAATTACACGCTAAAATTCATTTAAATTTTGCCAGCAATGCAAACTCAACGGTTAACGTGAGTGCTCATAAATTAAAATTAAGTTATGCTGCTATTGATAACATCACCATTAATGGCTCGGGTAACCAACAACAAATTATTAACATTAATTTAACGCAGCAACAACAGCAGTTACATACCAGTATCATGGGGCAATGGCAAAATGGCCTGTGGCGCGGCGTCATTCAGCAATTTACTATTAGCGGTAAATCGCATAATTGGCACCTAGCTAAAGCAACACCCATTATAATTAATGACACGCAATTTAACTTACAGGCTTTCTGCCTACGTAATGCCAATAGCCAGATTTGCCTGAATGCGGCTTGGTTTTCACAACAAAATTGGCATTTACTGTTTGATAGTCATCATTTTAGCTTAGATAATGTAGCAGATTTTTTTCCACGCCATTTTAACATGAGCAATGTGCTTAATGGCCAATTACATATGCAAAGTAAACAAGGTAACGTAACAGCACATGTTGATCTTAAACTTTCTCCTGGCGAATTAAGTTATCCGATCTTAGATCAAATCCAGCGCATTCCCATTCAAGGTGGTTTTGTTCATGCTAATATTTCACCTAAAAAAGGCGCACAGGCGAATTTTAAATTCACGTTTGAAAGTGGTGAGCAATTGCTAGGAACCGTTGCACTGCCACATTATAAAGGTAAGAATTTACCGCAATCCACGCAAGCTATTCGCGGTAATCTGCAGTTAAGCGTTCATCATTTAAGAATACTGCCCTTGTTGGTGCCGCAACTACGTGCACCAACAGGTAATTTGCTTGCGAATGTGGCGCTACAAGGCACCCTAAAACAGCCTGATTATAATGGTAATATTGCTCTAACTAACGCTAGCGCTGATATTCCTATGCTAGGCATTACCCTTAAAAATGTTAATGCCAATATCGCCTTAAAAAATCGCCAGCATATTAACTTACAAGCGAATTTACAATCGGGCCTTGGTCGCATGAATATTGTGGGTACAGGCGTTTGGCAACCGCAACGCTTTAGTTTAACAGCGAAAGTAACTGGGCAAGCTGTCTTGGTAGCCGATCTAGATCAAGTTAACATTACCGCATCACCTGATTTAGCCTTAACGCTAGATAATCAAAATCTTACCCTGAGTGGGAATGTCACTGTCCCTAACGCCAAAATTAATCCTGATAGCTTTAACAACGACGTAACTACTGCCGATGATATCGTGTTAGTACGGCATGGCTTGCCACTTGCTAAAAGCATGCGCATGAAACTGTTTACTAAAATCAATTTAAGTCTTGGCGATAATGTTTATTTAGATTACAAAGGCATTCACGCACAACTTACAGGCAATCTTGCAATTAACGACAGCCCCGATACGTTAGCCACTGCGGTGGGTGTGTTGCATACCACTAGCGGGAAATATACGGCTTATGGCCAAAACTTAACGATTACGCAAGGTAAATTAATTTTCACTGGTGGTCCGATTACTAATCCCGGTTTAGATATTAAAGCATCGAAAACATTTAATCATTTAGCAACAAAACCCACCCTTTCCAGCAGTAACTTTTCTAATAACGATCTTTTTCTGAATCAAACCTCGAATGTGGTGTTAGGCGTAAGCGTTGAAAATACCTTACGCAAACCTGTCATTACTTTCTTTTCTGAACCAGCGGGCTTATCACAAGCAGATATTTTATCGTATTTATTAACCGGCGGCCCAAGTAGCATGGCAACCAAACAAGATCAGCAAAATATTACTACAGCAATTTCAGCCTTAAATGCCACCAGTTCCGGCTTTCGCAGTGTTACCAACCAAGTTCGCAGTGCCTTAGGCTTAAGTGAGTTGGGCTTAAGTTCTGGCGCTGAATATGATGGAAATCAAGATGATTTAGTACAAGGCACTTCTGTCGTGCTCGGTAAATATTTAACACCAAGGCTTTATGTTAATTATAAAATTGGTGTGTTAAATAGTTTTAACACCTTTCAAATGAGTTATAAACTGAATCAACATTGGTCACTGCAGGCGCAAACAAATCACGAAGGCAGCGGCGTTGATTTATTTTATACGATTGCACGGTGAAGAGTGTGAACACCACAATGCCGTTAATTCACTTTCTGGTAATTGTATTGCGGTATGAATTAAAGTGCGCTGCCCTGCATCTAAGGTATCAAACCATGCTTTATCGAATGAAATATTTAGCTGATTTCTATCATGACTATTCGGTTCAATATTAATTGGATTCTTTGCTAACTTTAAACAAAGGAAAAAATCTAAGCAGTTAGAAGGTGGATTTTTTTTAATGACAACAGTTTGATTGCTAGCTGCATCTGTAAGTTGTATTTTAACAACGGTTGGTTGCTGAAAATGACGAGATGATGATGAAGAATAGCCAGCAGCAGATTTTGCTCGTCGTTGATCAGGGATCATAATGGATACGGGTTCATCGTTAATCCTCATAGTATAATTTTTATTAACAGCTTGCTGTAATTCTACGTTTAATAAGGTTTGCGCAGCAGGTGCTGTTTGCGCTATACAAAGAATTGCTGCAGGTATATTACCCAATTTTAATTGTGCTCTCGCTTCATAGATTATACTTACTGGGATAGTCTGCGCATACTTGCGTGATGCTTGAAAGCCATTAATTGCTTGTTGATAATCTCCTCTAAAAAAAGCAAGCTTTGCTTTTTGGTAAATAATACGTGCTGGAATTGCTTTACCGTATTTCTCAATTTCAGGGAATAAATTCTCTGCTAAAAAATGTTCTCCCATTATAGTATAATGATTACACAATAAACCACATAAGTAGAATGTATAGTCTTCATCGTGTGTTGTATTTAATATTTTTTCAATATATGCTGGCACATCATAACAATATAAAAAATCAAAATATTTTGGTAAACAAGCTGCTAGCTGTTGATAAACTGTGGTTTGATCCTCTTCTGATACGGCTAGTGCTAAACTATGGGTTGCTGTATAACTTGAGACAACATTATCGCGAGTATGTGCTCCTGCTGTAATGGGTTGTGGTGGTAATTTCCAAGCACATCCTAAAGGAACAAAACGAGATTGGCCTTGGTCTCTGACAATAATGAAATAAACTCGCATAGTTGCATCGTATTGTTGTTGGTGATAGTGGATTAGTTTAGAAGGTGTTAATGCTTCAACTAAAAAACGTGGTGTATCGCTACTATGCCAACTGACTAGATTCATGCTTTGTTGTATCGCCCTTTGTATTTGCTCAGGATCTAACATCGCAGTGTTTGGATTAATTTTATGCTCTTGCGCCATGTCTTTCACAATTTGATTAAGAGAAGCGCTCCCCTTTCTTAATAATTGCTTTAACTTTTTATTTAAATCAGCAGCTGCAACTAAGACAATACCTTCACCTCGTGGTACATCTGGTTTTTTCAATATGTAATAGCCACTTGGGCTAGGGATTGTTTGTTTAATTTCTTCGGCCAAATTTGCCCGATATTGCATTGGATAACTACGACAAGCAGGGCGGTGGGCAATATCTTCCTTACCTTCACATTTAACCATAAGTTGGTGCATAATTTCTTTATCTTCACAAATGAGTTGTGTCGCAGCAGCAGCGTTAACCCTTAGAATATCATCAGGAACCGGTAAATAAGAACGGCCCGCATAAATACCACGATATGTGGCCACATTAGCTGGATCAAACGCCATGCGCGTAGGCCAAGCTTGCCCTTGCTGCAGTGTTTGAACAAAGTGATGATCATCAACCACATCAATACCACATTGGCTATTAATATAGCTTGGCGGTTGTTGCTTTTCTAAAAAAGCACAGAGCCGATCGCGAATAGTTTCATTTGGATTTATTGAGTTAAAAGCCGTTGTACCAGATTGAAATAAATCGCCAAATTCTAAAATTTTAACTTTGCCATCAGGTGTAAGCTTTAAATCAACTATTGCAGTGGTTATTTGTGCTCCGATTTTTCCTTGTGCTAAATTTTTTAGCTTTAGCATAGCAACATCATTTGGATTTTGTGCTAGATAGCTTGTTGCTGATCGCCAAGCATCCTGGTAGGCATCTGTTTCCAAATAAACCTGTGTTAGATAAGAATGAGCTTTTGCATAATCTGTTTTAAGTGCCAAGGCTTGTTTAAAGGAAGTAATTGCTTCTGCAAATTGTTTTAAGTTTTTATGGGTTAATCCTTGATTAAACCATGCTGTCTCTTCAGCCGGGTAGTTAGATGTCGCTTGTTTGTAGTATGAAAGTGCTGTGTGGTAGTCTTGTGCTAAGAATGCTTTTTTACCAGCCTCCTTTAGGGCTACCAAAGATAAATCCATTTTTTCACCATACATGATACTTTTGCTCTCCTAAACAAAGTGTAACTACTCTCTCTGTAGCGGGGAACGTTCAGATTTGGCGTTCCCCGCTACGGAGCAAGTGGTGACCAGCAGTAGGTTTAAGGTAAAACGTGCTGATCACCAAAACAATCGCAAACGAAATGGGCATTGCGAATAATGCTAATTGAAAATCACCGCCAGAATAATGCGGTAAATTTTGAACTTTGCTGCCATCCCAGCTTAAGTCCAAAATCAAGCCAACCAGCAATTGGCAAAGCGGCCCACCAATCACAACCATCATATTATTAAAACCCATAGCGCTGCCAATTAGGCGTTCGGGTATAATATCACGTAATAAAGCAAATGTGAGACAGGCACCGCTTGCCGCAAAGCCAAACAAAAATAAGAAAATTGCAACTAATGGCAAAGGCAAATCAGGCATGTATAACAAGGCGGTTGAAGCAAACAATCCTAAAATGCTATAAACAATCAGTGGCGTTTGTCGGCGCCACAAGCATGATGACAACCACCCAATCGTTGGTGCACCCGCTGCCGTACCCAACCACATGTAAAGCATCATGCTTGCCGCAACGTTTTGATTAAAGCCATAACGCGCTTCTAAATAGGGAATACCCCATAATGAGCCAAACGTAATAGTTGGTGCCCATAATAATAGTGCAATAAATCCAATCACCCACACTTGGCGTTTGCGTAAAATAAGGCGTAATTGATCAATAATCCGCTGGCGATTTTTAATCGTCTTTTTAGGCATAGAATGCGGCGGCCTATCACGCACGATTAAGAATACTAAGCAAGATAACGCTAAACCCACTAAGGCAATACCAAACATGGTTTCGCGCCAACCAAAATAATTAATAATCGCCAACAAAGGCGCTTCACCAAAGATCGCACCTAAGGCACCAACTAATTCTGTTAGCCCTACTAAGGCACCAAAATAACGCACCGGAAACCAGCGTAGTGCAATAAATAAAACACTCACATACGCAAAAGCTGCGCTACCACCTAACAGTACTTGGGATAACGCACTTAGCCATACCCAATGTGAAACCGCAAACAAGGTTGCACCCACCGCACATAACAATAAAGCGGTGCTAACCAAACGGCGTGGCCCAAAACGATCCAGTAAAACGCCAACCGGAATTTGCATGCCCGCATAGGCATAAAAATAACAACTGCTAATGAGACTAAGTATGATGGCATTAATTCCAAGATCGCGCATCAAGTCATGGCTCATCACACCGGGCGCAACTTGCAATAAAAAGGCAAAAAAATCAAACAACATAGCAAGACTAAGCACGATCACCGGTAGCGCCCATAAGAGTCTTTTTTTGATGCTAACGATCGTGTTAAAGCTGAACATGCTTTTACTCTTCAATTGATGTTAAGATAGTTGTAGCTATTCACCCTGTAGATGGGAACGCCCATATTTGGGATAGATACAGATAATTTAGATAAAACCGCTATGGATGCGTATTTTAATGCAATACCTACTATATGCAACCCCTGTGTATAACTATTTTTGTTCACTGCAACAAATGATTAATCGTTGTTACATAACGGTTACAATGGCGTTACTGCTGCTATTTTTGCCCGCTTTTAGCTGCGCCAAACTCATCTCCATCCCGTGTTGGTTTAAAATCCCCTTGCAAACCAAGATCCTATGCTACCGTTTCTACCCGCAACCTAACATAAGTTTACCCGTTGTTATCATTAAAAGCAGCGCCAAAAAGCCACTTGCCGATCCGATTTTATTTATCGATGGTGGGCCTGGCCAACAAACCTTTAATTGGGATGGTGAAAAAGCCAATGCAATGCAGTACTGGGTTGCCATCAGCGGTATTTTAAGGGAACAGCGCGATTTTATTTTGTTTGAACAACGTGGCGTTGGTCGCAGTAAACCCAGTCTTGATTGCCCCAGTCTGCAAAAACTCGCCAAACAATATTACGGTAAAGCAGTTGCCAGCCAGGAGGGTTTGCAGTTAAAAAAACAAGCTCTCATGCAATGTTACCAACACTTGAAAAATCAAGGCATAGATTTAAGTCACTATAATACCCAAACGATTAGTGAGGATGTGGTTAAATTAGTAAAAGCGCTTAAGCTTAAACAAGTCAATCTCTATGCAGTATCTTACGGTACGAATATTACGTGGCTCTTAATGCGCCAACATCCTAAACTGTTACGCAGCGTAATTTTAGACTCACCCGATTTACCCAATGCACAGCATCTCACGGAATTGCCGCAGTTAGTAAATAATGCTTTATTACATTTATTTAGCACCTGCCAAGCACAACCCAACTGCCAGAAAATTTACCCCCATTTAGCAAAAGACTTTTTTAACGTTTATCGCATGCTGTTAAAAAAACCGTATTTAGTCAGCGCGCGTGATCAACAAAACCAGCGTTTAACTTTTTTACTCGATGCCACAACCTTTGTTGATGCGATTTTTAATAGCCTGTATCACCCAGATGAAATCACGCAATTGCCAACTATCATTCACGCTGCAACAGCGAGAAATTTTGATCCCCTACTGCGATTAATTCGATCACCTTTAGCAACAAGTTCACAAATCAGTATAGGCATGTCATTATCGGTAGTCTGTCATGATCATTACCCGTTTAATAATTTTGCCGTGATTAAAAAAGAATTAGCAAAAAACAATCCTGGAAGTGCACTCTTACGTGATAATTTAGATCGCGTGATTTGCCCATATTGGCAAGTTGGCAAAGCGGATCCTAAATTTCGTGAATTAGTTCTGGTTAAAGTACCGAGTTTGATTTTAAATGGGCAATATGATCCAATCACCCCACCCCGTTACGGCGCCACTTTGGCACGCTATATTGTTCCGAGCTATCATTTAGTTTTCGCCAACATCAGTCATGATGTATTAAATAACAACGACTGCGCCATGCGCGTGGCTTATCGTTTTTATAACCACCCACATGAAAACCCCAAGGCGCGTTGCCTGCACCAACCAGGCCAGGCCTAACTGGTTCTTTGACAAAACTATAGCGATTCCCGCCGTAATGTCTGATTACAGCTACAGCGAGAATTGCTGACAAAACTATACCATTTAAGTATAATGACTATATATTAATTTTACGGGTTATAAAGAAAATGAAAAAGTTTTTGCTAACATTACTCACGATGACACTGCCTCTTATTATTTTCGCAGATACCATACATTGGACTGTTATCTTCAAAGATACCAAGGCTATTAAAAATGTGAAACCTGCTAAGTCACAAGCCTGGTGTGAAGCACATACTCCAACGGCATTTGTGACGACCCCACAAGAAATTAAGGGCAAGGGAGTATCCACCGTTAATCAGATCTGGATACGTTATGCAAATTACAAAGTTTATGATCATGGCAATAAAAATTTATCTTTTAGCATTGCTGATGCGATTTTCAGTGGGTTGGAAAACGATGGTAAACGCTGGGAACTTCCTACTAAAATTTATGAGCAAGGTTTTACACAATCAACATTCTTCAATAGTGTTTGGGCTAATCAATATTGTCGTGGGTTTATGTATGGATATCCAACGCAACTTACTAAAAAATAAATGACCCTACCAGGCCTGCCCTGGCAGGTTCAGCTAGGCAAAAGCATTGATGCCAGTGATGTATTTGCCTAAGACTAAGTGGTGAATATTATTGGTACCTTCATAAGTATAAACGGATTCCAAATTACTCATGTGGCGAATGATGGGATATTCTAAACTCACACCATTGGCGCCGAGTAGGTTGCGTGCTTGACGTGCAATTTTTAAAGCTTGTTGGCAAGCATTCATTTTTGCCATGCACACCATTTCGGGGGTGGCTTTATTATTATCACGCAGTTGGCCGATGCGATAATTTAAACTTTGTGCTTTGGTGATTTCGGTTAACATTTCAGCGAATTCATATTGAATTAATTGAAACGAGGCAATCGGTTTATCAAATTGTTTACGCTCCTTGCAGTAATTAACTACTGTTTCATAACAACTCATCGCAGCCCCAATAGCACCCCACGCAATGCCGTAACGCGCTTGAGTTAAGCAACTTAAGGGCGCACCTAACCCACGATCGCTGCCGGGTAATAAGTTTTCATCTGGTACAAAACAATCTTCAAAAACGAGTTCCCCGGTGACTGAAGCGCGCAAGGATAACTTATGATGTATTTCATTTTGCTTGAAACCTTTAAAGGCTTTTTCAACAATAAATCCACGAATACCATCTGCAGTTCGTGCCCAGACAATCGCTAAGTCTGCAATCGAAGCATTCGTGATCCACATTTTAGCACCATTCAGCAACCACCCTCCTTCAACTTTTTTGGCAATGGTTTTCATGGCAGCTGGATTGGATCCGGTATCCGGTTCGGTTAATCCAAAACAACCAATTAATTGCGCGGCTGCCATTTTTTTTAAAAATTTCTGTTTTTGTGCGTCACTACCATAACGATAAATGGGATACATGCATAAGGATGATTGCACAGAAGCAAAACTGCGCAACCCACTATCACCACGTTCTAATTCTTGGCACACTAAACCATAGGCAATATAACTGGCATTGCTGCCACCGTATTCTTCTGGCAGAGTCATGCCAAGCAGACCAAGTTCAGCGCATTGTTGAATAAACTCTTGCGGGAAATAGGCTTTTTCATAAGCTTGCATGAGGTGCGGTAATACTTTTTGATCAACGAAACGCCTCACGTTATCACGAATGAGTTTTTCTTCTTCGCTATACAGGTCATCAAACATTAAAAAATCGGTCATGCCTTGTCTCCTTTCACCATTTCAGTCGCAGTCACAATAATCTTTTCTACACTAGGTACAACGCTTTGCCAAGAGTTACCGGTTGGAATAAAGCTATCTAAAGCTGTTAAACGTTTAATATACGGGATGTCTTTTAAGTTTTCTACAAGCAATGCGATGATTGCTTCTGAAATTGAACCCGTTTGGCGCGTTTCATCAACAATTAAAATACGTTTACTTTTTTTAACTGCCTTAATAAGTGCTTTAGCAGGTAATGGCGCTAACCAATGTAAGTCAATCACGTTACTTTTTATATTATCCTTTTCTCTTAATATTTTTTCCGCTTGGCGTGATAAATAGTATCCATTACCATAAGTAATTATCGTTATATCATCACCCTTACCAAAACTGGTGATTTCTCCTAATTTAATTTCTTGGTTTAAGTGAGGATATTCGCTTAACCATACTTGATCGCCAAACTCATGCAAATCTTTAGTCATATACAAGGCAATGGGTTCAATAAAAAAAACAATTCTACTTTCAACATTTGCCAAATAAACGCAGTGGCGTAATAACTTTACCGCATCGGCACCATTTGATGGGCACGCAATAATAACACCGGGTAAATCACGCAACGCCGCGAGTGAATTATCATTATGAAAATGCCCACCAAATCCTTTTTGGTAAGCAAGACCGGCAATCCGAATCACCATTGGATTCGTAAATTGTTGGTTGGAAAAAAAGGATAGGGTTGCCGCTTCTCCACGAATTTGATCTTGTGCATTATGATAATAAGCTAAGAATTGAATTTCGGGGATCGCTAAAAAACCATTATGCGCAAGCCCAATCGCTTGGCCTAAAATCGTGGTTTCATCAAGTAAGGTATCAAAGACACGTTTTTTGCCGAAGCGTTGCATTAAATCAGCGGTGACACGATAAACACCACCTTTTTTGGCAATATCTTCACCTAATAGAACAATATTATCGTATTGCAACATTAAATCCGTTAGTGCGTAATTAATGAGTTGGCACAGGTTTCTTTTTTGTTGTAGGTAGCGATATTCACTGCCAAAGGTTTTTTCGCGCAACGCTTGCGTTATTTTGTTTGCTTTTAGCTTAGAATTTGATTTGGGAATAATCGCCTGCATTACATCAACAGCCGTTTTTAAGGTAGGTGCTTGCAGTGCTTTGGTGGCTGCCTGATTAACTGCGTTTTGATAATACTGATAAAGTTCAATAATTTCTTGCGCATTCAGCAGGTTATTTTGAATTAAAATATGAGCAGAATGTAAAAGTGGATCGTTAAATTCATTGGCTTCAATGCTTGTTAGATCATGATATTGTTGTTCAACATCACTGCCCGCATGCCCCAATAACCGCACGCACCGCATGTGTAAAAAAACCGGTTTTTTTTGCAAGCGAGCAATTTTTACTGCCTGTTGTGCGGTTTGATAGGTATCCGCAAAATTTAAACCATCACAGGTTAAGTAATGCCAACACACTTGATCTTGCATCCTATCGCGGATCCAATGTGATGGTGTTGGCACGGAAATTCCAATCCCATTATCTTCACACACAAAAATAAGTGGTAACGGCACGCCTGCATAATGGATCCAAGTTGCCGCATTTAGTGCCCCTTGCGCAACCGAGTGATTAAATGACGCATCACCAAAGCTCGCTAAAATAATCGCATCTTCACTCAGTTTGCCGTGAAATTTTAAGGCCTTAGCCAGATTAATTGAAAAAGCAGCGCCAACGGCCTTAGGCAAATGCGAAGCAATAGTTGAGGTTTGCGGTGGCACATTAGCGGCTAAACTGCCAAATACTTTATGTCTTCCACCGGATGCGGGATCGCATTTAGCTGCCACAAAAGATAACATTAAGTCGTAAATTACATCGAGATCTGGCAATTGTTTTAAACGTTGTGCCATAAAGGCACCCGATCGATAATGCAAAAATACCATGTCTTTCAAGTGTAGGGCTTTAGCGATGGCGGCATTACCTTCATGACCACTGCTGCCAATCGTATAAAATGTGAGTTGTTGGTCTTTTAGTTGGCGTGATTTTAAATCAAGCAAGCGAGAAATAATTTGTGAGGAAAAAATATCAATACAAGCGGCTTTATCCAAATTGGCTGCCAGTGGGGTTGTTTCGCTTTGCAATGCAGGAAAGTGTTGCTCTTTCACATTACGTAGGAAATTTTCAGCAACGACTAGCGCGCGGTTTAGCATCATCCCTCCCTAAGCTTGCTTGCTAGCTACCTAACGTTGCAGGTATTATATAGCATAATATCAGCAGTGTCGTTAGGAGCAAGCATGGCTACGTGGCAAAAAATTCTTTATGCAATCTTACTTATCGTTTTGGCTTTTTTTGTTTTTCGTACCTTGAAAAGCAATCCACACTGGTTTTCAAAAGCTAATTTTAGCAAGAGTGCTTTTACCCTTGGGATACTCGCCTTAGGTTTGATTATCTTTATTGGTTTGTTGGTATTAATGTTGCGGTACTAGGCTCGGGCATGTTTACCAATTAAAATAGTAACTACTCACTCCGTAGCGGGGAACGTCCATATTTGGGCTAAAAACAGCGAAAATCTTTTATCGCCAAATCTGAACGTTCTTGGTAAATATAAGTTAAAGGGGTGAGTAGTTACTTAAAATATTCTATTTTACCAATCGCCCCTTCCACAACAACGGCAGCGACATAGTCATCTGTTGGTTTAAACGCGGCAACTGACCACTTACTAACCGCAGCGGGATCATCGTGAATGGCTAGAATGGCAGGTTCTTCATCGGGATAAAAGCTAACTTCAAATTTGTTTAAGGGGTAGGATAATCCCAAGCCAATCGCTTTTATAAATGCTTCCTTGCGTGTCCATAAATTAAAGAATGCAAGATGTCGTTGTGATTCTGGTAATTGTATTAAACGCTGGTATTCATTTTTGGCAAAAAAACGCTGTGCTAAATCTTGTTCGGCATGTTTATGGTTAAGCTGCTCGCAATCAACCCCAACTTCATGATGTAAATTAAATACATAAACAGCCACTTCATGTGAGTGAGACACATTAAATTTTAAATCGCTGTATGCAATTTGCGGCTTGCCATGTTGAGTATAGTTAAATTCAATCTCATTGGGCCTAAGATTTAAATAGCGCGCTAATAATTTCCGCAAAACACCACGCGCAACGGTATAACGATTGCGATGTTTATCAAAAAGAAATCGATCGGCGCGCGCTTGTTCATCTTGACTTAAATATTGCCGATATTCAGCAATCACTTGTTCGTTTTGATTTAAATCGGTTTTCCAGATGTGGATGCTATTCGCAGAAAGTAGTGGGAAAATTGTAGGATTATGCCACACTGTTTTTTCCATGCTTTTAAAAATTCCCTAAATTAATTGAGAGATTGGCACAAACCAATCTCTCAACTTAAACGTTTAGCTCACTCTACCAATCGGCGTTGGAATACCATTGTGTAATTTAGCAACCATTGCAGCTTCTTTCCAATCAATCTGATAGCCATTACGTTGCGCTTCACGTTTCACGATAGCTAGTGCGGTATCGATGCCGTTACGTGCGTGTAATTGATCATCTGACAAGGGTACGTGTGATTCAAGTAAAACCACACCATTAGCTACACCAATGCGATAAGGGCGATTAACAATACGTACTTCCGGTGAGTCACTGCCATTCAACCAAACTGACACAGGAATTAAATTTCCCTTAGCATCTTTTCTGTCACCATTATGCGCTGCGGTCATTTTGCCATCCATGATGGTATTGTAAAGCAGTTCAATATCCGCTTCCCACATGCGAATGCAGCCTGAACTAACACGACGACCAACTGCATTTTGATTGTTAGTACCATGAATTAAATAGTGACCACCATCTAAATTGGTACGAATTTTATATCGTCCTAAAGGGTTATCAGGCCCTGCCGGTACGATCTTAGGATAATATTGCCCCGTTGCTTTATAGTGTGCCGCTTGAATTGATTTTGTTGGGATCCAAGTAGGATTTTTTACCGTTTCGATAACACGAGCGGGTTTATTAGGATCGGTTACCGGAGTTTGCCAGCCAACACGGCCAATACCTATCGGAAACGTTTCAACAATATTTTTCCCTTTAGGGAAATAGTAAAGACGTAATTCAGCTAAATTAATAAAAATCCCCTGATATTTACCGCCTGGCGCATCCGGTAAAATAAAACGATCAGGAATAATAACGGTTTCACCAGTCTTAACTGTTTTATAGGGACTAATTTTTGGATTAGCTTCAATCATGTCATAAATGCCAAGATCATAACGTTTGCCTATATTATAAAGTGTATCGCCACGCCGTGCTTTCACTGTAAAAATGTCACCCACGATTTTATGATCACCCGCCGGTAATTCAAATGTTTTTGCAGGACTTAAAATTGGTAATGCTAGCATGAGTGCGCTAACGAAAAGTTTTTTCATCATATCCCCCAGTTATTCTTTTTGGTGTTCAAGTAGTTTGCATATTTTGTGCAGGCTTAAGACTAAGCACAAACGTAAGGTTACAGCAGTTTAATAAAAGATGGAACCGTTTTTTAAGAAAAACAAGATTCTCCGATTCAGGGCTGCCCCATTATGCGCAGGTTCAGCGATTCAGTTATCTTCACATCTTAATTTCAGACTGGTATATTGTCCTGTTATAAATCACTGTTGTAATACGATACATTTTGCGGTAAGGCGTGTGCACTGTTTGTTTAGCTACGTGTATATGTAATACATGAGCCGCTAACAAGCTCACAACAAAGCTGAAAAGTATAGGCCACCATTATTAAGAAGGAAGGGGCTGTGAGAGAAAGGCTGATCGCCATTTTAATAATCGTGACATTTTTTGTGACACTTATTATTTTACTAATGAGTTATGTTGCATACCGTAATGCGAAAACTGAAGTGAGCACAATAAGACAACGACGCTATGCAAGCCAACAAAGGCTCGAGTATGAACTTAATGCTAGAATTTTTGAAAAGAGGGCTGAATCACCACAAATTGATCTCGTTTTTGTATTTCCTACTCCCACGTTATCCTTTCTGTTTGAGCAGCAACCCACAAACCAACTCGCCAAAAACTTTCATGACTATGCAACCATTGGTTACCAGTACTTGGCAGCACACGATAAAGTTGCTGCATTAGAAAGTTTTAAGAAAGCCTACGCGCTAACAGCTGAACCAAGAATTGCAGCTCAAATAGGGTATACTTTAATGGAGTTGCAGCAAAGGCAAGAGGCAGAGGATTTTTTCTCGCAATGTGCAAGCAATGCAAAAGGTAATTTAAAGCAACAATGTGAACAGGCATTAAAGCAATTTGCAACAGCTAACACGCGAACGAAAGTACAACCTAAACGACTCGAAGATGAATTTTATGCCTTAAAAGCATCTCATCCTAAACAAGCTTGGGTGATTTTATATAAAATCTTAGCACGCTCACCGAATAATATCTTATTTTTAAAAGAAGGCGGCTACCTAGCACTGCAGCAAAGCAATCTTAAAAGAGCATTACCTTTTTTCCTAAAAGCGTATAATTTATCGCATGATGCCAGTTTAGCTATGCAAATCGGTTACATTCTCGATGGTTTAGATAGAAAAAAACAAGCTTTTTATTTTTTTCAAAAGGCGCTGAATACAAACCAAGAAAAAATTTATTTGCAGGCACAACAGTCTTTGATTAATTTACGTAACTGGCAAACTAAACTACTGCCTTCACCTTTTTTTGCAGAACTTTATGCCGCTCCCTTTTATTTTAGCCGATTCCGACTCTTTGTGAGACCGATTGTTGCACGTACTGGCGTAACCATAAATCAACATTATGCCTGGGATGCCTACCTAAGTGTGCGCTATACCAAAGACAATAAATCCGGCGAGCTTATCGGTGCGATTCCACAAATTTTTGAAGATAACACAGTGATTTATGCGCTAGGAACACGCCTGCAACCGTTTCCCACAATACCGCTAATTAGCTTTCTTGAAGTGGGTAAAGCTTATGACTTAATTGATCGTGGCAGACCACGCTGGCGAAACGATGTACGTGGGGGGCTGGTATTTTACAATGACTGGGGTGCTCTCCCAATATTTTCGCCGCATTTAACTTTCCAACCAAGATGGTTGGGCAGCTTGTACGCTGATACCATTTATTTCTCACGCTATGATAATAATATCATTGGTACAGGACGACTAAGGCAAGGTTTAAGTCTTTTAACCTTTAAAAATGCCTCTTTTGATGCCTATATGGTTGGCTATTTAAGCGTTGATCGATTGCATGAATTTTTTAATAACTTCACGAGCTTTGGTCCTGGGATCGCTTTTCAACCCAATAATCTTTACAACGTTGTGTTTCGCTTTGAATCATTAAGAGGCTATTATTTACCGATTAAACCACGCACGCCAAATCCTTATAGGAGCCCGTATCACAATAATGTGGCGACAATAGAAATCTTCCTGCAAATCTAAAAAGTTAGTTGATAAGACAGTCCTGCAAAACTGCAACAATTTTTTCAGCAGCCTGCCCATCACCATAGGGCGATTCAGCTTGAACGATTTTTTTATAGTACGCTTGATCTTGCAGTAATGCCCTCACACTGTTAACAATCCTGGCAGGTTCTGTACCAACTAATACCCCTATACCCGCTTTAATGACTTGCGGGCGTTCAGTCTTATTGCGGAGTATTAATACAGGTTTGCCAAGTGCAGATGCTTCTTCTTGGATCCCACCAGAATCCGTAAGAATTAAATACGCATTTTGCAACAAGTGGATAAAGTTATTATATTCCAATGCAGGAATAAGATGGATCCGAGCTACACCACTTAAAGCTTTGTGAACACATTTTTTAACATTAGGATTGGGGTGGACAGGGTAAATAATATTAAGTTCAGGAAAAGTTGCGACTATCGTTTTCAATGCCTGGCAAATATTTTGCAATGGCACACCAAAGTTCTCACGACGATGCGATGTTACCACAATAAATTTTCCCATTGCAGCAAACGATTGAGTGGGTTTTTTATTTTTGATTATCCAATATAATGCATCAATCACTGTATTGCCCGTAATAAAAATACCCTTTTCTTGAATACCCTCTTGTAATAAATTTTTCTTTTCATCGAACGTGGGCACAAAATGCCACGTCGCTAATTGTGAAATTAATAGGCGATTCATCTCTTCTGGAAAAGGTTGGTATCTATCACCACTGCGTAAGCCTGCCTCAATATGCCCAATAGGAATTTTATGGTAAAACGCCACTAAACTCGCAGCAAACGCAGTGGTCGTATCACCCTGCACTAACCAAGCATCATAGTGTGTGTTGCTGGCGATATTTTCTAGGCTAAAACAAAGAGCACTGGTTAATTGTGAAATCGTTTGATTATCTTGCATTAAATTTAAATCAATATCAGGTTCAATCGCAAATGTTTTTAACATGTCATCCAATAACTTTCGGTGTTGTGCAGTGCAAATAATTGATAATCCAACGTTTTCATTTTGGAGTAGCATAAAAATAACGGGGGCCATTTTAATCACTTCGGGACGGGTTCCTAGCAAACAAGCTATTTTTTTCCTCATGATGATATCTCCTTAACAGCTGGTAACGTATCTTCAGCAAGTAACATAAAGGTAACTTGATACTGCTTAAAAATATTGATCAATTCGCGTAACATAGCTTCTTGAGAGGGATCGGGAATGGCTATCACCAACTGGTGATTAATATTATCGGTAGCAACTAAATGGCATTTATGCATTTGTAACCATCGCATTTGTCTTTTTGTGATGCCTCCTATATTCTGTTTGCTAAGATTTACTATTTCTTGCGGTGTAATAGTCTTTAATTGATATTGCTCAGATAATATTGTTGTTAACTCTTGTGATGAAATAAAATGGTTTTTTACCGCTAAATTCCCAACTTTTTCGCCGGTATTATAATGCTCTTGAATGAGCATTTGTAACTGTTCTGAGCTGATTTTTTTAGCCTTTAACAGCAAATCACCAATACGACTTTTATAGGGGATCAGCACATGACTACCAGGGTATACGTGATCTGTTTTATCCCAACGTAACGGCTGCGATTTTTTAGTTTGAAAAATAATCACCCAATACGCGCGTAACAGTGCATGCAGATTTAAAATATTGCCATAAAAAACTCGTGGTACACTCAACAAGGCTGGTATAAAACCGTAGATCCGATAAACGGCAATAAACCTTTGCAAAATACGTTCGCACATCATAAAAAAACAAATAAGAATAAGAACCCATACCCAAGGATGATTATTTAATTGATCTTGCAAGCTTGGAAAATCTGGATTAACTTTTTCCCAGATAGCATAAAGCACCCAAAATAAAAAAAGCAAATAACCGATGCCATTAAAAGCATGCGTTACTAATGACTTACGATCATGAAACAGCGTGAATTTCACTCGCCAAGAGCCTGGCCAAGAGCTGTTAAACCATTCCTGAATAGCGATACCAGTGATCCAGCGCGCTTTTTGCCGCACGGCGGCCTTATATTTCATGGGAAATAATGAGTGCGTTGCGATATAATCATTGCGGCATCTTTTTACATAAGGTCCCCATAATAGCCATTTTTTGCGCCAAACCATGCGCTTAACATATTGTGAAGCAAAAATCTGTTTATAGCCTTTTAAACGAACTTTTAACGCCGTATGATAATCTTCAGTTAGGGTATCTTCGGCAAAAGGTACTCCGTGTAGTTCAGCTAACGCATTAATAGTAGCGCGTGAAAAAGCCGTGCCAACACCTGCTGAAGGTACTAATCCTCCCAGCGCTTCACGAACAATAATATCCTTAGTATGGTTTTCACTAAATTCATCTGCATATAACCAGTGAGTAAATTTAAAATAATCTACCTCTAAAGGTAACACAGGGATCTGCACCATATTTTTGCGTGGGATTAAATAATTATAAAATTTAAATTCTAAAGCATGAATAATGTCTTCTGAATCATGAAAAATAATGATCTCATAATGTTTCCCCGTTTCATTTTCATATTGTTTTATACGATCGAAGATAACATTCAGGTTACTTGCCTTATTACTTGGCCCTGGCACAGGACCAATCACAAAGTGCACGTTTGGGATCTCTTTGGTAATGGCTTGTACTTCTGCTACTGTTTCGGGATCATTAGGGTAAACCCCAACAAAAATATCATAATTGCTGTAATCAATGCGATTACAATTATTTTTAAGCATCGCCCCAATGACATTAGCTTCATGCCAGCAAGCGACTAAGATTGCAACAGGCTTCTCTGGTACCGTGCATAACCTTTCGTAGGTCAAAGCACCATAATCACGTGTTCTAAATAGGCGTGACACATAACGTATCCAGTAATAGCAATCAAAAAATAGGTCATCTAGCCCAGATATGGCATACAGTATTGTCATAACGACAAGCGAATACCACATAAAATAGAAAAAAAAGGAGATAACATAGTCTAACATAGCATGGATCGATTCTCTTAAAATAGAAATAATAATCGATTTCAGCTAACTTAGCGAGCACGCAGAGAACACTGCAGCGGGAACTGCTTAGAACATCTACAACATCGCAGTTCCTTTCCCTGTTGCAACACTTCGTTCGCAATGACAGCTTAAATATTCGCTCGCAACGACGGAAGAAGGGAGAACCTATTTTCTAATCGCTTTGGGCATAGAAAGCTAGGTCTGTGACTGATTGAATTATGATGCATAATAGCTTAACAAGATCCCAAGTCACTCACCTATTTGCGGTAAGACTTGATGGCCTATCTATGGGGATCTTCTAACTTTGCACTCCAGAAATGATCGCTACCTCCGTAGCCACCATTAAAACCTTTATAACTCTTTGATTTTAATGGTGGGTGCTGCAGGGATCGAACCTGCGACCCTCGCCTTGTAAGGGCGATGCTCTCCCAGCTGAGCTAAGCACCCGGGTCACATGCATATAACTATGCTAGAGGACGGACACGATATACGAATTTTAATGAAGAATCAAGCAGCAAAAGCCACTATTCATATGTGTATTTTTTGACCTTATTGTCTGCGCTTGATCGGAGTACGTTAACCGTATAACATTGTGCGATTCATTTTTTCATCTCTTGGAATTGAGGAAGTCCCTATGTTACAGAAATTTGGTGAGCATATCCGTGGTTGGTTTGCGAGTATTGTGATCGCGGTTATTGCCGTGGCCTTCGTAGCCTGGGGTTTG
>CAYGTS010000020.1:0-26830 GCA_964352905.1 uncultured Legionellales bacterium | reverse complement strand
AGCATTGGCATTCAAACGACTAAAAGTGTGGTTTTATCAATTTTTTTAGTGATTGTTGCTGATGCCGTTTTTTCCGTGATCTTTAGCATGCAAGGAATATAATGCCAAATCCAATCATTGAAATAAACAATCTTTGCACTTATTTTGGTGAACAGTGTGTTCATAAAGATTTAAATTTAACCGTGAACCGCGGTGAAATTTTAGCCATCGTTGGTGGCAGCGGCAGCGGTAAAACCACGTTAATGCGCAATATTTTAATGCTGCAAAAACCAACAAGCGGTTCTATTAAATTATTTGGTCATGAAATCGTTGGGCATAGCTTTAGTGAGATGCCACATTTGCAATCTGAAGTGGGTGTCATGTTTCAACAAGGCGCCTTATTTTCATCGCTAACCGTACAAGAAAATGTGGCTTTCCCAATGCAGTTACATACTGATTTACCGCAAAACTTTATCAATGAACTGGCCTTATTAAAAATTGCCCTAGTTGGTTTACCGGTTAATAGTGCTGCGAATTATCCTGCTGAACTCAGCGGCGGTATGATCAAGCGCGCCGCCGTAGCAAGAGCGATTGCCTTAGATCCCAAGTTATTGTTTCTGGATGAGCCAACCGCGGGGCTGGATCCACTAGGCGCCAGTGCACTCGATGAATTAATTTTAAATCTTAAAAAAAGTTTAAAATTAACCATCGTGCTAATTACACATGATTTAGATACCTTATGGCGTGTCACTGATCGTGTTGCAGTAATCGGCGACAAGAAAGTCCTTCAAGTAGGTACAATGCAGGAACTTTATCATTCTGATATTCCCTTGATCAAAAAC
This sequence comes from uncultured Legionellales bacterium, assembly GCA_964352905.1. GTDB lineage: Bacteria > Pseudomonadota > Gammaproteobacteria > JAHCLG01 > JAHCLG01 > CAYGTS01. The sequence continues at coordinate 26,009 of CAYGTS010000020.1, read as the reverse complement.
TATTTTTCTGGTCCCAGGGCACGAGCTGCGGCTACGATAGCGCATGAATGATGGTATACTAGACTCCATCATTGCGAGCGTGAGCGTTGCAATCCAGGGGTTGTGGCAGTGAGAGAGATTAAAGGCGATGTTGGTGCAGTTGTACGACTAGCAAGCACTATGGCATTTTGCAAGATCGAAGATCCTTTCTCTGGATTGCCGCGTCGCTAACGCTCCTCGCAACGACGGAGATCTTCGTCATGACGAGAGAACGACTAACTTTTAAAAACCGAACTAGGGTTAACTATGGATTCAAAAGTAAACTATACCGTTGTTGGCATTTTTGTCATAACGCTGAGTATTGCTTTTATCTATGCTGTGTTGTGGTTAACAACAGGGAGTTCTGGCAAAAATTATAAAACCTATCTTGCCTACATGCGCGAATCTGTTTCCGGTTTATCTATCCAATCGCCTGTAAAATACAATGGTGTTAAAATCGGTTATGTTGCTGATATCAGCCTTAATCCCAAAGATCCCACCCAGGTACGTTTAGTTTTTGCCATTGAAAGCGACGTGACAATTCGCGAAGATACAACAGCGACACTTGAAAGCCAGGGTTTTACTGGGATCACTTATATCGGCTTATCCGGTGGTGCACCTAATTCCCCCATTTTACGCGTGCAACCTGGAGAAGAATATCCAGTCATTAAAACTAAACCTTCGTTGTTTTTGCGCCTGGATCAAGCGTTGCGTAATTTAACCGGTAATTTTGATCATATTACATCAGGTCTGCAAACCATTTTAAGCAAAAAAAACCAAGAGAATGTCACGCAAGCCTTGGGTAATTTACAAGAATTCAGCAATGTCTTGGCTAAAAATTCTGAAAACCTTAAAACCACGTTAGCCGATTTAAAAGTGATTGCGAGTAATACCCGCGCAGCATCAGATCAATTCCCGGGTTTAGTGCAACAAGCAAAATCTGGCATGAATAGTTTACGTCGCATGGCGGATAACATTGACAACACTGTGGGTAAAGCCAAAAATATTTTTGACAACATTGCCGATCAACTCACGCCACAGCTATACAGTACCTTGCAAAACTTCTCTGACTTGACAGTCAATTTAAAAGGGTTATCCTCTCAGCTACAAAAAAATCCAGCCATGCTGATTCGAGGCAAAGTACCAGCAGCCGCGGGTCCCGGAGAGAATGCGCAATGAAATATTTATGTTTGCTTATCATGCCTTGGCTAATCAGCTCATGCTCATTGCTATCGCCGCAACGCACACCAGAAGTTAACCAATATAATCTAGATATTAATGTTCACACTATTGCGCAAGCGCGCCACACCTACCGCAGCATTTTAGTATCACAACCGGTTCCGGCACCAGCATTTAAATCAGAAAAAATGGCTTATACGAAAAGACCACTTGAAATTGATTATTTTGCCAATAATCAATGGGCCGGCCCGCCAGCTGAATTATTAACGCCCAATATTGTTGCAGCCTTACAAAAAACCAATCATTTTCGTGCCGTTGTTTCCGCACCTTTTACCGGAAACACCACCTATATTTTAAACTCACAATTAGTACAATTTACCCGTCATTTCAACGGTAATAATGCCGCCAGCAGTTATGTCACGATTGAATTGCGCGCACAAATTATCAACCAACATAGCCGTACCATTCGCGCCAGTAAAAACTTTTTGGTAGAACAGCCGGTGCATGGCGCAACCCCTTACGATGGCGTAACTGCTACCAACCAGGCATTAGCAAGATTACTCAGCCAACTCGCACAATTTTGTGTTAAGAATACCTAATTATGTTAGCAGTCACATTTTTTTATAAATTCCTTGCTGCACTGATTATTTTTGGCATTGCCCTAGTTTTTGGCTTACTGCCACTGTTTATTCACCGCGCGTTTAAATCAAGCCATTTTTTAATTTACAGTGAGTCATTAGCCCGCGGCATTTTTTTAGGCGCTGGCTTAATTCATTTATTACCCGATGCCGAACGTAATTTTCAAACACTGTATCCGCATGCTGCTTTTCCATTAGTGAGCGCCGTCTGCGCGCTAGCGATTATTATTTTATATTTTATTGAACAAGGACTGGCAACCTTAGTTAATCGCGAAAGTTTATTGCAGAATACCTGGATGTCGTATTTATTATTAATTTTATTATCGATTCATTCTATTTTAGCAGGCATTGCTCTAGGGGTTGATTTTGATGTCGCTAGCTTTATCATTTTGTTTTTTGCGATCATTACCCATAAAGGGGCGGCTGCGTTCGCACTCAGCATTTCAATGTATAATAATAAAATCAACAATGCGACTATTTTCAGGCTCATCCTGTTATTTTCATGCATGACACCGTTTGGTATTTTATTTGGCTCGTATATTAATCATTTATTACAAAATAATGCTGCAATGTTAACCCAAGCGATTTTTAATGCCTTGGCTGCCGGTACGTTTATTTATATCGCCTTGTTTGATAGAGTCGATATCCAGGTCTGTGAAGCACACCCAAGACATGCCTTAATTAAATCGATTTATTTTGTGGTAGGTACAATTTTAATGGCCGTTGTTGCGATTTGGGTGTAAACTATGGGCGTGTTTATAATTCGCTACACTGAAGTGTAGGTCGTTAATTTGTAAACAAGTCCTATAATAAAATTAAGATAAAAGAGGTAAACGTTATGCCACATAGAGAAAATAGTAACAATAACCCTACACAAGGACAAGGCATTATACGCAACGATTTGTTCGCCTTTTTTAGACGAGGGGATATTATGGACGGCGTTCAACTCCTCAACAATAGAGAAGATGTTAACCTCAACAATAGACAATATGTTAATGATAACAACCCACAGAGGGGGAGGAGAGAACGCAATAACTCAAAGGATGAGCGCGCTCCTAAGCGGCAAAGAAGAGGATGAAGTTAGAATAACATTCAGCTGAGCACAGGAATACTTTATAGCTCTAAGCGCATTTTTTAAATTAAAAATTCGTAACTATTCAGTAAATTTGAAGGTGAATTTACCGAGAACGTTCAGATTCGGCGATAAAAACGCCAGTCCTCGCGAAAGCGGGGATCAGGGCGTTCCCATCTACATGGTGAATAAGTTACACTTTAAATATTAAAAACAGTACGATCAAACAAGCGTTCACGGTAAAACTTTAATTCGTTAATGGATTCGTAAATGTCATCTAAGGCTAAGTGTTTGGATTCTTTTTCTACGCCATTAAAGATTTGTGGTGCCCAACGCTTAGCTAACTCTTTCAACGTGCTCACATCTAAATTACGATAATGAAAATAGGCAGCAAGTGCTGGCATATAGCGCACTAAAAAACGCCGATCTTGGCAAATACTATTGCCACACATGGGTGATTTTTGTGGTGGTACGTATTGCATAATAAATTCTAGGGTTGCTTCTTCAGCTTGCACTTCGCTAACCTTGCTTTGTTTCACGCGATCAACTAAACCAGATTTACCATGTTGTTTAGTATTCCAACTATCCATGGCTGCCAAGCATGCATCACTTTGGTGAACAGCAAGCACTGGTCCTTCGGCAATCGTATTTAAGTGCTTATCGGTAATCACCGTTGCAATTTCAATGATGCGATCCGATTCTGGCTTTAAGCCCGTCATTTCTAAATCGATCCAAATTAAGTGTTCAGCATTTGGCTGCATGGTGACCTCATTTTTTGATCTTGCTGTTGTGGCTTTAAATAAATTGCTTCTAATGCTGCTAAGGCTTTTTTAAACTTTTCCAATTTAATTTGCATTTTTGTCATATAAAACCTGCTTATGCTTCTGGACCAGCACTTTAAAGTGAAGTGCTTGCTCTGTCAAACGAATAGATTAATGGTAACTACTCACCCCGTAGCGGGGAACGCCCAGATTTGGGCTAAAAACGGCGAAAATCTTTTATCGAAATGCTCATTTATAACTCATAAACTGCGCTTTCTCAAAAAGATTTTCGCCGTTTTTAGCCCAAATCTGAACGTTCTGGTAAATATATAGTAAAGGGTATGAGCAGATACGATTAATGGTTACAATAGTTAAAATCTAAGGCAGTTAATTTTCAAGAGGGGCGTACAACATGCAAATGACTGGTTTTTATATTTTCTTAATCATTGGCTACTTGGTTGGTTCAATCAACAGCGCGATCATTGTTAGCAAGCTCATGAAGCTACCTGATCCACGCCAGCAAGGTTCTAAAAATCCAGGTGCCACAAATGTGCTAAGGCTTTCTCATAGCAAATTACCTGCAATTTTAGTGTTAGTTGGTGATGGCTTAAAAGGTTTTTTACCGGTTGTGGTGGCACGCTTAATTGGTTTGGATGGGCTAGCTGCCGTGTTAATTGGGTTAGCTGCGGTGATTGGTCATATGTATCCTGTATTTTTCAAGTTCCAAGGTGGTAAAGGGGTTGCAACCAGTTTAGGCGTTATCCTCGGTTTATCACTGCTACTCGGTATTTTATGCCTTATTATTTGGGCTGCTGTCGCTGCTATTTGGCGTTATTCATCGCTCGCCTCACTCGTGGCCGTTGCTGCAGCGCCTGTCTTAAACCTATTTATTGGCTCGCAAACTTATTTCTTAGGGTTAAGCATTTTAGCGATTGTTGTTATTGTAAAGCACTGGCCCAACATTGAACGGTTGTTGGATGGTAATGAAAGTAAAATTAATTTTTAAAGTTTAAGATCATTTAATGGCCAACGCGGTTTAACCTGAATTGCCAAATCCGATGAGCTACTGCCCTGTTGCAAACGTAAAAACCCACAATAAGCAATCATTGCACCATTATCGGTGCAATATTCTAAGCTGGGTAAATACAATTGGCATTGCAATTCATCACATTGCTGCTGCATGCGGCTGCGCAGGACTTGGTTAGCACTCACACCACCTGAAATCACAAACTGTTTACAGCCTGTGTTCATGATTGCGCGTTTTGCTTTTGCAACTAACACATCCGTGATGGCTTGTTGGAATTCATAGGCTAAATCAGCTTTAGTTTGCGCGGATTGATCAGACTGCTGATAGGCATGTAGCACCGCAGTTTTTAAGCCGCTAAAACTAAAATCATAATCTTGGCGATGAATCATGGGTCGTGGTAATTGAAATACACCTGCACGACCTGTTGTGGCGAGCTTAGCAAGTTGCGGCCCACCCGGATAATCTAAGCCTAACAATTTCGCAGTCTTATCGAAGGCTTCCCCTGCTGCATCATCGATCGAGCGCCCTAGAATTTCATATTCAGAAAAGGCCTTGGCCAAAATTAATAAGCTATGCCCGCCTGAAACTAACAAGGCTAAATGCGGATAATGAACCGTTTTATATTCTAAAAAAGGGGCAACCAAATGCCCTTCCATATGATGAATGGGGATCGCCGGGATCTTTAACGCATACGCCAAACTACGGCCAATGCTCGCGCCAATCAGCAGCGCGCCAATTAAACCCGGGCCCGCGGTATAAGCAATCGCCGTTAAATCGTGCAACTGATAATTAGCTTGCTTTAGCACTTTTTGAATCAGCGGCATCGTTTTGCGAATATGATCACGTGATGCCAATTCCGGTACCACACCGCCATATTCTTGATGTATTTTTATTTGGCTATAAAGTTGTTGCGCAACGATGCCTTGCTCGCTATGATACAGTGCAATGCCCGTTTCATCGCATGATGTTTCAATTCCTAAGATCAGCATGACCACTCCTGCTGTAAAAAAACAATAAAATCAGTATATTAAATTGATTATTGGCTTACTAAATATATACTCACAGGATTTCATTTTGCGGCGCGGCGTGCGCGCTGTTCGCTAGCTGCGTGTATGCTTAAATACATGAGCAGCGAGATAAGCGCACAACAAGCTCGCCGCATGAAAGCCGAAGACTATAATTCTTTTGCGCCGATGATACCACAGTGCTTGCAATTATCGGTGCTAATGATACAATTTTGCCCCTTATTTGTATTTAATTATATGAATGTTTAATAAACAATTTAATCGAGGTAACTGTAACAATGCCTAGCGTGCGTGTAAAAGAAAATGAACCATTTGACGTCGCTCTAAGACGCTTTAAACGAGCCTGTGAAAAAGCTGGCCTTATGAGTGAAATGCGTCGTCGCGAATTTTATGAAAAGCCCACTCAAGTTCGCAAACGTAAAGCCGCAGCTGCCATTAAACGTTACTTGAAAAAAGTCCAACGCGAAAATCCATTAGCAGGGCGTGAAAAAGATAAAGGTGGTCGTGGCCGTCGCGTATAATCTTTCAAAAGGATACCAATATGGCAAATGGCAACCTAAAAGAGCAAATAAACCAAGAGGTTAAAGCCGCGCTAAAGGCGGCTGATAAAGCAAAGGCAACGACTTTGCGCATGATTTTGGCTGCCATTAAACAACAAGAAGTTGATCAACGCATTGAATTAGCTGATGATCAAATCACTGTCATCATGGATAAAATGATCAAAGAACGCCGCGATGCCATCGATAAATACCAACAAGCCAATCGCCCCGAATTAGCTGAAAAAGAACAAGTTGAAATTACGATTATTCAGCAATTCTTGCCAACCCCGCTTACGGCAGATGAAATTACCCAATTGATCACGCAAGCCATTCAGGATTGTCAGGCACAATCCATGCAGGACATGGGTAAAGTCATGGCACAATTAAAACCGCAAATGCAAGGTCGCGCTGACATGGGCAAAGTTAGCGCTGAAATTAAAAAACTGCTGGCTTAAACCCTTTCAAATTGTATACTCACAGGATTTCATTTTGCAGCAAGGCACGCACGTAGTTTGCGAGCTGCGTGTCTACGTAATACATGAGCGGCGAAACAAGCGCGCAACAAAGCCGAAGAGTATATCGCTATAATCACTTGGCTAGTATATCATTGTAACCACTATGCGAATTGCCAAACCCTTTATCGATGATTTATTAATCCGAGTCGACATCGTTGAACTCATTCAATCGCGCGTGGCTTTAAAAAAGCAAGGCGCGAATTTTGTGGCGTGTTGTCCTTTTCATCAAGAAAAAACCCCTTCCTTTTCTGTATCCAGCAGCAAACAATTTTATCATTGCTTTGGCTGTGGAACCGGCGGCAATGCCATTAGCTTTTTAATGGCGTATGAAAATCTTGAATTTGTTGAAGCGATCGAATCCTTAGCAAGCTTTGCTGGTGTGCAGGTGCAATACGAAAATTCATCGCAACCAACCGCGCCACAGCATGATGATGATTATGCCTTAATGAACGAAATAGCCCTTTACTATCAACAACAATTAAAACAATCGCCAAGCGCAATTGATTATTTAAAACAACGCGGTTTAAGCGGTGAAATGTGTAAATTATTTGGTATAGGCTTTGCGCCGAATGCCTGGGATTCAATTGCCAAACACTATTCATCCCAACAACAAAAATTACAGCAACTAGGCATGACCATTCAGCACGAAAAAGGTCATTACTACGATCGTTTTCGTCATCGCATCATGTTTCCAATTCAAGATCGCAAAGGTCGTACGATTGCCTTTGGTGGGCGCGTCATAAATAATGACGAACAACCCAAATACCTTAATTCCCCCGAAACACCGATTTATCACAAGGGTGATGAAATTTATGGTTTATATCAAACTAAAAAATCTAATAAAAGCACGCCGCAGTTAATTTTAGTTGAAGGCTATATGGATGTCTTAGCCTTGTTTCAGCATGGCATCACTTACGCTGTAGCGTGTTTAGGCACGGCTCTCACGACAAATCATATTAAAAGTTTATTTCGTCATACCCAAGAAATTATTTTTTGTTTCGATGGCGATAACGCTGGCAGAAAAGCCGCCGATCGTGCGTTAAATTTAGCCTTACCCTTAGTTAACGATAATAAAACCATTCGTTTTTTATTTTTAGAAAACGGTCTCGATCCTGATCAACTACTGCGTGAAAAAGGGAAAGCGTATTTTTTAAATTGTCTTGAAAAAGCCAGCGCCATTAACGACTATTTTTTCCAAAATTTAAAGCAACAAGTCGATCGCTTTGATGTAGCCGGCAAAGCCAAAATTGCCCAGTTAGCTAATGAACAATTTAAAGCCATGCCCGATACCCTATTTAAAACCATGTTGATCAATGAACTTGCTGCCTTACTTAACATCGAAGCACGCCAAATTCAACGGAATCATTCTCAGTCACGCCAGAGAACTGTGAAAGCTGTCACGCTGCCAAGTGTTTTAGAACGTAGCATTGCTTTGGTATTACAGTATCCACAAGCCTTAAAAGGGTTATTGTTAAATATCGATTTTACTAAACTAACTGCACCCGGTATAACTTTGCTAAGTGATTTGAGCGCCATCATTGCACAGCATGAATCCATCAATAGCGCCTTACTCATTGAAGCCTTGCGCACGCATGACTATTACCCGCGCTTGCAGCAGCTACTGGCTCGTGATTTTTTAATCCCCGAAGATGGCATTGAAGGTGAATTCCAGGCATGCCTTAAACAAATCCGTAAATCCGCCATTACCAAACAAATCGATGACTTAATGCAAAAAGCCAATCAACAACAACTTTCAGACAGCGAACGCCGGCAATTGCAGCAATTAATTTTAGATCAACGCTAATTCCGGGAGCCAGTCTTTTATCGCTCGCCATCAAATCACACATCACACCTAACGACCAACAGCAGATCGGCACTAGCTTTATCTTAACAAGAAGCTTATAATTCGGGGTTTGTTCATTCAGGCTGCGCAGTAAATTATGAGTACTATCGATCAGAAACAGCAAAAATCGCAATTAAAGTTATTAATTAAACGCGGTAAAGAGCAAAACTACTTAACCTATGCTGAGGTGAATGACCATCTGCCACCGGATATTGTTGATCCGGAGCAGATTGAAGATATTATCAGCATGATCAATGACATGGGTATTGCCGTTTATGAAACAGCACCTGAAGAGGAAGACAGGCTGTTAGACGACAAAGATATGACCGATGAAGCCGCCGCCGAAGAGGCTGCCGCCGCCTTGGTTGCAGTCGATAGTGAGTTCGGCCGTACTACCGATCCGGTGCGCATGTATATGCGTGAAATGGGTACAGTTGAATTGCTTACCCGCCAAGGTGAAATTGCGATTGCTAAACGCATTGAAAAAGGCATTCACCAAGTACTTAACACCTTGGCAGAACACCCTGTCATTATCAATCATATTTTAAAACAATACCAGAAAGTCGCGAGCGAAGAGTTACGATTAAGCGATTTGATTTCTGGCTTTATGGATATCGAAGAAGAAGCCCCTGCGACTGAGATTGGATCATTGTTAGATGAAAATGAAGAAAGTAAATTTGAATTCGAAGACGCTAGTGATGATGAAGAAAGTGATGATGAAGGTGGCGGTGATGCTGGCGATTCAGGCCCCGATCCGGAACTCGCTAGAGAGCGCTTTGCGCAATTGCAGGATCTTTACGATAAGTTTATCGCACTTGATAAAAAACATGGCCGTACTCATAAGAAAACTAAAGCTGCCGTTAAAGATTTAACGGAAGTCTTTTTACAATTTAAATTAGTACCACGCCAATACGATCGCTTGATCCGCAAAATGCGTGATTTGTTGCAAACCATTCGTTTGCAAGAAAAAGGCATTATGAAAATCTGTGTTGGCAAAGCAAAATTACCACGCAAAGATTTTATAGCCAGCTTCCCCAAAGACGATCCAACGCTAGCCTGGTTTGAGCAACTGTGCAAAGACAATAAACAATTTGCGGCAAGTGTTGAACCTTATGCACTTGAAGTAAAGCGTCATTTAAAACGATTAGCGGCACTGCAAGAAGAAAGCCAACTCAGTATTTTGGAAATTCGTGAAATCAATCGCGGCATGTCAATTGGTGAAGCCAAAGCACGTCGTGCTAAAAAAGAAATGGTGGAAGCCAATTTACGTTTAGTGATTTCAATTGCTAAAAAATACACAAACCGCGGTTTACAATTTTTGGATTTAATCCAAGAAGGTAATATTGGTTTAATGAAAGCAGTTGATAAATTTGAATACCGCCGCGGTTATAAGTTTTCAACTTACGCCACCTGGTGGATCCGCCAAGCAATTACGCGTTCGATTGCCGATCAAGCCAGAACTATCCGTATCCCGGTTCATATGATTGAAACTATCAATAAGCTCAATCGTATTGCGCGGCAAATGCTGCAAGAAACAGGCGAAGAACCCACCCCAGAAGAATTAGCCGTGCGCATGAATATGCCTGAAGAAAAAGTGCGCAAGGTTATGAAAATTGCCAAAGAGCCGATTTCGATGGAAACACCGATTGGCGATGATGAAGATTCACACTTAGGTGATTTCATTGAAGACTTTACAATTCTAGCGCCACTTGATTCTGCGACAACCCAAGGCTTACGCGAAGCCACCCGTGAAATTTTAGCAAGCCTAACACCGCGCGAAGCTAAAGTATTGCGCATGCGTTTTGGCATTGATATGAATACCGATCACACACTCGAAGAAGTGGGGAAACAGTTTGATGTAACGCGCGAGCGCATTCGGCAAATTGAAGCCAAAGCCTTACGTAAATTACGTCACCCTTCACGATCAGAGCAATTGCGCAGTTTCTTAGAGCAGGATGAGTGATGCGCCACGTGAGCATTTTTAAAATAGCTGCTGGCTTGACAATACATTCTAAAAACTCTAGGATGAAATTGCTTTCTTACACAGAAAGACACCCTAACAAACAATAAACAAGGAATCATTATGAAAAAAATAGCAACCCTCGCCCTTTTCGCTATCGCAACACCATTAGTGTCATTAGCTAGCCCACTTGAATTATGCGGTATTAACAATACTTGTAGCTATAAAATTGATGGCAATACTGATCGTACAATTGAAACGAACATTACTGCACCTGGCACTTATACCTGCACCAGCACAACCACGAAAAAACCTTACAAGCTCTCAATAAAAAACATTACCTCACCTGCTGGCATTACTGTAACAAGTACTGAGAATTTGCAAGCTAACCCGTTTTTAACCATTAACGCAACAACAACAGGTAGCATTAGTTATCATATTAACAATGATTACTGGTTGCCACTCAATGTTACTTATAGCTGCAATAAAATCCAGTAGCTAACTTTGCTGTGATTGCCGACCCCACTCAAGAGAGTGGGGCATGGCCTTTAAGCTCATCACTAATTACAACGCCGATATCGCCATTAGCTCGTTATAATACGTGTTAATTTCTGCTTTATCGTGTTTATTTAACGTAGAATCAGCAACATCCAACTCTACATTTTCAACTTCAATGAGTAACGCCTCGCGTAATTGACGCGGCAAAGACTGTTGCAATAAGGTTTCAATCACAGTTAATAACCGTTTTGTGACAATAATATTATTTTTTGAAAATTGGCGAATACGTTTAATGGTAACACGCACCACATCGCCATAATCAGCACAATCACGCAACATGCGTGCCTGCCCTTCATCATCAGCAACCACATGTGATAACAACGATCTATCTTTTAACACCATAATCGCTTGTTTAATACGATCCAAACAATGAAACGCAGTATCAGGATTATTAATCCCAGGCGATAATGCGCGCAAGGCAATTTCGGTTAATTGCTCAAAACCAAATTCCATATCTTGTACCACCGAACGACGATCGCCTACCTGAATCGCCGTTAAACAAATAGTATCAACTTGATCATTAATGGCTTTAGCAGCATAAACCACGCAAACCGTTTCCCCCGTGGCAATAAAAAATCCAGGGCGAAATAGAATTTTAATCACTAAGTTATTATCTTTAGCGTACTCAAAAATTTTATGATAATCTATGGCTTGAATATAACCCCATTTATCCGCAACAATTTTTTTAGTTTCGTTAAATTGTGACCCAAACTGGTGCTCATGATTTACAAAATTATTCGTAACTATTCAGCAAATTTGAAGGTGAATTTACCAAGAACGTTCAGATTTGGCGATAAAAACAGCGAAAATATTTTTGAGAAAGCGCAGTTTATGAGTTATAAATGAGCATTTCGATAAAAGATTTTCGCTGTTTTTAGCCCAAATATGGACGTTCCCTGCTACGGAGTGAGCAACTACTTATTTCATAAAGTTAAATGAGATTGCGTGTAGCCAGTATCGTCCTTACTCAAGGTAGCTTTGGCTGTTACGAAAGTAGTAAAATCATCATAATTTAAAGCAAATTCTTCTGCATTTGTTGTAGGCTGTAAAGAAGGTAAACATGCCCTACTGGTAGGCGCTGCTTGTTGAAATTTATCATAAATAATCACTTTTTTAGGATTATTTTCATCTTGGCACACTAAATAGGGTTGATAATTTCCCTCCTTCCCAAGTAGTAATACAGCCTGCTGATTATTATGACTTATTTCATAATTTAGTTTTTTTAAATCTTCTTTGTTTAAAATAAATAAATTAGCAAAGCGACATTTTAATATATTTAATAGATTATCTTGCTGAAGTAATAGTTCAATAAAATTTTCTAAAGAATCAATTCGATAAAATGGCGCTTTATCTATTATTGGGTTAAATTTTAGAGTAACCCTATTCTCTAACTTAATTACTTCGGTGCTATATTCAGGATATACTGTTACAGTCTTTGCAATAGTATCTTGTGCAAGTAACAAAACATTAACATGAGGAGCTGCTTGATCTCCCTCATGACAATCACAACAAAATAAAGCTTGACTGGGTTGCAATAAACCACTTTGATTAGCCCTTTTAAAACTAGGACAAGCAAAAGCATCTGGATATTTGTTCTTTAATATTTCGAAATTAATCTTTCCCGAAAAAAACATGACTCTCTCTCTTATTATTTTGTTAAATTCATTATTAAAATTTTGGTAACTATTCACCCTGTAGCTGTGAACGCCCTGATCCCCGCTTATCAAGAGGACTGGCGTTTGGGCTAAAAACAGCGAAAATCTTTTATCGCCAAATCTGAACATTCTTGGTAAATTCACCTTGAAATTTACTGAATAGTTACAAAATTTTTATGCAGCACTACTTGCTCTAGGACGAACTATATCACAAAAGGGCTTGGGCCTTTCTGGTAGCCCTGCTGAAAATCTGTGGGCAGTAGTGCGCCTTGGCGATGATAATTTCGCCAACTGTTCAAACTGTTCAATGCGCTGTAAGGTTAATTTGTGTTCAGGTTTACTCACTAACTCACGGCCTATATTATAAATGGCTAGATCTAAAGGATCTTTTGAATCCAATACTAAAGACATTCCTTCTTCAGTAAGTAATTTTCTATTTCTAGAAAGCCTTAAGCATAACCAACTTATATCTCTCAAACTTAAATATTTTGCCCTACTTAAACGCCTATATAATTTTTTGTCTTTTTCAGTTTTAAGTTGATCGCTGGTTATACCTTGCAAACATTCTACAATCTGTTTTTGATTTATTGTGGGTATTTTAAAGTGCGTATTTCTAATCGCTGGATATTCATAAAAATGTGGGCCAGCTTTAAGTAACTTTCTATGTTGCAACCCAGCTAAACAGCAACCCAAATTATAAATCACAATATCCATAGTTGAATTTGAATGCATCACTTTTTGTTTTGTTTGATCTGTAATTAACAATAAATTTAACTGCTTTTTATGCTGAATTAGTAGATCTATTAACTTTTCTAAATTAATTTCAGTAGTGATTTTTTGCAGATCATTATACAACATAATATCGCTTTCATTTAATTCAGCCTCATTTACCGGCGCTAAACAATGCTGCATCTGTGATTTTGTTACTGTTGACAAAAGAATCGCTGGTATATTACTTATTAATGTTTTTTCAGGTTTATTTAAAATAGCCTCTATAGCCAGTAAATAAAGAGAAAATTTATACTTTGCTTGTTTTTCTGCAGATAGTTTTGCAATTACTAAACTGAATGTTTCATATAAAGTTTTGCCGCTTTTTGCTTTTAAAAGAAATAATAAGTGGTAAAAACTTTCAATCTTAATATCAGGTTGCTTAGTTTTAAAAAATTTAATAATTTCTTCTTGTTGGCTAAGAAGCAATTGTAATAGTAACCGAATATTACTATTCGTTGTTTTTTGGGGTGTTTGATTAGCACTCTTTGGCATTTTTCTTATCCTTCTCATATAACGACTATACTATTCGGCTTTGTTGCGCACTTGTCTCGCTGATCAACAGCGCGCGTGCCGCAAAATCAAATCCTGTGAGTATAGTATGAAAACATTATTTAAGCTGCGCTTGCTGCTCTTGGGCGATGCTGTAAATTTATTTCACTGATTACTTGGCACTCATCTTGTGAAGTTGTATCAGTTAAGAAATGAATCCTAAATTTTTCGTTTAATTCACCAAACATCATTTCCATCTCTTCTTCTGGCATTCCTTCAAAAGAAAAACGATTTTCTGTAAGTGCTTTTATTAACACTGGCAAACTAATGTTACCTTTTTCATCTACATGTGTTTGCAAAGCACTAAGATGGTTTATATGAATACACTGCTGGAGTTGCTCAGCACTTAGATATGGCATGCCCAATGAAGTGCTAATATTTTCTAATGTTGGTGTTTTTTCACCACAAACTTGTAAGTAAGGATCAAGATGTTGATCACTGGTCATAGTTGATATTGCCCGCAGCAATAAAGCGTAAAGTCCTTTCTTCCATTGTTTTTGTTGCGAATTTGGTAAGGATTTCACAAACCTTACCAAACAAGCATATAATGTTTCACCAGATGAATTTAAAGATGTAAATAAGGCGGCATGTAACGTTGCTACTTGCTTTTTTGTTTTACGGTCATAATCTGCAAGTAATCGGTTTGCGCAAGCAATGACATTTTCAAAAGCATTTGGCAATAACAAAGATGACAATACCCTTGCATCTGTAAAAAGGAAGCTCTTTGGTTGTTTAGCTAAGGTTTTAGTAGTTTGTTCTTTTTCAGTTTCAGTTTCATCTGGTGTCTGTATAGGAAAAAATAATGGAGCACGGCTATACGCCCTGTTTTTCCTTGTCTCGCTAGGCATAATTTTTACCCTTATTATCTGCATCTGCCCACCCCCTTTAGCTTTATATTTACCAGAACGTTCAGATTTGGCGTTCCCTGCTACGGAGTGAGTAGTTACTATTATCTTTAATAATTTTAGTTAATTATAGCAATCTCAAGAAAATTTCTAACTGGATGAAAATTAATTAAATTCCTAGTAAAGATTCAATTTAAGCGCTTTAACAGTGAAAAGTATTGTGCAAAATTTATCCCAAAAGTGTATGATGTGAATATTCAGATAAACAAAGGGGGTTGGTCATGCGTTTATTATTTCTACTATTACTAACTTCTTTAACTACCTTAGCCTCTGCTGAAACACTCACTTTGGAACTATAAACAGCTGATTCATCAAACAGCTGCCAACCTAGTACTGTCACGCTAGATTTGAACAAGAATGATTTCTATTATGCGAAAGGAACAGCGCCAGCAAACATCGTTGCTGATATCCAAGTTGGTGACAACCTTGTTTCAAGCATTCCTTTCATATGGGAAGATCTCTATAAGGTTTATACTGTTCAATATCATAATAATGGCATGCCAGATAACAATATTGTCTTGACTACTACAGGTGGTGCTGAAGTAAACTACAAGCTATCCCAAGTTGCTGTTTTAGGTAAAAACGACGATAAAAGCACATGGTCAATCGGCATTTTACTCACTAATGATAAGCAAGAATGTCGTTATACCCGTAATTTCGATAGCGACTAATTGTAACTATTCACCCTGTAGATGGGAACGCCCATATTTGGGCTAAAAACAGCGAAAATCTTTTATCGCCAAATATGGCTGTTCCTCGCTACACCGGGAATTGCTGCCTAAAAGTCGCTAAAACCAAACCACAATTCCCGCTTATTTTTAGCAAGTTAACGTTGCGTTTTTCGCTATGATGTTGTCTAATGCTAACGATTTCACAGCAGGAGGTGTTAGTCATGATGTCATATATTGTCTACGCAAGGTGGTTTGGTATCATTTCCGTTTTGCTAGCCTTGGGCATCTTATTCAACTTGGATGACGCCAAAGCCATGGCTAAAAACATGGTTAAAGATGAAGCCGGCTACATCATGGGTGGAGTTTTACCCATTATTTTTGGGTTGTTAGCCTTAATGCATCAACCTGTTTTTCATGCCGATTGGCAATTAGTTGTCACTTTAGTTGGTTTGCTCATGGTGTTTGCGGGCGCGTATCGCGTGCTGTTTGCAACACATTGGAAAAAAACCATGCAACGCCACGTGGATAAGATCCCACCTTTGTTCAGTTTATTTGGACTTATGCTGGGTTTACTCCTATTATATGTGGGGTTTTTGGCACCCCTAGTGCAGTACTAGGCTTTTACTAATAACAACTGATAATCATTGAGAAATTCATGATGAAACGACATTTACGCAAATTATCGCTATTGCTACCTTTCTTTTTAGTCGCTTGTAATGAAGCCACGGGGGTATTAAACCCCAAAGGGATCATTACCTTTCAAGAGCGCCAATTACTATTCGATGCCTTGGCCCTCATGCTAATCGTAGTCATCCCGGTTATTATCATGAGCTTTGCCTTCATTTATCGCTATCATCATAAGCGTAGTGGCAAAGACTATCGCCCCAATTGGAGCCACAATACTTTTCTTGAAGTGATTTGGTGGGGTGTGCCGTGTGTGATTGTTGTTATTTTAGGCATCATGACTTGGCACATGTCGCATAAACTCGATCCCTATCGTAGAATTGATGTGCCTGGCAAACCGCTAGAAGTGAATGTCGTTGCACTCCCCTGGAATTGGTTATTCATTTATCCAGAGCAAAATATTGCTACTTTAAATACGTTAACGATCCCCAAAGATCGCCAAGTAGAATTTTTCTTAACTTCCGATAACGTACCAATGAGTGCCTTTTTTATCCCACAATTAGGCAGCCAAATTTATACCATGGCTGGCATGCGCACACGTTTGCATTTAGTCGGAACCGAACTGGGTAATTTTAAGAGTTTAAATTCTCAATACAACGGTGATGGCTTCTCTGATATGCATTTTATAACGCATGTAGTCACGGATGAAGACTTCGCTAAATGGGTTACAAAAATCAAACAATCAACGCAAAAATTGGATAACGAACAGTATCGCAACTTGCGCGAACCTAAAATCGCCGCACCGATGCAAGTGTTTGCTGGGGTTAAACCAGGCCTATTCACACAAATTATTCAATCTTATCATAGCGCTGAACACCCAACCTGGGAATCAGCTACAACTGTGGAATAACAATTATGCTAGAACATCTTATTTTCGGTAAATTAACCTTAGACGCTATTCCTTTTGATACCCCTATTATCATGGGCGCGGGTATTTTTATGGCCATCGTTTTGTTTGGCACACTAATCACCATAACTGCGATGAAAAAATGGGGCTACATTTGGTCAGAATGGGTTACTACAATTGATCACAAAAAAATCGGTATCATGTATATGTTACTGGCTGGTGTGATGTTATTACGCGGTTTTTCTGATGCCGTACTAATGCGTTCGCAGCAAGCCATTGCAGCAGGTAGTCATCTGGGCTATTTACCACCTGAACACTATGACCAAATTTTCACGGCACACGGCGTTATCATGATTTTTTTCGTTGCCATGACCTTTATGTTTGGTTTAATGAATATGGTCTTGCCCTTGCAAATTGGCGCACGCGATGTTGCTTACCCTTACCTGAATAATTTCAGTTTCTGGATGACTTTCGTTGGGGCAATGTTAATCAACGTTTCCTTGGTTGTGGGCAACTTTGCGGCAACCGGTTGGCTCGCCTATCCACCGCTTTCAGAGCTACAATATAGCCCGGGCGTTGGGGTCGATTATTTTATTTGGGGACTACAAATCGCCGGTGTTGGCACCTTGCTCGGTGGAGTTAACTTCATCGCGACCATTTTAAAAATGCGCTGCCCTGGCATGACCTTAATGAAAATGCCTATTTTCGTTTGGTCTGTCTTGTGCGCAATGATTTTAGTCGCACTTGCCTTCCCTGTGTTAACCGTGTCGTTGGCCTTACTCACCCTTGATCGTTATCTTGATATGCATTTTTTCACGCAATATGCTGGCGGCAATATGATGATGTATATTAACCTGATTTGGGCTTGGGGTCATCCTGAAGTGTATATTCTGGTGCTACCAGCCTTTGGTATTTTCTCAGAAGTGGTTGCTACCTTTAGCCGTAAACGCTTATTTGGCTACACTACTATGGTTTACGCGATTGCCGTTATCACGGTGCTATCTTTTATCGTATGGTTACACCATTTCTTCACCATGGGTGCTGGCGGTGATGTGAATGCCGCATTTGGTATCGCTACCATGATTATTGCCGTACCAACCGGTGTTAAAATCTTTAACTGGTTATTCACCATGTATAAAGGTCGCATTACCTTAGCCACGCCAATGCTATGGGTTATCGCCTTTTTCACCACTTTTGCAATTGGCGGAATGACAGGGGTGTTAATGGCCATTCCACCGGTTGATTTCCAAACCCACAATAGCTTATTCCTGGTCGCACACTTCCATAATGTGATTATTGGTGGTGTGTTATTCGGTTATTTTGCTGGTTTTATTTATTGGTTCCCCAAAGCCTTTGGCTTTAGGCTTGATGAAAAAACGGGTAAATGGGCGTTTGCATTTTGGGTTAGTGGTTTTTACATTGCCTTTATGCCACTCTACATTTTAGGCTTAAATGGTGTAATGCGTCGTTTAAATCACTACAGCGATGTTGCGCTACAACCCTATTTTATTATTGCGGCAATTGGTAGCGCATTGATTTTTATTGGCATCGTTTTCCAAATCTTGCAACTCTATGTCAGTTTTAAAAATCGTGTTGCGCTACGCGATACAACCGGTGATCCATGGGATGGTCGCACCCTTGAATGGGCGACCTCCTCTCCTGCACCTGTTTATAATTTCGCAGAGATCCCAACCGTGCACAGCATTGATCAATTTTGGGAAGATAAACAAAAGCACCAGGAAATTGGGCCACAACATCCTGAAAAGCTAGATTATCATGATATTCACATGCCTAAAAATACCCCGGCAGGCTTTATCATTGCGATATTTTCCGGTATTTTTGGCTTTGCCATGGTGTGGCATATGTGGATTCCCGCTATCGTGGGTATCATCGGTGTCATCGCAACCGTGATTGGCAGAACGTTTAATCGCAATATTGATTATCATATTCCCGCTGCAATCGTTAAACAAACAGAAATCGCTCATTTTAAGGAGGCAGTAGCTCATGAGTAATGCAATAGCTATTCATCATCATGACAGTGAAGCAACCGATGTTTTTGGTTTTTGGCTTTACATTTTAACTGACTGTATCTTGTTTGCGAGTTTATTCGCTACCTATTTAGTCTTGCATCGCCCTGGTGCGTTTGGCCCACAACTCAAAGATCATATCGATTTATGGTATGTGTTGGGTGAAACCTTTTTACTCTTAGGCAGTAACTTTACCTTTGGGCTAGGGATCTTGAGCGCTAACCGTAGTAAACGTTTTGGTTTGCAATTTTGGTTAATTTTAACATTTCTGTTAGGTGCAGGCTTCGTGTTCATGGAAGTAAATGAGTTTATTCATCTGGCACAAGAAGGTTATAGCTGGCACACCAGTGGCGCAGCTTCCGCTTTCTTTGCGTTGGTTGGCACACACGGTTTACACGTTAGCTTTGGTTTATTGTGGATTTTATTAACTATAGTGCAAGTGAGTGCTTTTAATCTTGATAGCAACATGAAACGCCGTTTAATTTATTTGGGTTTATTTTGGAATTTCCTCGATATCGTGTGGATTTTCTTATTCTCAATCGTATACTTAATGGGAGTGTTATAATATGAACTCTACGCATCATCACATCACACCCGATTATGGTACCGGTCAAAAGAAATTCAGTATTTATTTAACGGGTTTTGTATTGTGTATCATCTTAACTCTGATCCCATTTGCAGCGGTGATTTACGGCCATTTCTCTCACCCAGCCAGACTTTGGATTGTGTTTGGATCAGCATTCATTCAATTTTTTGTACAAGTGCTTTGCTTTTTACGCTTAAACACCAGCACGCCACAAGCACGCATGAATGTTCTGTCTTTTATTTTAAGCATTGTCATCTTAACTGTCATTATTGGCGGTTCGTTGTGGATCATGTGGTCATTGAATTATAGGATGATGCATTAAAAATATAAAAAGTGTCTCTATACTCTCTTCGGCTTTCATGCGGCGCGCTTGTTTAGTGGCTCTTCGTATTACCTATACACGCAGCTAGCAAACAGCGCGCACGCCTCGTCGCAAAATGAGATCCTGTTGAGTATATCTCAGCAAATTTAACTGTGAAGTTACCAGGAACTTTCAGACTTGGCGTTCCCATCTACATGGTGAATAGCGACCGTTTTTTTCATCAAATGCTTTCTATAGTTCCTAATCTGTTGAAGAGGAAAAACGCTAATTAAATAGTTTTTCAACTAGATTGAGTATTGATTTATAGCCAACTCCAATATAGTATGCGATTTTACTATATGAGGTAGCCAGCTATGTGGATAAAAACTTTTTCAAAAGAATATCAACATGTTACTAAAGAAGCCATTTGGAACGCCTGGGCTGATCCGGTTCATTGGCCTCAATGGGATACTGAACTAGAATATTGTGCGGTTACAGATAGTTTTGATAAAGGAAATCAATTCATTTTAAAACCTAAAGGAGGCATAGAAGTTCGTTTGTTCCTATCTGAAGTGCTTCCGTACTTCAAGTTTACTGACTACTGTAAATTTTTGGGTGCGGTTATGTATGATGCGCATGAAATTGAGGATATTCCTGGTGGAGTTAGAATTACCAATACTATTACCATGAAAGGCCCGCTCACATTTTTATGGGTAACACTTGTGGCAAAAAAATTGGCACAAGGAGTAGAAAAACAGACAGATAATTTAGTAGAATACGCGAGAAAAGCAATTGACGAGTATATCATTTAGCTTCGATACTCCAGAAGAAAGTCCTGGTTTTTTGTTATGGCAAGTGTCTATCACTTGGCAAAGACACATTAAAGATGTGCTTGATCCATACGGCATATCACACGCTCAGTTTGTAATTTTAGCTGTTTTGCTTTGGTGTGAAGAAGCAAAAAAATCACCAATACAATCATTTTTGGTGAATAAAACAAAATTAGATAAAATGACGGTCTCAGCTGCCTTGAAAAAATTAGCCTCATTAGATCTAATTAAACGCCATGAACATGCCAATGATACACGTGCTAAACTGGTTGAGATGACATGCCAAGGAAAAAAACTAACAAGAAAATTAGTGAAGCAGGTAGAAGGAATCGATAAAGCTTTTTTTTCGAACCTAAAAAAATCAGATCGACAGTTTCTCATTCACTTATTTAATGAAATCCTGAACGTATCTGCTCACCCCTTTTAGATTTATAATTACCAGAACGTTCAGATTTGGCGTTCCCTGCTACGGAGTGAGTAGTTACTCCTGAACAATAGTAAAGAATAGCGACACATATTGGTATTTTATGAAAAAATTTTTAGATGATCCGGTTATTAAATTAAATAAAAGCGCCTATCTGTCATTCATTGTGATTTTAGCACCATTACTTAATTTTTTAGCTGGAATTAACGTAGATATTTATTCGCCATCGATGCCATCTATAGCAGATTACTTTAATAGTTCTGTCATGGCAATTAAGAATACGATTTCAATAACTTTGCTGGGTTGGACATTTGGTGCTTTACTGTTTGGGATTTTGATAGATAGTATCGGCAGAAAAAAGGTATTAGTGCCTACCCTTTTAATCTATATTATTGCCTGTGCATGGACACCTTGGTGTCATACAATCGATCAACTAATGTTAGCTCGCTTTATTCAAGGTTTTGCTATTTCCTCGATTACGGTAGGTTGCAGGGCATTGGTGATTGATAATATTACTGGGCCGCGCTATCAGATTGCCATACTGTATTTATCCATTGGCTATGGATCAGGTCCTATTATCGGACCATTTATCGGAGGAATATTGCAACATACCTTTGGTTGGCAAGCCAATTTTGTTGCGTTGACTGTTATTGCTGCTTTTCTAACATTATTTCTTTTTCTTTTTGTTAAAGAGAGCATTCCACAAAAACAGCCTTTAATCATAACGCATATTTTTTCAAGATCATTATCAGTTATTGCGCATAAAAAATTTATGGCAGGAGTCATCATATCTGGTTTGATTCAAATACAATTAATGCTATATCCAACGTTAGGCCCTTTTATTGTTGAAAATGTATTACATAAAACCGCGATTACGTATGGCAATACTGCGTTGGTTGTTGGTGCTTTTTACTTAATAGGCGCAACCATTAATCGAATGTTGCTGCGGTATATACAGCCGAAGAAAGTGTGCTATGTAGGTTATTTAATTCTTGTAGTTGCTTTGCTAGTTGCATTTATATTCACTGTTTTCTGTGAATTATCGCTACTTAGCATCATGTTACCAATTATTTTAATGTGTATTAGTGCTGGTTTAGTATTTTCTAATATTATGGGAGCTAATCTAAAGCAATTTCCAGAAAGTGCTGGTGTTTCTATGGCAATACAAGCCTCAATACTATTGCTCATTGCTTCATTAGGTATTTTTATTATTAGCCATGTGAATATCACAAATTTATTTCAGTTACTGTGGATTTATTTAATTTTAATTTTATTGGAAATCTTTATTTTCTTTTTCGTGTATAAAAATATATTTGATTAACATGAAAGCTATGCCTTTTCAGGGTATGCCCAATGATAACTATCGCCTCATACTGTGAAAAAGCTTAAAACCCATGGTGATGACAACTATCCTAGTAAATATTGAATGTAACTATTCACCCTGTAGATGGGAACGTCCATATTTGGGCTAAAAATAGCGAAAATCTTTTATCGAAATGCTCATGTATAACTCATACACTGCGCTTTCTCAAAAATATTTTCGCTATTTTTATCACCAAATCTGAACGTTCTTGGTAAATTCACAGCTAAGTTTACTGAATAGATACTATTGAATTAACCTGTCGTCAGACAGGTGTCTAAATTAGCAATACAGGCATTTTTTAAGGTGTGATGCTTGCTGAATCAAGTGTTTTTTCAGATGAGGCTCGTTGTTGTTCAAACGCATGAGTGAATTTTGACTAATTGATTTTTAATATCAAAACAGCTCAGCGTGCGTTGCAAAATCACATTGTTAGCGTATTAAACAAGTTTGAAAAATTAAGTATTGGTAGTGTGGGCATGTCAATGATTACTTATGGTGAACTATATCACGACGCACAAAAAAGTCATGCAATTTTTAGAAGAATTAACTCGCTTTATTCCCTCTCTACCCCTACCAATTGATGCAGCTAACCATTATGGTGAAATTCGCCGTAATTTAGAAAAAAAGGTAAACCCATTGATAACAATGATCTTTGGCTTTCTTCACATGCCTTAGCCATGAAATTAATTCTGGTAACCAATAATCAAAAAGAATTTTCAAAAGTTGCAAAATTAAAAGTAGAAAATTAGGTGGATTGATTGTGAGATAAAGTGAGATGAATATGAGCGAAATATACAAAATTTTGACTTCTTTTTGGCCCATTGTAATTATGCCGTTTGTCATTTTTATCCCCGCTCAATAATAAAGCGTAAATTTTAACTTTTCTCCTACACCTAAAAAGTTTAGTGCTTTCTTTTTTCCGAAGAAATGCTAGAATGATCACATTTATTCAAACCAACTAAATAGGGAGAACGTTTAAAATGAAAGGGAAATTGCACCAGCTTATATCTGTTTACGCAAACTGGGTTATTCAAAACTATCGTCTTATTGAACAAGTTAATTCCGCCAATCCCTCCTTAAAAATTGTTAAATGCCCACTTCTTGATCAAAACGAAAATATGACTTTTACTGTGCAATTATCAGGTAAAAATTTATTCACTAAAATATCTGCTATCGAATTATTCAAAAATAAAAGCATTTTTGAAAATTTCAGCGAAGAAGATCAACAAAAAATTGTCGATTTCCTACCACAACAACCAAATACTATTTTACAGAAAGTTTTAACTAGAACCTATGATCGATTTGCTAAACAAGTTTATTTCACTATTAAACCAACCCTATCTAATAAAGTTGAGCTACTTTCCGCACCCGAAATTATCGCAAAGTTTAAAGACTTAAAAGGCTTTGCAACTCAAGATGCCTTGCTAATTGGTATTGAGTTAGGCAAGGCATGGGCAAATTAACAATCAGACTTAAAACTTCTGAGTTTTGGCGCATGCGCTTGATCTGTTGGCTTCCGCTTAGCTTCTCTTTCACGGTTCTCCGTTCTTGCATTTCCTGAAAAAACACCTTGTGCTACTAAGATTTCTGCTTGAGACTTTTCTTTACCATCTTCTTTTTTTTTATTCAAATCTTCACGTGTAAATCGAATAACCAATTCACGATGCTGTGGAAACTGTTTAATTAATTCTTCCCTATCCGCTAATATAAAATCTTCATATTCAAAAGCCGGTGCCACAGAACAACCCGCTAGTGCAAATGAATTTTGATCTGCCACCTCTGCTGCAAACCACCAACCCGCTTTGATCGTGAGAGTAAAACTTGCATCTTCAGTAACAGCTGGATTCCCTAAAATATATTGATTATAATCACCTTTTTCATCTATAACATGCAGATATATCGGGCTACCACCATCGTAGTAATGCCAAGTTTCATCTGATTTTAAGATATGAAATTCTGAAAAAATATCTTTTTCAATTAAAAAATAAATCAGGCTGCCCGCATTACGCTGAATTGGCGCTTCTGCTGCCCGCTTTGATTCAGTTTCTTCTGTAAATTTTTTTGCATAACGTGGCTCAAGTGGCATCACTGATTGCTTTGATTTGTAAACTAAACTAAACCACGGACCTTCAATATGCTTTTCCAAGTTAAGCAATTGAATGTATTGTTCAGCTGTTCTTTCAGTCTGAGCTGCTAATAATTGGTATGCGCTAAAATCAATATCATTTTTTTCTTTTCGTGACGAAAGTCTCTGAATAATTTCGCTATGCTTTTGAAATTTCTCTCTTTCTGGGAGCTTTAAATCAACTTCTTCAAACCCAGGAAATACAGTGGTACCCAGAAAAGCAAATTGATTTTGCACAGAGACCTCTACAGCAAAATAGCTATTTGCCGGAATAGTTGCAATAAAAATTGCGCCATCTACTACCGATGGGTTACCTAACATAATTTTTTTATATTCCCCTTTTTCATCAATCACATGCACATAAACAGGGCTGCTTGCTTGGTAGCAATGCAAAATGACATCAGAAGGTAATTTTTGCCAAGTTAAATGATGATTAAAGTCTAAAAATAAATAACTGCCCGTGCTAACTGCGGGTTGAGCTTTAGAAGCATCCTCAACTTTTTCTGGTGAATGATAAAACTGCTTAACATAACCACCTTGGTGCTGTCGTTTTAAACCCAATGCGGCAAAATAATTTGCACGTATTCCTTGCATCATTATATTCACTCCTATCACTATTATTTCATGCTAAAAGGATTAAAATTTGTATTCAAATCGTAAACATCAACTTGTTCTTTTATTTTAAGAAAACCTGCTAAAATCCACGCAGGCCAAGCTAATAAACAGGCATAAATTAACTCTAGCGTGTATATTGATAAAAACATCACCATCACTTCTTTAAGCTTTAATGTGCCTAAATAACCAAACAAAATAATGGCAGTAATTAACACAAACCCACCAATTGCTGAAGCACCAATACTACGCAACCAAAAATGTTTTCCTTTCATTAAAATTTTCCATTTTGAAATCGCATAAACATTGATAAAACTACTGCTAATAGTTGCCACTGTTCCGGCAAGCACAAATCTAACCATATTGCCAAAAACATTGTCATAGGATTGTTGAATATGCCAAAAACTGGGTGAGGGCATTTTAATGATGGCTGTTATAACAAGCGCAAATAACAATTGAAAAAATAAAGGTAACTACTCACTCCGTAGCAGGGAACGCCCATATTTGGGCTAAAAACGGCGAAA
>CAYGTS010000019.1:0-27629 GCA_964352905.1 uncultured Legionellales bacterium | reverse complement strand
TGCCTCAAATCTGACCGTTCTTGAGTTATTCAACATCACGCCGGGAATTACTGATATCCAATCAAACCCCACCTTTCTGTACAGCTTGTCTATACTATACTGAAGTGATTAATAAAGCGATTTCAAGCATGAATATTACCACACACAAACGCTATTTTAATTCCGATATTTCAGTAACGATTAACCTTGCGGATAAAATCAATAATCCTGTTGCGCGTTGTTATATCACACTAAACTATACGTTTGATGCAAAACAAAAAGCCTATAAACTGCAAGAGCAAGTTGAATATGCTTATTGTGACCAAAACGTACAAACTTATAGCATCGATCCCAGGCTTTTTCGCCAGAACTTTCAACAACGCGATCAAGATGCCATACAAATTGCAAGCATGCTCTTGCCACAGTTGGATTTTAAATCACACTATAAGATGGCGTATCACTGAAGTTTGCGCCTGTAAAAAACCATTCGCTATAATTCAGATTGGCCTGAAGCAAAAATAAGTTTATGATGGATCAAAAGCAAGGAGTGCCCATGACAACACGAGAACAACGCGACGGATATAAACGCATAGCTTATGTATTCCAAGGTGGCGGTGCCTTAGGTGCTTTTCAAGTCGGTGCCTATCAATCTTTATTTGAACACAATTATCACCCTGATTGGCTGTGCGGCGTTTCGATTGGATCGATTAATGCTGCAATTATTGCCGGCAACCCCCCCGAAGATCGCCTACTCAAATTAAAATTATTTTGGCAAAAAATTTCACTCGATACCGGTATGTTAGAATGGTTTTATGATTTTCACTTACCGAAATGGCACAATCATTACAGCTCACAATTAAGTGTGATGTTAGGTATTGATGGTTTTTTTAAGCCCAAAGCCATTAGTCCTTGGTTAATACAAAGCGATACTCCTGATAGAATTAGTTTTTATGATACATCCCCCCTATATGATACTTTGTGTGAATTAATCGATTTTGAATATCTTAATCATGGCAAAATTCGTTTAAGTTTGGGTGCAGTTGATGTCGCAAATGGTCGTTTATTGTATTTTGATAACAAACGCATGCAAATTGGCCCAGAACATGTCATGGCCAGTGGTGCACTTCCACCGGGTTTTCCGGCAGTAAAAATTAATGGTAAATATTTTTGGGATGGTGGCGTGCATTCGAATACGCCTTTAAGTTTAGTATTGGATGATATTCCTGAAATGGATACGTTAGTTTTTATGATTGATAATTTTAGTGCGGCGGGTGTTGCACCACATTCCCTTGATGGTGTATTAGAGCGTGCTAAAGATATTCGTTATGCGAGTCATTCACAACGCCACACGCAATTACACATGACACGTCATAATTTACGTCGTGCCATTTCAATATTAGAAGACAAATTAACCCCTGAGCAAAAAGCCGATCCCGAAGTACAAGAAATTTTACATTTGGGTTGTACCACTGCAATTCACATTGCACACGTGATTTATAAATCACCTACCGGCACTGAATTGCACAGCAAAGATTACGAATTTTCAAAACATTCGATCGATCGTCGTATGCAAGATGGTTATGATTGCACCAACAATCTCATTTATAACCAACAAGCACGTTGGATCGCCGATTGTAAAAAACAAGGAATTTCTGTTTACATGTTTGATGAGGAGAATCTTTATGCCTATGACGCTGGAGGAAGTTAAATCTGCTTTTGCGATGCCCATTTGTAGTGTAGCGTATCCAAGAGGTCCTTATAAATTTATTAATCGCGAATTTTTTATTTTCACTTACGAAACTGATCTTGAAGCACTTGCGGCTATTGTGCCAGAGCCGTTGGAAGTGACCGATCCCATCGTTAAATACGAATTTATTCGCATGCCCGATTCAAGTGGTTTTGGTAATTACTGTGAATCAGGCCAAGTGATCCCCATTCGTTATAATGGCAAACCCGGTAGTTACACGCATGTCATGTATTTAGATGACTATTCCCCGATTGCGGGTGGTCGTGAAATTTGGGGCTTCCCCAAAAAATTGGCTAAACCTAAAGTAACTGTGCATTCTGATACAATTAACTGCACACTTGATTATAATGATATGAGAATCGCACAAGCAACTATGGGGTTTAAATACCAAGAGCTAGATCAAAATAAAATTTATGAATCAATGCAACAACCCAATTTTTTAATTAAATTAATTCCGCATGTGGATGGTACGCCACGCATTTGCGAATTAGTAAAATTTTATTTGCAAGATCTAAAGATCAAAGGTGCTTGGACTTCACCTGGTTCGTTGGAATTATTTCAACATGCTTTAGCGCCTGTGGCATTATTACCGGTTAAAAAAGTCATTAGCGCAGTGCATTTGCACACGGATTTAACGTTACCCTACGGTGAAGTGGCGTTTGATTATTTGGCTTAAAAAATTTCAAAGGAGACTAACATGGATTTAAAAGGAAAAGTGGCTATCATTACCGGTTCAGCGCAAGGTATTGGGCGTGAAATTGCTGAGCTGTATTCTAAACACAATGGTAAAGTGGTGATTGCTGATCTGAATTTGCAAGAAGCCAAAAAAACTGCGGCTGAAATTGCTGAAAAATATCAACAACCAACGCTTGCGGTTGAAATGGATGTGACGAATAAAGAACAAGTTGATCAAGGTGTGGCTGAAACTGTTAAAAAATTCGGGCAAGTCGATATTTTGGTTAGCAATGCCGGTATTCAAATTATTTCACCATTAATTGATTTTGATGAAAAAAAATGGAAAAAAGTCATCGAAATTCATTTAATTGGTGGTTTTTTAACTTCACAAGCTTGCATGCGCGCCATGAGCAAAAGTGGTGGTGGCAGCATTATTTTTATGGGATCGGTGCACTCTGTAGAAGCTTCTAAAAATAAAAGTGCCTACGTTGCTGCTAAACATGGTTTAATGGGCTTAATGCGTGCGATTGCCAAAGAAGGCGCTGAACATAATATTCGCGCTAACTTAATTGGTCCTGGCTTTGTTAAAACCGCGTTAGTTGAAAAGCAAATTCCCGAACAAGCAAAATCATTGCATATGAGCGAAGAAGACGTTGTGAAAAAAGTAATGCTGGGCGAAACGGTTGATGGTGAATTCACAACCACCAACGATGTTGCCGAAACAGCATTATTCTTAGCTGCTTTTCCAACCAATGCATTAACAGGCCAATCGTTATTAGTCTCACATGGTTGGCATATGCAATAACCACAGTTGTTATGTAACTATTCAGTAAACTCACGTTTAAATTTACTGAATAGTTACTAGCTTATTATAATAACTTATGCGATGCTAGCGATTCCCGCCGTAATGTCTGATTACTCAAGAACAGTCAGATTTGAGGCAAGGTCACGTTAAAAATTCCAAAAAATAGCGGAGTTTATACATAATAAATGAGCACATTTTTTGGAATTTTTAACGTGAGATTGCCCAAATATGGCTGTTCCCAGCTACAGCGGGAATTGCTGATGCGATGCTCATCTTTTTGATCCCCTATTATCTTTGTGAACTCAATGAAAAAATTTTTTACGCTTTTTGCTTTACTGTTATTAGTGCTGTTAATCAGCCTGCCGCTATTAATTGGTGCTATCATTAAAAGAAGTTTACTCAATACCGTTGAAAAAAACACTGCGCTGAGTTTAAATCATGATCAATTAGGCTGGCGCCACTCCAACGTTGAATTAATAATTCGAAGTGATTCAAGGTACTTGAAGCACGCTGGTATTTCACAATTTGTAGTAACAGCAAAAATTACGCAAGGGCCCATTTTTAAAAGCGCAAACAACTGGCAATTCGGGCAGGCGTTAATGGTTTATCAAATTTATGTCAATCAGAAAAATTTAAATCCGGTTGCAACCGGTTCTTTAACATTGTCATTAACGGGTAATATTAATAATGAAACTCAAATAATAGATTGGCAACAAGCGCATGCGTTTCATATTCAGCAGTTACAATTATTAACTCAATTAGTTCACACTAAACACGCTGCTTGGATTGTTAAGAAACTCACCTTGCAAGCAAAGCAACTCGAATGGGTGGAACGCTATACTTTAAACACGTTACATTTTTCACTATCGCAATCTTTAGTGGATAATAATTTACAAATGCAGCAAACTTTATTTTTAAAGCAATTTTTTACTGAAAAAAATCGTTATCAAAATATAAAACAAACGTTCACTGCGAATAAATTAAAACCACAAGGTTGGGCAATGTTACAAAACGCTAATCCAGATTGGGCTTTAAGCCGCTTAATTAGCGCAGGGCCTGAAATTAATTTAACTGTAAATGCCACAGCGCGATCCCCCATTACGTTACAAGCACATGCCGCATTACCCAGATTGCGCACTGATTTAGCCATTAATTCTCCTTTGCTAGGTTATTACCTTTATAATTTTAGTCATGCCACTTTGGTATTTCAGCTGCCGCGTGATTTGTTTGAACATGCTGTCGCATGGTTTGTGCAACAGTTTTATTTAATGCGATATGGTTCTTTTTTATCAAACGCCGATCTAACTCAACAGGTTAAGCAGGTTGTATTAAAATTACAGCAACAACCTTATTTGCAATTTAGTAGCCACCTAGTAAAAGGACGGATCTTGTTAAATAAAGGGCAAATCCAACGTTTAGATACCTAAGATCCGCCCTTTTTGCCTAATAATTTGTGCGAGATCTCTCAAAGATCACGACTAAAATTGTATATTTTTTGCGCTTATTTATTTTAACTGCTTGATTTTTAATATATTTTATTTTTTCGATGAAATTAATCCTGCAGAATTAGGCTTACACCCTCCTTGTATGTATTTTTTTATCCTGTAGAGTATTCACATGATATATGGAAATCATAACTGCATTGTACTCATTTAGCTCAGGACCACCCATTTGGGTTCACACACGGATGCGTATTATTTCGCACAGGGACACATTTGAGCAAGGACGCTCTCTCTTTAAACTTGCAAAAATAATCCCATCACATCATTTGTAAATTGCTTACCTAACTCTGTTAAATAAAATCCACTCTCTGTCAACGTTATCAACTCACGTTGCGCTGCTAATTTTAATTGCGGTTCAATGTCACTCAGCGCTAAGCCTGTCGTACTGGTAAATAAATAGAAATCAATTTTTTGATGCAGTCGTAATGCATTCAACATGAATTCAAAAATGCGATCGCTTTTTGTGAGTTGGCGCTGTTCTTGATAAAAATTCTTGTCACACTGCAAATACTGTTTGGGGTGTTTTATTTTGCTATAACGCAAAATTGTATTGGTTTTACAATCAGTAATTTTAGCATGTGCACCAGCACCAATCCCTAGGTAATCACCAAAGCGCCAATAATTTAAATTATGTTGGCATTGTTTATTGGCTTTGGCATAAGCTGAAATTTCATATTGCTGATATCCATGCTCTGTTAACAATCGTTGGCCTTGTTGCATCATATCCCACACATTTTCATCATCGGGTAAACTAGGTGTTTTCACGGCAAACAACGTATTTGGCTCTATGGTTAGTTGATACCATGATATATGCGTTGGCTGCAATGCGATCGCTTGTTTTAAATCCGCCAGTGCCTCGTGCGTTGTTTGCTGCGGCAATCCATACATTAAATCTAAATTAAAATTACTAAAGCCACTTTTTTTTGCCACAGCGACAGCCTTTATTGCCGCATCACGATTATGAATGCGCCCTAATTTTTTTAAATGTTGATCATGAAAACTTTGCACACCAATCGATAAACGATTAATTCCTGCTGCAAAGTATTCCACAAAATTGGCTTGATCAACCGTGCCGGGATTCGCCTCCAAGGTAATTTCCATGTTTTCATCACAAGCAACCCTGGTTTTAATTCCTTGCAATAAATGGGCCATAGCACGTCCTGAAAACAAACTCGGTGTACCACCACCTATGAAAATAGTTGAAACGTTACGACCACTGGCCCATGGGCTATCCTGCGCCAAGTCTTGCAATAGTTGCTGAATATAATGATCTTCTGGCAAAACATCTGGCGCCTTATGCGAATTAAAATCGCAATACGGGCACTTTTGCACGCACCACGGCAAATGAATATAAAGACTTAACGGGATCGCTTGTTGTAACATCTTCTAAACTACATAGCATAAAGTTGGTGAGTGTACCTTATACGCTCTCCTGAAAACAGCCAAAAAGACGACGTTTATCGTAAGTCCTAATTATTTTGACTCGCTTTTAAATACACTTTACACTAGCAACTTTATTCAATCCGTTGGAGTTATCTCATGCCAAAAAGAGCAAAAATTTTAGTGACTGGTGCGGCAGGGCAAATTGGCTATGCTCTGTTATTTCGCATTGCTTCAGGCCAAATGTTAGGCCCTGATACTGAAATTGAGTTACAACTCTTAGAATTAGATGCCGCGCTTCCTGCACTCGAAGGCGTGGTGATGGAGTTGGAAGATTGCGCTTTTCCTTTGTTAAAAAATATTGTTTATACGTCTGATTTAAATAAGGCCGCCAATGGGATTAATCATGCTATCTTGGTGGGTTCGGTACCTCGTAAAGCCGGCATGGAACGCTCTGATTTATTGGAAATCAATGGCGGCATTTTTACCAAGCAAGGTAAGGCGATTAATGATAACGCTGCTGATGATGTTAGCGTTTTTGTCGTGGGTAATCCCTGCAATACTAATTGTTTAATTGCAATGAACAATGCGCCCGATGTGCCCAATTCTCGTTTTTATGCGATGACAGCTTTAGATGAAAACCGTGCACGTACACAGTTAGCCAAGAAAGCGGGTGTTGATGTGACTGAGGTTAAAAATATTGTGATTTGGGGTAATCACTCCGCTACGCAATACCCGGATTTTTATAATGCAACGATTAAGGGCAAGCCAGCTGCTGATGTGATCAATGATGAAAAGTGGCTACAGAATGATTTTATTCAAATCGTGCAACAACGCGGTGCAGCTATTATTAAAGCGCGCGGCGCGTCTTCTGCTGCCAGCGCGGCCAATGCTGCCATTGATTCGATTTATAATTTACATCACAACACCCCTATTGATGACAATTTTTCAATTTGCAGTTGCTCACAAGGTGACTACGGGGTGGATGAAGGGTTAATTTTCTCTTTCCCATCGCGTGTTGAAAACGGTCAGTTTAGTGTGGTTAAAGGTTTTAAGCATAATGAATTCGGCCAGCAAAAATTCCAAGCGACTCTAGATGAATTACGTCATGAGCGTGATATTGTGAAAGAGCTGGGATTGCTTTGACATAACAAGATAATTTCAATTTAGGTGTATTATTATGTAACATATTGATAATACACCTATTATAAAACCCTTTAATTCCACTCTACGCAAAAATTACCCTTGATCACAAGCCTAATTCTTGCTATACACATCGGACATCAAGATGAGATGCTAAAAGTCACATCTTCAAAGGCGCACGACATATACTTCGCCACGTAACTTTGTATAACAATAAATATTGGTAATCGTCATGAAAGTTGGAATTGATCTTGGCACAACAAATAGTTTAATTGGAACCTTTGCTGCAGGTAAAGCGCAGCTCATACCCAATGCCTTTGGTAAATTTATCACACCTTCTATTATTAGTTTTGATAAAAACAACATCTTTGTTGGTGATGCCGCGCGCGAGCGTTTGTTTACACACCCAGGTACAACTGTTAGCGAATTTAAACGCTCACTGGGATCAGATAAAACTTATCATTTCCTCGATAAAACTTTTCGCCCAGAAGAACTAAGTGCCTTGATATTACGCCAACTAATCGAAGATGCTAAAGCGTTTTGCCAAGAAGATATTGAAGCAGCCATTATCACTGTCCCTGCTTATTTCAATGCATTACAACGCAAAGCAACACAACAAGCCGCTGAAATGATTGGTTTAAAAGTAGAATGCTTCATCAATGAACCTACTGCAGCCGCATTAGCTTATGGTTTAATCCACGAACATGATCAAAGCCAAGTGATGGTAGTCGATCTTGGCGGCGGTACGCTTGACGTTTCTATTATGGAACAATTTGAAGGTATCATGGAAATTCGTGCAAGTGCTGGTAATAATTTTCTGGGGGGTAAAGATTTTACCGATGCCATTATCAACGATATGGTTGAATCTTTAAATTTACCGATTAGCGTAGATGAGTACACTACGTTTTTTAAACAAGCAGAAATGGTTAAGCGACAATTATCCAATAAGCAATCTGTAGAAATTGCACTTCATTGCCAACAGCAGGCTTTTACTTATCATTTATCACGCGACAAATTTGAGCACATTACTGAACACTTAATTCACAAGATCCAGCAACCTATCATGCAAGCATTACGCGATTCACAACTTGATCCTGAAAAAATTGATCATATTGTCTTGGTGGGTGGTGCAACCCGCATGCCTTTTTTCAAACAACTTATTGCTAAACTTTTTAAAAAATTCCCATTGCATGGCTTTAATCCGGATGAAATCGTTGCTCTTGGCGCATGTAACATGATTGGTTTACGTGAAAATAATAGTGTTTTTTCTGAGCGCGTGTTAACCGATGTTTGCCCCTATACGTTAGGCACAAAAGCATTAGCAAACAACTCTAATCAAGAAATTTATGTGCCTATTATTGAACGTAATACTACCTTACCTTGCAGTAAATCGCAGTATTTTTCCTTGGTTCAAGATAACCAAAAAGAATTAATTGTCACGGTTTATCAAGGCGAAAGCATGGATCCCATTAATAATATAAAAATTGGTAAATTCACTCTCAAGCTACCGCCTGGCTTAAAGTTAGGTGAGGTTTTGGAAATTCGTTTCAGTTATGATATTAATGGTTTACTTGAAATTGAAGTGAGCATGCTGCAACATGCCAACGTTTCTTGCACAGAAATTATCGAACACAACGCTAGTACACTAAGCGATGAAGAAAAACAAGCTTCTATCAAAAAATTAGCAAAATTAAAAACCAACCCGATTGAAGATGAGATTGTCAAAACCTTATTAGCTCGTGCTGATCGAATTTATATTGATTTGCAAGGTGATCATAAAATGCAGCTTGCAGAAACTGTTAGTCATTTTAAAGCAAAATTACATAATATTAGTGCTATTGATTTAAAAAAATTATGTGAACAGCTTGTGCAATATCTCGATGAGTTTGATGGTTTATTAGTATGAATTATTGGCAAACATTAGAAATTGATCGTGATAGTGATCTTCCGACCATAAAAAAAGCTTACGCTAAGAAGTTAAAAACACTTGACTTAAGCAAGCAAAAAGAGGAATTCATTCAATTGCGAAGCGCCTATGAAGCTGCGCTCAATTATGTTAAACAACAATCAGATCAAACAACGATACCATCTACAAACCAAAGAAAAAAATTATCGACACCCGATAACAATGCGCTTTGGTCAATTAGCCATACGGTTACTCCGACTAATTTTATCGAAACAGTTGCAGAGCCCTCTCTTAATCAATCTGATCTAACACTACTGGCTAAAGGTTTATTCAATGAGCTAAATTATAGTGATTTACCCTATGCTCTTATGGAGCAGCATTTCTTATCCACAGTTTTACAGCTTGAAAAATCACCTGTTTCAGATTTGACAGAGGGTTTTGGGGAATCATTGTTAGCGTGTTTTAACAATGCCCACTACCTTAATACTGTTTTTATTCAAGTTCTTTATAACTACTGTTTAAGTAAAGAGAGTGAGTGCATTATCGATCATGAGCAATTCACTGCTATCAAAAAATTAATCACTGCTATTGAATTTTGTAATTTATTATATCTTAATGCCAATAGCAAAAAAGGTCGGCTTAGCACGATTGCGAAATTAATTAAGCAGCCACTCGCCACATCTCAAGAATGTGCCATATTATTAAAACGAAAATATAAAATTATCGCTTATTTTGTCTTAAATAAATTACTCGAGTTGGATAAACGCATTGTTCGTCAGTATTTTAATTATCCAATCGTGTTATCTTGTTTCTCACTGCTCAAATCTAAACGCAAATTCTTGCCCTGGCTCGCAAAAAAATACACTTACACTAACGGAAATATTGTTTATTCAAAATCAAGTAAAATAGTTTATATATTTTGGATTTTATTGATTTTAAGCGCACTTGGTCATTTATCTAATCAGGCAGAGGACTATTCTACCAGCAACCACTATTATCCTGACGCTGATCCTTTTGCAGAAATTAAAAGAGAAAAAGCATTAGCACAACAACTTGGTCCCATGTCACAAAAAGATCTCGAAAATCTTAGTGATAATCTTAATTAGGCTTTTTATTTGACTGCGCGATCGGCAGAGTAATAGAAAATATAGTGCCTTTGCCCACCTCACTTTCAACCTCAATACTGCCATGATGATCGATAATAATATTTTTTGAAATGGCCAAACCTAAACCGGCATCTTCGCCAAATGATTTGGTAGTAAAAAACGGTTCATAAACTCTGATCAGATCTTCTTTGGCAATACCGCAGCCATTATCGGCAATGGTGATCAATACATGCTGTGGCTGCTTAACCGTGGTAATAGTGATTGTGCCTGATTCCCCAATAGCGTGAATGGCATTGAGGATAATATTAAAAAAAACTTGTCCGAGCTGCCCAGGTTTGGCTTCAATGAGGGGTAAATCATCTAAATTTTTAATCAACTCACCTTTATTTTTGATCTCGCTTTGCATTATTTTTAAAGTATTTTCAAGCAAATGATTGACATTTATTTGCTGCTTAAAGCCAAGTTGC
Source organism: uncultured Legionellales bacterium (assembly GCA_964352905.1). GTDB lineage: Bacteria > Pseudomonadota > Gammaproteobacteria > JAHCLG01 > JAHCLG01 > CAYGTS01. Next base: position 16,919 of record CAYGTS010000019.1, on the reverse strand, counting down.
GTATGCGAAAATTGTTTAAGCCCCATTACGATTTCATGAATACGTTTTAAACCGGAATCAACTTCTTCTACAACACTATGAATTGTATTTTTGGTAATAAGCAGATCTACTTTTTTCATGCTATTTTCAATTTCTTTAATGAAATTTCTTACTTCATTGGTATTATTCTCTGCAGCTGCTTGGATGAGCTGTTCATTTAAACGCGTTATTTTAGTGGTAATAGTTGAATACTCTTTGAAAATGGTCATCTGGCTCATCACTTGACCAAGCGGGCTATCAATATCCGCGGCAATGCTGGTTGCCAGCTGCCCAATCGCTGCTAATTTTTCCGCTTGCATAACTTGGCTTTGTAGGGTGCTTAGTTCGTAATGCTGTTCATAAAGCCGCAAGCGTAGCTTATGGCGTTCTTTAGCGTGCTTTATGACGCGTGCAATATCGTATTTTGCTAAATTTTGTTTTAAAAGATAGTCAGCAGCGCCATGTTCTAGTAATTGCGTTTCAAGCTCATCATCTAAAATCCCTGTGACAACAATCACGGGTAAATACTGATACTGCCAACAAAAATCGGATAGGTTAAAGTCATCAATCGTATCGGGTAAACGTAAGTCAAGAAAAATCAAATCAATGGGCTGTTTGGCGATAAGCTCTTTGGCTTCTAAAAGGTTGGTCGCAAGCACTGGAATATTGCCGCTTGGGAAGGCTTTAGAAATAAGACGACGTAGCATAATGTAATCATCAATTTCGTCTTCAATGATGAGTACTTGACCGAGTTGTTCCATAACCACGACTTTATAAAATGGGAATAAGCAATAATAACGAATAATGATGCGGTATGAAACTAGTTATTGAAATTTAATAGAATTTTTTTTGATGGCAAATAAAAAGCCATGGACAATCATTGTCATAATCATCCATGGCTTGTACGCCCCCTGATTGCACTGTAACTCGCTTGAATTCATGCTTGCTACAATGTTCGGCTATTATGTCATTAAATATCTTACAAGTCGATAAGGAATTTGCATTCTTTTAAAATTAATTTGTGTTGGTTAATTTTTTAGCAGAAATTCTATACTGTCTTTTTATGCATGCCATGAAGTGAGAAAGTATCTGCTCAGATCCTTTAGCTTTAAATTTAGGTAACTACCCTAACTAACCCCAACCACCAACCACACCAACGCCACATTTATCAATGCCATAAAAACCGCAGCAGATGCGCAATCTTTGGCGCGTTTAGCTAACGGGTGTTTTTCAAGGCTAGTGCGATCGATGGCCGCTTCAAGTGCGGAATTTAAAGTTTCAACAATTAATACCAGCACTAAACTTACGAGTAAAAATAATAATTGCGTTGCGTTTTTCGCGATTAAAAAACTTAACGGCACTAATATCACACACGCTAACAACTCCAAACGAAAGGCACGCTCTTGCAGCATAAAGCGTAAACCTGATAATGAATGAGCGGTTGCGTGATAAAGTTTACGGATCTGCTGCGCTACCATTTTATTTTTCCGGTTGCCACGTGATGTTTAACTCTTTGGCTGCTTTAACATCATCTAAACGTTTTACCGGCATCGTGTGTGGTGCTTGTTTAATTTTTTCCGGTTGCTGACGCATTTCAGTATAAATGGTTTGCATCACCGCAATAAATTGATCCAGTGTTTCTTTGCTTTCAGTTTCGGTAGGTTCGATCAGTAAACATTCTGGTACCAGCAGTGGAAAATACGTGGTCGGTGCATGAATACCAAAATCGAGTAGGCGTTTAGCCACATCCATTGCAGTGATACCAAATTCTTTGGCCTCTTTTTGCAAAGTGATAATAAATTCATGCGTGGCACGGCGTTTTGGAAAGGCAATTGTGTAACCGATTTGCTGTAATTTTTTCATTAAATAATTGGCATTCAACGTTGCGAGCTCGCCTACACGCTGCATGCCTTCTTTACCTAATAACCGCGCATAACCATAGGCACGCAATAAAATACCAGCATTACCCATGAAGCACGATAAACGCCCAATGCTTTGCGGATGATCATGTTCTAATGACCAACGGTAAGTTTGATCATGCTTTTCAACAAACGGTTGCGGCAAAAAAGGCACTAAGCGTTTGGCAACGGCGATCGGGCCAGCGCCAGGACCACCACCACCATGTGGTGTAGCAAAAGTTTTGTGTAAATTTAAGTGCATGACATCAAAACCCATATCTCCCGGGCGCACTTTACCTAAAATGGCATTTAAATTTGCACCATCGTAATACAGTAAACCACCTGCCGCATGCACTAATTCAGCAATCTGTTTAATTTGCCGTTCAAACACACCCAAGGTAGAAGGGTTGGTTAACATGATACCAGCCGTTTGTGGGCCTAGGCATTGCTTTAATGATTCGATATCAACATCGCCCTGCTTATTGGTTTTGACTTCACGTACCGTATAACCACACATTACAGCAGAAGCAGGATTGGTGCCGTGTGCCGCATCGGGTACAATGATTTCGGTCCGTGCGTGATCATTTCTGGCTTCGTGATACGCTTTGATCATGGCAACGCCTGCGAATTCACCTTGCGCGCCGGCCATGGGTGCCAGTGACACACCACTCATACCCGTAATTGCTTTAATGATTTCTTGCAATTCAAAACAGCAGCTTAAAAATCCCTGGCTGTTTTCATTCAGGCTTAATGGGTGTCTTGCCGTGAAACCTTCTAACATGGCGAATTTGTGAACGCCACGTGGGTTGTATTTCATGGTGCAAGAACCTAGCGGATAAAAATTGGCATCGATACTAAAATTCTTTTTCGATAAATTGGTAAAATGACGCACCACTTGTAATTCCGATACTTCCGGTAAACACGGTTTATCTTGGCGCAATAAATTTTCCGGTAAATCACTACAATCAAAATCGCCTTGAATTATTTGCGCATGCGCTTGGCGTGCAGGTTTTTGTTGTTCGAATATAAGCATAAGTTTAAATCTCCACGCTGACACTAAGATTTGCGGCTAATGCTTTCGCATAACGTTGCAAATCTGCTGCGGTTTTTGTTTCAGTGGCACAAATCAGCAAGCAATTTTTTAATTCGGGGTAACGTTCGCTTAAATCATAGCCGCCCACAATCCCTTTTTCTGCCAAGCTTTTTAGCACAACGCTTGCAGCCACAGGTAATTTGATCACCGCTTCATGGAAAAAGGCCTGTTTGAAAACTAATTCAACACCCGGCACTTGCGTTAATAAATCCACTAACTGTTTGGTATTAGTATGTGATGCTTTGGCGACTTGCAAAAGACCTGTAGGTCCTAACAAACTCATGTAAATAGTGGCTGCGGTCACTAATAAACCTTGGTTGGTACAAATATTAGAAGTCGCTTTGGAACGACGAATATGTTGTTCACGTGCTTGCAAGGTTAAGGCAAAACCGATTTTGCCTTCGCTATCAACCGTTTTACCCACAATACGGCCTGGCATTTGGCGCACTAACGCTTTACGACAACAAATAAAACCAAAATACGGTCCCCCTGATGCCATGGGAATACCGAGCGGTTGCCCTTCGCCACATACGATATCAGCTCCCTTTTCCCCCCATTGGCCCGGCGCTTTTAACAAGGCCAGTGACATGGGATTCACCACCGCAATGGTTAAACAATCAGCGTGATGTGCCCAATCGGTTAAGGCATCCACGTCTTCTAACACGCCAAAAAAATTGGGTTGTGGAATAAGTAACGCGCAATAATCAGCAGGGTTGTGATTTTTTAAACTCTCAACAGCGATTTTACCGGTTTTCGCATCGTACCCTAACTCAACGACTTCAATATTTTGTTGCGTCACAATCGCTTTAATCACATCGCGATAATGTGGGTGTAACGTACTGGGTACTAAGACTTTATGATCTGATTTTTTCTTCTCTGCCCGCACGGCCATTAACACCGCTTCTGCTACCGCACTTGCACCTTCATAAAGTGAAGCATTACTCACATCCATGCCAGTGAGTGATGCCATCATGGTTTGGTATTCGTAAATTAATTGTAAATTACCTTGGCTGGCTTCTGCTTGGTAAGGCGTATAAGCGGTCATGAATTCACCGCGTGTGGTAAGTTCCCAAACTGCCGCCGGAATGTGATGCTCATAACTGCCCGCACCTAAAAAGCATAACGCCATTTCATCTTGTTTGGCGCGTTCACGCATGATTTTCCCGAGTTGCATTTCATTGATGCCACTGGGCACGCCAGATAATTCAGCAATGCGCAAGTTTTGCGGTATTTCATCAAATAAATCATCAAGTTTATTAGCGCCAATCACCGCTAACATTTCTTGTATATCGTTTTTAGTGTGCGGGCAAAAAGGCATGATTATTCCTCGTCTTTACTGCTAATGTGTTCGGCGTAAGCGTCTTTATCGAGTAATTCATCTAAATCACTTTCATCGTGTAATTTGATGCTGAAAATCCAACCCTCTCCATAAGGATCTTGATTAACAAGTTCGGGCTGTTCGCTTAAATTTTCATTCACTGCGATAATCTCGCCATGCAATGGCGCGTAAATATCAGATGCCGCTTTAACCGATTCCACAACACCACACTCATCGCCTTGGCTATAATCACTGCCAACTTCCGGCAATTCAACAAACACTAAATCGCCTAATAAACTTTGGGCATGATCGGTAATACCAACTACGACGGTACCATCATCTTCTTGACGTAACCATTCGTGAGTTTGTGTGTATTTTAATTCAGATGGGATATTGCTCATTTTTATTTCCTTTAGATTAAGATTTTACCATTGCGTACGAAGGGCGGTTTCACCACTTTAGCCGGCACTAATTTACCACGAATTTCAACTAAACAGCTATCACCGATTTCTGCTGGCACGCGTGCGAGCGCAATCGATTTACCAATAGTGGGGGAAAAAGTACCGGAAGTGATTTCACCTTCTCCGATCCCTTCAACCATTACTTTTTGGTGGCTACGCAACACACCGCCTTTGCCTTCTAAGACTAAACCGACTAACCGTTTACTCACGCCTTGGTGTTTAATATTATCCAGCGCATTACGCCCGATAAATAAACGATCGCTGGGTTCCCAGGCAATGGTCCAAGCTAGGTTAGATTCTAATGGCGTGGTGTTCTCATCCATATCGCTGCCATAAAGGTTTAAACCGGCTTCTAAACGTAAGGTATCACGCGCACCTAAACCACAAGGTTTAACCTCTGCTTTAAGCAACGCTTGCCAACAATCACTTGCCAGTGCATTTGGCATTAATACTTCCACGCCATCTTCACCTGTATAGCCGGTTCTGGCAATAAAATACTCCCCAAACTGTTTGGCATGAAACGGCTTTAAATCTTTCATTTTATGAATATCTGGCACGGCTGCTAAGACTTGCGTTAATTTACTCATTGCATGAGGTCCTTGCACCGCCAACATCGCTAAATCTTGGCGTTCGTGTAATTCAACCAGATAATTTTGCGCTTGTTGCTTAAACCAAGCTAAGTTTTTATCACGCGTTGCGGCATTCACGATGACACGGTAATGGGTGTGATCAAAATGATAAACAATTAAATCATCTTTCACGCCACCTTGCTCATTCAGCAAACAACCGTAAAGTGCTTTGCCGGATTCTTGCAAGCGATCAATGTCATTGGCAATGATTTTACGCAGAAAATCACGCGCACCGCTGCCACTCACATCGATCACGGTCATGTGCGAGACATCAAACATCCCGGCATCGTTGCGCACTTGATTGTGTTCAACCAATTGCGAGCCATAATGGATCGGCATGTCCCAACCACAAAATTCAACCATTTTGGCATTGCTTGCCAAGTGTTGATCGTAAAGCACGGTTTTGTTTGGCATTCGTTTATTCCCGTTTTGATTTGTTCATTTAAGGTAACTACTCGCTCCGTAGCAGGGAACGCCCAGATTTGGTAAATATACAACTCAAGAGTGTGAGCAGATACCATTTAAGAAGCGATTATATGATGTACTGGCACAAGACGGAAGAAAAAATTATTGGATAAATCACGTGCATTTTTTAGGACCAATGTATATACTGAAGACAGTTAAAGTTTAGTAACAAAAAGGTGTGCTATGCAAGGTTTTACTGATCTTCATGCGCAATTAAGTGAAATTTTAGCAAAAACACAGCTTACTGCAGATAAAGCACAGCAATTACAGCAAAGTGCAAAAATTTTTCAAACCACAACGGCTACATTGCCACAAGACACGTCCACTTTCGAACAACTTCTAACTGCATTAGACACGCAAATAGCAGCATTTGAAAAATATTATATTCTTTGTTTTACCTCTGAAGAAAAGCAAAGAAACAGTATTTTTAAAAATCTTCATGATACTCACTATGGGATTACGCATGAATTATTCCAAACACCCATTGCAACGCTGCATTACAAAGCTTCGCAAGCATTAAATACATTGGAAAAATTACAAGCTTTGTTAGATGAAGAGAAGCCTCTGCTAGAGCAGGAGGAACAAGCTAATAAGATTAAAAATGAACAACGCGCAGAAAATACTCTTTTCCCTGCCGCCTTAAGAAAAGTATTAGATAATAACCAGCAAAAAAATCTCAAGCAAAAACAAGCAAAATATACAACAAAACAACAGCAGCTAGATGAAAAAAAAGCGGCATTAACTTTGCTTTTAACACAAGCGCAAACACAAATAGACACATTAATTAAACTGCGGCAACTAAGAACAACGGTTAGCCCACAACAAATCTCTATAACTACCGAATCAGCACTGGATGTACTCAATAGATTAAAATTAAATCCTTATAACGAAGATCATATCGCACACTGGGAACAGCAGGTCGGCAAATTCTTGTGTATAGGTGGCACGAAGTTCATCGCACCTAATGAGGGTAAATCTAAGCATTGCTTGCCCCATCGTGCCGCTAAGATGATGGAAGAAGTTAAAAATATGTATAACTCAAATGGTGATATTCCCTCACAGCAAAATACTGGAGATCTTTTTTTAAAAAGATTTAATGTCATTCGCACAGCACTCACATCTCATAGCTTGAACTTTTTCGCTTCTTTAAAACGCAGCGAAGATTCAGAAAACTTGCTGACAGGTGATTTAGCATCCGTTCAGATAAACTCTGCAAAGTTGTCCCACAATTAAGCTAATTAACACCAATAAATATTAAGTCTAGAATCGCGGCAGCGCTTAAAGATCCGCTCCTGGATTTCGTACTCGAGCCAGCTGCATTTAACAAGCGTAGAGAAATAAGACGTGATTACATTTGCGTGTGCATAATGAGTTTTTTCAGGATATGACTACGATTGGTGATCTTAAACCCTAGATCACGTAGTTTTGCAAACGCACTATGATCATTACCAAATAAATGTTTAAACCCAGTCATGACATGAATCATCATACTATTATGCGGGCGGCACGCGCGTTCGTAACGGCGTAGATTATGAATTGCAGCAAAATCACGTTGCTTTTCTACTGCTTCTAAAATCGTGGTAGCAAGCATCTTGGCATCATTAATCCCAAGATTAACGCCTTGTCCTGCTAAAGGATGAAGGGTGTGTGCGGCATCGCCAATTAAGGCAAGGTTAGGTTTAATATACTGTTTAGCATGGCGCATCACGAGGGGAAAACTGCGCCGCTCACTGATTTTTTTTACTTCACCTAAACGATGGTTAAATGCCTGTGCTAAACGCTGTTTAAATTCATCGTCATTCAGTAACATGAGTTCATCCGCAAGTTTTAGATCACAAGACCAAACAATCGAAGTACAGTTTGCTTCTGGCAAGGGTAAATGTGCCAAAGGACCACTAGTTAAAAAACGCTGCCATGCGGTTTGTTGATGTGATTTTTCCGTGATCACGTTAGCAACGATCGCATGCTGTTGGTAATCAGTAGTCGTTAAATCAATATGGCTTTGTTTACGCAACCACGAATACGCGCCATCGGCACCAACAATTAATTTGCTGGTAATGGTTTTGCCGTTATGTAACGTTAATCGTACATGGTTATTGGCAAAATCCACTTGTGTGGGCTGATTGCCTAATAAAAAATGCATATGCCCATGCCGTTGTAAATAATTATATAACACCGCCACAATATTATGATTTTCTAAAATATGGCCTAAATGCGAACTAGCAATTTCCTGATGTGAAAAAAACATTTCACTGCCACCCAATTCATGCCACACGCGCATTTCACGAAACACGCCGGCACGATTCGCTAGCATGGCTTGCCACACCTGATGTTGCTGAAACAGTTTTTCAGAATTAGGGGTAATCGCGCTCACGCGCAAATCGTAATCTTGTTGTGGATCAAACGGCGCAATGTTTTTACTATCAACAATAGCAATGCGTAAATCACTTTCCGCAAGGCATAACGCAAAGGTTAAACCAACGATACCGGCGCCAATGATGATGATGTCATAATGTGTTTTTAGCATGAGGACCTCTTGCGATAACATAATGAGTGAAACGTTGCATTATATACCCAAAGCGATTAGATAGGTCATCTCTACTCAGTAATTTCCGGCGTGATGTTGAATAACTCAAGAACGGTCAGATTTGAGGCAAGGTCACATTAAAAACACTAAAACACGCGCTTTACACATAATAAATGAGCACATTTTTTAGTGTTTTTAATGTGAGATTGCCCAAATATGGCTGTTCCTCGCTACACCGGGAATTGCTGATCTCTACTTTGGCGCAACCTTTGATTTATTCTCATCCTTATTGGTAACTGCTCGCCCCTTTAGCTTGTTGTTTACCAAGAACGTTCAGATTTGGCGATAAAAATGGCGAAAATATTTTTGAGAAAGCGCAGTTTATGCATTATAAATGAGCATTTCGATAAAAGATTTTCGCCGTTTTTAGCCCAAAGATAAACGTTACCCACTACGGAGTGAGCAGGTACTCTTATTGTTTGATTTCTCATCATCACTCTGTCCTGGAGAGGGGTAAAAAACATACCTGTTGCTCGCACTAGGTGCAGGATTATTATTATTTTCCTTTGTAAATATCTGATCAGGATCTTCATTAACGTAGTTAATGAAGTTTGCCAAAGAACAACCATTCTCATCTTTGCAATACCTTTCAAACTTTCCATCCCTTTCAAAAAGCGTAAAATATCTATTAAAAAACGAAAATATTTTTCTTACTTGCTTTGCTTGGTGTCTAGGATCCCGCGTTGTCTTTTGCCCAAAAAAACCTGAAAACCAGCTGTGATCGCAATAAAACTGATTTAGATCGACAAGTGAGCTAGGCTGCATTAATTTTATATACACGTCTTTTATTTTTTCAATAAAAGTCACCTCATAGCTTATACCAATGAGCTGTTTGCGATAAATTTCACTATACAGCAACCTGTAAGTTTGGAGCAAGCATGTAGTGTTAGACAAATGATCTGCTATGATATCACCTTTATAAGGATATTTCGGCGGGCTAAGAAGTGTTTCAGCTTGTTTAACTTGGGCGTTTAGATAGCCATCCTTATTATTACTTAGTTTTTCTAAAAAGCTTATCATAGCTGGTTCGGCATTAACTCTTTCTTTTTTATTAAATATCACATTAGTATGATTCGTTAGGTAAAGTAATAAGAAGATGTCTTCAGCTGGTCGCGGTGCAGAAAGGTTGCCATTCTTAAAAAAACCTTTAGGTAAGCAATGATCACTTACTTGTGCTTGTAGTATTTCTTTTGCCTTCTGAAAGTATTTTTGTACAGTTAAAATATTAGCAATTGGTTTCTCTGATTCTGATCCTGTAAAAGCCAAAATTTCACTTGTAACCAAGGGGCCTCCATTTACATACGTATCAATCAGTTCAGCAGCATCAGTTTCCTGCTTTATAACAGTACCAGTGTGTATTTCTTCAAAAAAAGCAGCAACTTTAAACTGTGATTCAAAAAGACTCTCAGGTGGCAGATTACACCTAAACAAGTTTAAAAGAGGATCTAACTCCCTTTTTTGCAAGATTGATGTATCTTCTTGTGGGAAGAAATTAGAAATTTCATTACTGTTTAAAGTTATTTTACGATTAGGTAAAAATTCCCTTTTAATAGCTTGTTCAATATTTTCTTTAAAAATTTTAAACGATATTATATTTAAGCAATAGATTAATTCCGCTAAGCCAATTTCTCGGAATTGATCTAACTTAAAGGCTTCTTTTCCGTGAACGTAAGTTTTGTACAATACATAACTAGCTAGTTCAAACTCTTCAGCTTCGTTAGGTGTGCCAGGTAACGCCTTTTTACACATATAATACAGTGCGATCTGCCTTGCTCTAAGCTGAATAAACTCTCCTGGCTTCAACTCTCCTGGCTTCATAAGAGCACCAGCTGCTTTAGCTGCAAGCGCAATTTGTTCCGTTATAAAATCGTAGAATGTTTCTATTGGTTGATTTCGAAACTGATATACAGAATCTATGATTTCTCTGCGATGAGGAAAATATAGGATATAAACATAGTAGGCGTTAAGTTCAAATTGTTCAAGTTCCTTAAATACCCGCGCCATTTCTGTTGATGAAGGATCTCGATCATGATGTTTACGATACAGGCGTGCTTGCTTTGCTATGTTCTTGATAAAGGTATAACTATCACCATAATCGTGATATTTAGGAATATGTTCTGTCATTAACTTTGCTAACCTTTGTAAAGAGTCCTTGTCCTTGTACTCTGCTCTAAACGCTTTTATATCTTCTATTTTTTTATCTTCTATATCTTCTATATCTTCTATATCTTCTATTTTTTTACATTGAATGGGAAGTAACGTGTAAACCAAAAAGCAAGACTGTTCGAATGTGGCTAGGTCTTCTGATACCATTTGAGTGCAATTCGCTGGATGATCTTTATCTATACTTAAAAAGACACTGCATAAATTAACTTGCCAATCTTTCAAACCTGGATCTACACTCTCAACAGCAGTGGGGTGTGAAGAAGCCGCTACTGGTTGTTGTGAAGTTACTACCTGCATCCTCTCAGGAGCAGGAGCTTGGTCTGTAGACGACGACTCTTCGGCTAACTTTAATGCCGCCTCAAAAGCTTCTTTAGTTAGATTCATTTGCTCTTCATTATTTTTGTTATATTTTTCAAGATAGCTTTCTAATGCCGTTGCTAACTCAATATTCCAGCTTTTTTTTTGCTCAATATAAATAAAATAACGTACTCTTTGCATCAGTGTATTAAGTGGAATTTTTCTAAATTCAACTAAAGGCAAAACTTTCGTTTTTTCTGCTCTAACTTCATGTGCAAAAAATTGCCAAAAAAACCATTCAAAATTGGCTGCCCTTTCTTCAGGTACGTCTTTATCCCCACTCTGGGGTAGCGGTACTGTACCATGGCAGGCGCAGTACAGCTCGCGCTGAAATTGAATGAGTTGATTAATAACCTTCTTATGCGCAGGATCCTTAAGGCTGTCATTTGTAGGTGTTGTGCCAGTGATAATATAGTGTTGCAAAGCTTCTTCTGGGGAAATTGCTGCTGCAACGTCTTGTTGTGTTAAACGCTTATAGGCCGCACGATAACAACCATCTTGGCGCGCCACCTCTTCTTTTAGGATTTCACTAAATTCAGTACTGCTGCTTAGCTCTAGTGCAATGTTTGAAAACGTGATCCACAAGAATCGTTCAGGTTGTGCAAGTTGAGCGCTGTTTTCGCCTAAGCACCTGCTGATATGCGATAATAAAATAAAAAAGTTCTGTAATTTTTTTTTGCTATTTCCGCTATTATCTGATCTTAAATTCATACCACTAAAATTAATTTCTAGTGGTGAAAGAAAGCCATGCTTTGCATCTTCACCTTGCTCGAATTTATCTTGCTTGAATGCCGATTCTATATAGATATTATAAGCACTGGCTAGTGGTAATGAGCAACCTGTGCTGCATGCGAATGAGATCATGTGCATGATATGCGAGAGGCTTTCTTTTTCTTTTGCTATTTCCGCCTTATAATACAAATGATGCCCAAAACACAGTAGAATATCATAAAATAAAGACTCGTTTTTTGCAGTGAAGAAACCTCTTTTAGAAAGCCACTCCAAACCCTCACTATGAGCTGCAGGAACAGCTAGTGGGCCCAACTTCTCCTGTTGTCCTTGAACAAAATCTCGTCCTGCTAATCTAGCATATATTTTCTCTTGTAGGCTGGGGCGAAGAGGGTTTTTAGGATTTGCTTGTAAAATTGCTATAGCCTCTTTAGAAATTGGTGGAGAGCAAGCAAAAATGTAAAGTTCAGGATCTGCTGGGTTGCAGTGCAGTGGTGATGAAGAATCTGACGACATGGCACTAACCGTATCATTCATCCACTTAAAAATATTCTCTTGCCCCGTTAGTAAAGCCCAACGGTAAAGTGTCATAGGGTTATTTTCAATGATATTAATAATATTATCAGGGAGCGCTCTCTCTGCTGCTTCATCTTCATCGTGCTGCTTTCTTTCTGCTTCTGCAGCATAACGTGCTGCTTCTGCTCTAGCACCGCTGTGGTATTGGTTGTAAGCAAGCTTAAGCGCCTGCTCTTCTGGCCATTCAATAAACTCATGACATAAACGATGTATGGTTGTCTTTTGGCGTAGGTTGGCCTCTCCCCATATTTGCTGCAGAGCAGCTAAATTTCCCTGAACTATTAATACTTGCAAAAATATTCGCGCGTTATGACGCAAGTTGTAATCAGAGATCCCGTCTATAAACTCAAAAAAAGCATTCTGATTTTGCTCTATAAGTCCCTGCTGCTGTGACGCTAGCACCCTACTTACTGCATTAAAAACATTTCTTGAGTATAGTTCTTGGACTTGTTGTGGCGTCCTTTCCCCTAGATGCTGATGCTTTTGCATGTGTTTTGGAATCTTGCCGATAGCCTTTTTTAATTCTGATGTCATAGCATCTGCTGGAGTTGCCACAGTAGTGTGCCCCTTATTGTTTACACTGTTATTATATTGAGAAACTAAGTAACTATTCACCCTTTAGATGGGAGCGCCCATATTTGAGCTAAAAACGGCGAAATTCTTTTATCGAAATGCTCATGTATAACTCATACACTGCGCTTTCTCAAAAAGATTTTTGTAGTTGTTCACCAAATCTGAACGTTCTCGGTGAATTCACCTTCAAATTTGCTGAATAGTTAAGGAACTAATATAATTGTTTGTTTACTGCTTGTCTATACTCACAGGATTTCACTCAGCAATTCCCGCCGTAGCTGGGAACAGCCATATTTGGGCAATCCTTCCTAGTTAGCATAATAAGTAATCACGTCCCGCAACGGCACACCTAGGGCTAATTTGGGTGAATCAGATTGTAAACCCATACCCCACTTGGCAAGGCGTTTTTTCAATATTGGTAAAAGATTTAAGGCAAATAAACTACCACCGCGCAAAATAGTAAGCGGTAATAATTCGGGTAAAAAAGCCCAGGCTAGGAAATCGGTAGCCTGAATTAAACTATGTTGATCGCGTTTTCGCGTAGTTTGATAACGTTGCAATAATTCAACATGACCACAGTCGTGATTATAATACTGGCATAATAATTCTGTAAGTGTAGCAACATCGCGCAAACCTAAATTAAAACCTTGCGCAGCAATCGGGTGTAAACTATGCGCGGCATTGCCAATTAATAGCGCTCGTTGCGCAATTTGTTCACTGCTATAACTAAGCTGTAAAGGATAAGCTTGGCGTTTGCCGATATTCGTAAAGGGTGTTAAACGGCTGCCAAATTGTTTTGCTAACATTTTTTTAAACACTTCATCTGGCATTGTTAAGACGTGATTACTTTCCTCATCATTCACCGTTAAAATTAAGGTCATTAATTTTTCAGCAATCGGCAATAATGCAATTGGGCCATTTTTCGTAAAACGTTCATACGCAATATTGTGATGATCACGGCTAATCGCAACATTCGCAACAACCGCGTTTTTTTGATAAGAACGCGTGGTATGCGTTAAACCTAATAATTCACGACAGGCAGAATTTGCGCCATCTGCAGCAACTAATAAATCGCACGTTAATGTTTGCTGCTGATTTTTTTGGGTAATTGTTACTTTTTTTGCGTGCGGTTCATCATGAAGCGCAATAACTTTAGCCGGTTGCAAAACGGTCACATTGGATAAGCTTGCAAGCTTGGCATTTAACACGTTTAAAAAATCATTAATACTCACAACGTTGCCATAATACGGTAGGTTATCATCGTTTGCCTGCCACGCAAGCATGCCAAAACAACCTTGCTGTGTAACATGAATGCCATTAATGGCTGTGCAAAAAGGTTGTAGTTGATTCCATAACCCCAAAGCCTGAAACACATTAATCGATGCTAATGACAAAGCAATTGATCGCGCATCAAACTGGGTGTGATTATTTGGTGTTACGCCACTAGCATCGATGAGTGCGATTTTAATCGGTAGAGCAGATAGTGCAATCGCCAAACTCGTGCCAATTAAACCGCCACCTACAATGGTGATGTGATAATGATCTTTCATGTCATTGTATCGCTTTTTCAATATCTGAAATGGTTTTGGGTGCGGCGTGGGTTAACACGTCACAACCGGTTTGGGTAACAACAATATCATCTTCAATGCGCACGCCAATATTCCACCATTTTTCGGCAACATTTTCTGCAGGGGCAATATATATGCCAGGCTCAATGGTAAAGACCATATTAGGTTCAAGTTTGCGCCACTGATTATGAAATTTATACACGCCAACATCATGCACATCCATGCCCAACCAATGCCCAATATTATGCATGTAAAATTGTTTATAGGCTTGTGTTGCCATTAAATCATTAACATCACCTTTTAATAAACCAACATCCAGCAACCCCTGTGTAATTAGTTGAATCGCCAAATCTTGCGTTTTATCGCGCGCCACACCGGGTTTTATTGAATCAATACAACTTAACTGTGTGTGTAGCACGATTTCATAAATGGCTTGTTGCTCTTTGCTAAATTTACCATTCGCAGGAAAAGTACGTGTCACATCGGCAGCGTAGTAATGATATTCGCAACCGGCATCAATTAATACCAAATCGCCGTTTTTAATTTGGCGATTGTTGCTGGTGTAATGTAGGATACAACTGTTTTCACCGCTCGCCACAATATTATTATAGGCTGGGAAACGCGCGCCGTGTTGCAAAAATTCATGCATTAATTCTGCTTCAAGTTGGTATTCAAATTGGCCCGGCTGACAAAACTGCATGGCACGAATATGTGCGCCGGCAGTAATTTCACCGCTGCGGCGCATGAGTTGAATTTCTGCAGGAGATTTATAAATACGCATTTCGTGAATAAATTTTTCAATGTTAATGATTTCACAGGGTGCATTAACACCCGCACGTAATTTATTGTGCAACTGATTCAGGCTGTTATTAATGGTTTCTTCTAAAAATTCATCACGCCCTATCGCATATAACACACAATTTTTATCACGCAATATTTCTGGCAGTAAGGCTGCAAACTCATCAATAGCAAAGGCTTCATCAACCTTTAAATGTTGTTTAGCACCGCCTAAGCCTAAACGCCGGCCATGCCAAATTTCCATGGCTTTATCGTTAGGACGTAAGAATAATTGATAACTATTTTTTCCTTGGCTTTTGATCAGCACACAAATCGTTTCCGGCTCATCAAAACCAGTTAAATAATAAAAATCGCTATTAACCCGAAAAGCATAATCACTATCCTGGTTGCGAATTAATTCACGCCCGGATGCCAACAACGCCACGCTGTTTTCAGGCATGCATTTGAATAAATGATCTCGGCGTTGTTTAAAGTCAACCGTTGTTAGCATTACGATCCCCTGTATCTATTCAGAAAATTTGAAGATGAATTTACAGAGAACGTTCAGATTTGGCGATAAAAACAGCGAAAATATTTTTGAGAAAGCGCAGTTTATAGATAATAAATGAGCATTTCGATAAAAGATTTCCGCTGTTTTTAGCCCAAATATGAACGTTCCCATCTAAATGGTGAACAGTTACGATCCTCTTAGTGTAAGCGTGAATGATCGGGCTTATCATCCTGTCGCAGTAGTGCTGCTAATTCTCCGTGGATTAAAATCACCGCCATACGCACGTATTCAACGATTTCCGTATAGGCGACCTCATCTTCTTCGTCATGATTTAATATTTCATCATCAACTGTGCCAATTTGCATGAGATCGTGCAAAATTTCTTTGATTTCTTCGGTATCTTCTAATTCATCAAAGTTAACGCCGGCTAAGACTAAACCGGTGACAAAACCTTGGCACCAGGAGCCTAAAGCTTCCACACGTTGGATCAGGCCTACTTCATCACTGGGTAATAATAATTGAAAACGCAATGCAGGATCGCTTAAATCGTGTGCGGTAGCTGTATAAAGGGTAATAAACAATTGGCGTAATGCCTGGCTGATTTCAGTGTTGGTGTCAATTGTACCGGTGACTGCTTCTAACCACAATTGACTATCCAAACGATGACCGGCACAAATGAAAGCAGTTAACATGCCATGTGATTCTGCGGCATGACAGCCGGCTTGTAGCTGACTAAGCGCCTCTGCGATATCATCGTATGCGGGCATTGGCTGGGTTGAGTTGATTTCCATGAGGGTACCTTTTTCAAAAAATTTATGCATTTTAGCATTTTTAATGGCTTAAGCGCTATTGTTGACCCAGCTAAAAAAGCACATTACACTGAGAATTATTTATTTTTCGTCATAGGTTTTTGGCATGCAAAATATCGATTTTCGTCAGTTAGAAATCCAAACGGATGGGCTGCTTAAAACGTGTCAGCGGCTGAAACAACAAAATCATTATTTGCTTAAGAAGCAGGCAACGCTTATGCAAGAACGTAATGAGCTTGCTGCAAAAAATCTAGCAGCTATTGAAAAAATTGATGCCCTAATTGCTAAATTAAAAGTATCTGCTCATACCCTTTAGCTGCGTATTTACCAGAACGTTCAGATTTGGCGATAAAACCGGCGAAAATTTTTTTGAGAAAGCGCAGT
>CAYGTS010000018.1:0-28305 GCA_964352905.1 uncultured Legionellales bacterium | reverse complement strand
TAATGTGAGATTGCCCAAATATGGCTGTTCCTCGCTACACCGGGAATTGCTGATATCAGCAGTGATTCAAACCATCCCCTTATGCCCCAAACGCCATTTAATTTTAGCAATGGTAAACGGCATGATCGGATTATTAACCTGAGCTAGTTTGCGCAACACCCGCATTGCTTCTGCAACGGTGTGCCCCGATCCAATATAATCATCGAGTAAAATAATCATGCCCGGATCCATTTTAGTTTGTCGCTTAAGTGCCATCTTATCTTTAACATTAAAGAGGCGTTGATCATTGTTAAGCAGTTCACCTTGGCGCTGTGCAGGTTCTTCTTGCCATATTAATAAATCTAATTTTACAGGCACATTTAAATGCTTAGCCATTTTTTTTGCAAAAGAATCGCGAGTGAGCCAGGTGCGTGAAGGTAACGGTATAATGCAACTGATTTTATGTTGAGCCGTAATGGGGGCTAATTTTTGTTGCAATAATTGCCACAACTCCAGGGTTAATGCTTCCTGGTTAGTGGAACGATCACGCATAAACTGAATAAATTGTTTGCCGCGCAAAGTGCCATCTAACACGGCGATACCTTGTTCTTGTTGGTGCATGCGTGCGGCATTAATCGTCACACTGCGCTGTTCAAGCCATTGCTCAATGTTTGCTAAATCCTGTTTTGTCACAGCAATATCGAAGGGTAGGCGAAGACACTTGGCACAGTGTTGGCAAGCTTGTGAATTGGGATCGCCTAATGAACGGGTTAACGTATTCATGAAACATTTAATGTCACTGGTTGCGTAGTTAAGCATATTCCTTAATTCGCGCGTTTTCACGCTATATTGATTATGGTAACGATCAAGGTTTGGTTTTTTATGATTGTTAAGGAGTGTGTAAACCTGCTTACGCTGATGTGACTTTTTCTCAAGAAAACCTTGCTCAACTAATTCTGCAATAACCAAAGTTATACGTGTTGGGTGTAAACCGGTTAATCGTTTAATATCATTCAGTGCTAATGATTGCGGTGATTGGCTAATAACGGTTAAGGTCGTCGTAAAATCTTGCAATGACGGTTGGGATGAATCAATAAAATAACGTTGAATTTTTTCATCACTCCCATCAAAAAGTAAAATGGCATGGGATTTTTCGCCATCACGCCCGGCACGACCAATTTCTTGATAATAAGCCGTGATCGAGCCAGGAATGTCAAAATGAATAATAAAGCGCACATCAGGTTTATCAATCCCCATACCTAACGCATTAGTTGCCGCAATAATTTGATATTGATTATTAATGTAACCTTGTTGCAATTTTTGCTTAATATTACTAACCAATCCAGCATGATAAGCCACGGCATTAATTTTTTTTGATTGCAAAAATTCAGCGACAATTTCGGTATTTTCGCGTGTGGCACAATAAATAATACCTTGCCCAGATAATTGTGTAAGCAGTTTTGTAAGGGTTGCTAATTTATGTGCTTTACCATCACACATTATCCGCGATAAAAATAAATTATCACGACTCATGCTGGCACGATTAACGCTTATTGTATGATCGTTCATTTGAATTTGTGCGGCAATATCTTGTTCGGTTTTATGATCGGCGGTTGCTGTGAGAGCGAGAATATACAAATCGTTGTTAAGTTTTTTTAGCTGTTTAACAAAGTGAATAATTTCACGATAACTGGGGCGAAAATCATGCCCCCATGAAGAAATACAATGCGCTTCATCGATGACAATCATGCTAATATTAAGCGACGCTAAAAATTGATTGCGCGAAATATCATTTAATTGCTCAGGTGCAATAAATAATAATTTTAAACTTCCTGCCTTGGCTGCCAGTGCTGCTTCGCGATTTTGCAATTGATCTTGATCACTATTGATTGCAGCGGCTGCAATATTAAAACGCTTATTTAAATGATTAATTTGATCGCGCATTAATGCCAGCAACGGTGAAATCACCAAGGTTAAACCACCGAACAACACGGCGGGCAATTGGTACAATAATGATTTTCCATAACCTGTTGGCTGAATACACAGCAAGGTTTTTTCTTGTAATAGTGTTTGAATGATTTGCAATTGCAAAGGACGAAAGTTATCAAAGCCAAACTGGTTTTTTAATATGTTGAGTAAGGTTGCTTCATCGGTGTGTAGATTATTCATCGTGATCTCAATTACTGTTTTAGCGACACCAGGCTTAACCTTCCCGTTTCGGCAGCAATTGCCCTAAATACAAATAAGTTTCCAAGACTGAATCAGGATTCAGCGACATGCTGGTGATACCTTGTTCAATCAGCCACTCGGCAAAATCAGGGTGATCGGATGGGCCTTGTCCACAAATACCAATATACTTATCACGTTTCAGGCATGCGCTAATAGCCATTGATAATAATTTTTTAACAGCCAAATCGCGTTCATCAAACTCACTAGCCACTAAGGCTGAATCACGATCAAGCCCTAACGTTAATTGTGTTAAATCATTCGAGCCAATTGAAAAACCATCGAAGTAATTTAAAAACTCATCGGCTAGTAACGCATTTGAGGGAATTTCACACATCATAATTATTTTCAAGTCATCTTGGCCACGTTCAAGCCCATTATCTTTTAAAACCGTAATAATTTTTTGTGCTTCATTAAGCGTTCGCACAAAGGGGATCATGATTTCAACATTTTTCAATCCCATGTCGTTGCGCACTTTTTTGATCGCTTGGCACTCAAGCGCAAAACAGGCTTTAAAAGAGGGTGCAATATAACGTGATGCACCGCGAAAACCAAGCATCGGGTTTTCCTCATCCGGCTCGTAATCACGACCACCTAATAATTTTTTGTATTCATTGGATTTAAAATCAGATAGGCGCACAATAACCGGTTTAGGATAAAATGCCGCAGCCAGGGTGGCAATACCTTCAGTTAATTTTTCAATAAAAAATTTTTTTGGATTAGCATAAGCGGCGGTTGCGATTTGAATTTGCTTTTTAAGTGGGCTATCTAATTTATCGTAATTTAAAATCGCTTGCGGGTGAATGCCGATATTATTACTCACAATAAATTCCACTCTGGCAAGACCAATGCCACTGTTAGGAATCTTAGCAAAATCAAACGCACGATCAGGGTGTGCAACATTCATCATGATTTTTACGGGTAAATCGGGCAGTTTTCCCAGATTAATAGTCTTAGTTTTATATTCAATTTCACCTTGATAAATCACACCCGTGTCACCTTCTGCGCAGCTGACCGAAATTTTTTGGTTGTTACTAATCACTGCTGTGGCATTATTACAACCAACTACGGCGGGAATGCCTAATTCGCGTGCAATAATCGCGGCATGACAAGTACGACCACCGCGATTCGTGACAATCGCTGCGGCTTTTTTCATGACAGGCTCCCAATCCGGATCGGTCATATCAGTAACTAATACATCACCTGCTTGAATGTGGCTAATTTCAGCCAAGCTGCTGACAACCTTCGCCACCCCTATACCTAATTGCTGGCCAATTGCGCGACCAGAACATAATACCTTACCGCGGTTTTGTATTTCAAAACGTTGGATACTATTACCCGTTTTCTGGCTTTCAACCGTTTCGGGACGTGCTTGCAAAATATAAATTTTTTCGGTGTTACCATCTTTAGCCCACTCAATATCCATTGGGCGTTGGTAATGTTGTTCAATTAATAAAGCTTGTTTGGCTAAAAATTCGATTTCATGATCGTTTAAGCTAAATTGTAATTGCTGAGGATCGGCAACCGCTACGGTTTGTGTAAAATTTTCGGTATCATGTTCTTTATAGATCATTTTAATCTTTTTAGAACCAATACTACGGCGAATAATCGCGGGTTTATTTTTTAAAATATTTTCTTTAAATACATAAAATTCATCAGGGTTAACACTGCCTTGTACAACACATTCGCCTAAGCCATAGCTTGATGTGATGAAAATCACGTTTTCAAAACCAGATTCGGTATCAATGGTGAACAGTACGCCAGAAGATCCCAGATCACTGCGCACCATTAATTGGATCCCGGCTGATAAATAAACATGCTCGTGATCAAAGCCTTGATGAACACGATAAGCGATTGCGCGGTCGTTGTAGAGTGAAGCAAACACCTGCTTAATTGCCACAAGTACATTTTCAATACCGGTCACATTTAAAATCGATTCTTGTTGGCCTGCAAACGAGGCATTCGGTAAATCTTCAGCGGTTGCAGAAGATCGCACCGCAACACTGATATGATTGCCGTTTTCAGCACAAAGTTGCTGGTAAGCTTGTTTAAGATCAGCCGTTAAATTAAGAGGTAACTTAGCCTGTAAGACAGCTTTGCGGATCTTCTTGCCGGCTTGTGTTAATGCAGTAATATCATCAACATTTAACGACGTTAGGGTTGTATTAATGAAATCATGTAAATTATTTTCAATAATAAATTGCTTAAACGCATTTGCAGTGGTTGCAAAACCGTTGGGAACTTGTACACCGAGTTTGCTAAGATGGGTAATCATTTCACCAAGGGACGCATTTTTACCGCCTACTTGCTCGATATCTTGCATGGTGATTTGGTTAAACCAGAGAATAGTTGAGTTACTCATGTTATCATTCCATTAAGCTTAAAAACTGCATTAGTAAGGTTAATTTTCATGCTAAAACGTAGCGTTTATTTTGTGTCTGATGGTACTGGTATTACCGCAGCAAGTCTAGGTCAAAGTTTGTTAACCCAATTTGAGCGGATCCAATTCCACAAAATCACGTTGCCGTATATCAACGATCATAACAAAGCTATGAGCGTGATTGCTAGAATTAATCGTGACTTTAGTGAAACAGAGATTAAACCGATTGTTTTTACAACCTTAATTGAAGCAGACATTGCAGCATTATTTAAGCAATGTCATGGCTTAGTGATTAATCTATTTCAAACCTTTATCGGGCAATTAGAGCAAGAATTTGGTATTCCCTCTTCGCATAGCATTGGCAAAACCCATGGCATGCATGATTTACAGTTGTATAATCATCGTATTGATGCAATAAACTATACAATGACGACAGATGATGGTGCAAATCCGCATTATTACGAACAGGCAGAAGTAATTTTAATTGGCGTTTCGCGTTGTGGTAAAACGCCAACTAGTTTGTATTTAGCCTTGCAATTTGGGACTTATGCGGCTAATTATCCGTTTACCGAAGATCAATTACCCCACTTTGATCTACCAGACTATTTGCGCCAACATAAAAATAAATTATACGGATTATTAATTGAACCTAAACAATTACATGAAATTAGGCAACAGCGACGTCCCGATAGCCATTATGCCAATCTTAAAACGTGTGAAGCAGAAGTTAACGCGATTAAAACCCTTTATATTCGTGAAAATATTCCGTTTCTCAATACTACAGCGCGATCGATTGAAGAAATTGCCACGTTTATTTTGAATGAAATGGGGTTGGAGAGTAAACTCACACTATAAAATCATGGTTGTGAGAAGATAAAATACTATGTTTTTCCAAGAAAAATTCAAAAAAGTAGCGCTAGAAACTTGTGTTGAGCCAACCACGCAAGAAGCATTTTGGTTGCTATCTGAGCATGAACCAAATTTACTCGAAATTTCTTGCATGTTACCTAAACGAAATATAACACTTGTGGGAACTTCTATATTTAGTTCAATTAAAATTTCATTGGATCTCACTTTATTAACTAAGCATCAATCCAGCCTGATTATTGTAGATAATAGTATACATGTTATCAATGCATGGAATGTACTAAAAAAATTCTGTAAAGATCCTGCATGGCATAAAATAGATAATTACCAACTGGCGATACGATTTATTAACTTTATATTGGACAAGCGTTGTCATGAAACAGCGATAGATATCATCTCCAAAGAAGAGCAATATAAACTGTTTACACTTTTTTTTAATATTCTCAATAAATATGGTCAAGCCTTAGTTAATCAAACTATTACATCAGCAGTAATTTGTTTAGAATCCTGGTGTAATAGTCGATTTTTTATGAAATTGTCACATGCTTGTAAAAATACCATCATGCTAGCTTATCCATCAAATATAATAAGCTGTCAAGATAACGCACGTAAGACATTTAGTGTGGCACAGTCAGTCATTGCCTTATCACCAATTTTTTCAATTCATAAAGATTTACAAGATGGTGAGCCAAAAAATTGTTACATATTAGCGGGAACCAACGATCCTAAAAAAATCATTCAAAAGGTTGGTTTTGGTCCCTTTATCGATACAAGCAAGCTCTTATTGAATTTAAGAGAATTAAAAATTGTATTCAAGTTACAACGAGCGTTTAATGATGCATTAGCTAGTGGTTACCACAATCCTCTCTGTCTTTGCTTTGTGAAGCCTGTGAAGCAAGCCAATCTCAAGAAGCGACTTATGCCAAAATAATAAAAATTAATTAAATTAATAATTTTTCCTTGACAGAGAATCTTTTATTTAAGATACTTTCGCTTCAATAATTAATGAATAGAAGTTGTTCTTCTATTCGTAAAGCTATTCACAACGCCAATGGAATAATAAGCAAGGAATGATTGCATGGATTTGATAAGCTGTTTAAACGAAAATATTAAAAACCTTCCCATTATCTCTAATTTATTCACTGAAGATACTACTCTTTTAGACTTGAAAGAAAAGTTTGATGCTCTAGGTTACGTTAAGCTTTATTCTTTATTTACTGATAATTTTTTGCAAAATTTAGAACAAGAAGTTCAATCCTTGTCAAAAAAATCCATAGAAAAAAATTTTGTTATGCCGGGGTATTCAACACCTAGAAAGCTATCTATTCTTGGTGGAAAATTTATTCAGGCATATTCACCACTACTGACAAATCTATATAAAAATGAGCAACTTAAAAGAGTTATCTCAAAAATAATCGGTAAACAAATCTATAGCATAGACCATCAAGAAGAGTGCATGGTTATAAATTTTATTGAAAAAAAAGGAGGAACGCATGGTTGGCATTTAGATGATCCGCAATATGCTTTGGTCATGATTATTCAATCGCCAGAAAGTTCAGAAGGTGGTTATCTAGAAATTATACCGCATTGGAAACAATATGCAGAGTCCAAAAATTTAGATCCAATAAAAGATACCAATCAACTAGTATCACTTGCAAATAATGATGGCCTTATTCGTAAAATTAATCATAATGCTGGCGAATGTTATCTATTAAATGCTGGTGATTGTCTTCATCGTGTTGCGCCTGTAAATTGTAATACTTTTAGAACAGTTGTAAATTTTGCTTTTGATTATAGACAATCCATTACATTTAATGGCACAGCCGATCTACTCTATGGCGGCTATCAACATCAACGTGAATATGAACAGGAAATCAGTTGTGTATAACTGTATAAAAGGTAAAACTGTTATTGTGACAGGTGCATTAGGTGGAATAGGAAAAGCAACTTGTTTAGCATTTGCAGCATGTGGTGCAAAAATAGTGGCGGTCGATCTTAATACAGATGAAGCCGATTGTTTAGAAAAAAAAGTATCATCATTTAATTCAGAAATTTTAACCCTTAAAGCTGATGTGTCAAAAAATAATGATTGTGAAATGATTTTAGAAAAAACACAATCGCATTTTGGTGATGTTGACATCCTTTTTAATAACGCGGGTATTACTCGTCGCAAGGATATTCTTGAACTGTCAGAAAATGAGTGGGATAGCATAATAAATGTAAACTTAAAATCTATTTTTTTAATGAGCAAAAAAGTATTACCAGTAATGTTAAAAAAAAATCAGGGTTCAATCATCAATACTGCATCCGGTTGGGGTATCAATGGTGGAGCCAAAGCCGCTGCTTACTGCGCATCGAAAGGTGGTGTTGTTCTATTAACAAAAGCGATGGCAATTGATTTTGGCGGTAAAGGAATTCGTGTCAACTGCATCTGTCCTGGCGATACTGAAACCAATATGTTGATTAATGAAGCGCAACAATTAGGTTTGCAGCCTGATCAATTAGTTATTGAAGGTATCAATAGACCATTAGGAAGAATTGGATCGCCAAAAGAGATTGCAGATGCGGTTCTTTATTTAGCGTCAGCTAATTCAAGTTTTATTACAGGAACCGCGCTGATCGTAGATGGTGGTGGTCTAGCGGGTTGTAATTAGGAGAAAAAAGTGATCTTAACTGCATGTGAAAAATCTGCACTAAATTGTATAAAGGATAAAGTAAAAAAATATTCTGATCAGCAGGACATAAATCTATTTACATTGCAAGAGTCATTAAATCTCATCCCCATAATGAAAAAAAATAACCTAATAGAGTATGGCTTAGAAAATAATGAAAGATATTTGCGAAAAGGGATTTTATTTAGTGAAACCTCAGGAACAACAGGAGAGCCACTGCTGACTCCACGTGGTCAAAATGATTTAAACTGGAATACGAATAATCAAATGTTAGCATACAAAAGACATATACAGTCAATGACGGATCGTGTTGCCATAGTGCATCCAGGTATTCTTAGTCCCTTCGTCGAAGCGTCGGCGCTCGCGCTTAAAAATTTAGGTGTTGGTTTTCTGAGGATTTTTCCAATACCTAAAATCTGTGACTATAAAAGGATATTAAATGTTATTCAAAGAAATAATATAACAACTATTATGACAACACCTTCATTAGCTTATAAAATCTTGTATGAAGTCTATAAAATTAACCATGGATTTAAAAACTTTCCAGCTAAAAAATTTCTTTTAACTGGTGAGCATATAAGCAAATCAAATGCAAATAATCTAAATAGATTAGTCGGTAAGGATACTTATACTGTTCCATTTGTATATGGTAGTAGTGAAGTTGCAACAGTCATGTATGGTGTGAATGACTGCAGTTATCGGGCAATTAAAGAAGATTTTATATTTGAATTGATAGACATTAATACTAACAAACATATCACTCTTCACAAAGGTGAAAAAAGTTGTACTGGGCAATTAATTATAACATGGCTTAGAGAAGGTTTATTACCCATTGTAAGGTATGACACTAACGATACTTTTCAAGTTGATTTTGATCATCAGGAAGAAATTTGGCATTTTCTAGGTAGACAGCTTCAAAATAAAAACCCGAAAGTAGATGAAAATATTATTGATGCTATTATTTACAATGAGCCTTTTCCAATATTTCATTTTACCTGTGATGTAACGCCCGATACCATCAAAATAGTAATAATCACGATCCCTGATTTGGAAGATATAAAAAATAAAGAGAAAAAAATTAAAGAAAAGATTGCCAGTAGTCTCAATAATGAATTTAATATTTTTGTAAATATTAACCCTGAAAATCATTTTTTTTATGATTTTTCACCTTCCCCTAAGATGTCAAAATTTAATTATATTATTTAGATAACAAGTTAAGGAGTATTTTATGTTATGGTGGCAAGTTGATTTATTAATAGTAATGGCCTATGGATTGCAACATTCGCTGTTGACAACCAAAACAGCTGTTAAAATATATAATAAAATATTGCCAGGATATACTTGGAATATTGTCTATAGTTTTATATCGTTGGTTACTTTAGTCATTGGGTTTCATTTATGGCAAAAATCACATGTGCTAATATATCATTTCACACCTGGTGGTCATGCCTATCATTTATCATTAACATTACTTGCAGGTTCTTTATTTTTCTTTTTTTATTGTTTCAAATTTACAACTTCATTTTGGCAATGGTTAGGTGTTAAACAAGTTTTTTTAACATTAATGAAAAGACCGTTACCAGGATATTACCGTATAAGACAAAATGGTATAAAAAAATATATTCGATTCCCTCACCATACTTGTTTAGTTATATTTTTTTGGACTCATCCAATAATGACACTAGATACATTGTTATTATCAATTGGAGCGACTGTATACCTTTATTTGGGTACAATGCATCAAGACAGAAGAGGCTTACGTATTATTGGTAAAGAATGGGATGAATATAGAAAAAATACGTGTCTACTTTTTCCAAACTGGGCAGTTTACAAACGCATGTTTAATGATATTAAAGCTGCTATTTATAATCTGCAACCGGCTGATCAAGTTAAAGAGCAGCAAGTCGTAGAACCTAAAATAGACAACAATTCTTTAATCGATAATGTGTAATTTAAATGAGGAAAACACAAGATGGATATACAAAATAAAATAGAACCAATACAAAATCAATTATTTGATCATAAAATATATAGTGAGATCAAAACAATTGATGAATTAAGAGTCTTTATGCAAGCGCATGTTTTTGCGGTTTGGGATTTTATGAGTTTAGTAAAAAAACTACAAATGTCACTGACTTGTGTTTCTTTACCTTGGTTTCCGCCTTCACAATCGAAATCAGCAAGATTAATTAATGAAATAGTGCTTTATGAAGAAACTGATTTTAATTATCAACGACAACCTTCAAGCCATTTAGAAATGTATTTAGATTCTATGAAAGAAATAGGCGCAGATACATCGATGTTTGATAGCTTTTTAAATATATTAGCGAAAACAAATGATTTAAAAGTGGCTTTTACATCTGCAAAAGTTCCAACATTTATTTCAAATTTTGTTGGAAACAATATAAAAATTGTGCTTTACGGTAATATAGAAGAAGTAGCAAGCAATTTTTTATTTGGTCGCGAAGATTCTATTCCTGAAATGTTTACAAGATTGTTAGACAGGTGGAAAATAGATGAAGAAAAAGTACCCAGTTTAATATATTATTTAAAACGTCATATTGATCTGGATAGCAATGAGCATGGACCAGCAGGTCATAAACTACTAAGTGATTTGATTGGTAAGGATGAAGTCGCTAATTCTCGTGCATTAAATGCTGCAACTAATGCTATTTTAGATCGTATTTCACTATGGGATGGGATTTTAGAGCAGATCAACCAATACAGAAACCAATCTCAAGCAGTGACCAAAGAGATAGAAAAAGTAGTTTAGGGTATATTTCTATCAAGTTTACAAGCGATTGTAACCACTCACTTGCAGATAGGATCGTAACGTTCCAATCTTTACCGTTCGCCTACTACTAAGTTTAAACGCTCTTCGCATCTTTAAAGGCGAACGGTATATAGGGTGAAAAGTTACGAATTTATTAAAAATATGACATTTATTGAATCATATTTTATATCAATTTAAGTTAAATTAATTTAAGAAGGTAAAAAATGTACGCGGTAATATTTAGAGCAAAAATAGGTGAACAAGATTTTGAATATAATAGCATGCTTAAAAAAATGCGTGAATTGGCTTTTAGCAAATATAATTGTGTTAACTTTGTAGCAGTAACAGAAGGCAATCAAGAAATAGCCATCTCTTACTGGGATGATTTAAAAAATATTATTGAATGGAAAAAAGACTTAGAGCATCAAAGCGCTCAAGAAAAAGCAAAGAATAAATGGTATACCGGATATAGAGTTGAAGTTGTTGAAATTAAAAGACAATATGAGTTCGGTGATCTTGGTTAATAAAGTCAAAACGCTTTTTTCTTTTTTCTTTAAGAGCAAGAAAAGTCCTATTCTGTATTTAGCAGTGATTAAATATTTATTAATAACATCAAATGTTATTACACCCTTTACGGCGCTGGTTTTAGTAAAGGGATTTGGAATGAGTATAACCAGTGTTGGAATAGTAATTTCATTAAGCTCTCTCTCATTTTTAATGGGTAACGTTGTTGGTGGTATTTTAGCTGATCTATATAGAATATTGCATATCATGTTTTTTGCATTTTTGTTTGCATTTATAGCATTATGCTGGCTCATGCTCAGTAAAAGTTCAACGTCGATATTGTTATCAACGATTACTTATAGTTTTTTTGCGGCTATGCCAAACCCGATCATTAATTCATTGATGTCTAAGAATACTAATGTGTCGAATATATCAAAGGGTTTTTCTACTCTATATATTGTTCATAATGCCGCAAGTGCAACGGTTTATTTTTTAGGTGGGCAATTTTTATCAGCATTAGGTAAAAATTTTCTTTATATTTTTTTATTGCTGACGCTTGTTAGCATTCCGATTGTATTTTTTTCTGTAAAAAAAATTGAAAAATTTCATAAAAAAATTGAAAAAACTGCTACAGCTGATGAAAACTGTAAAATTAATGGATCATTTTATTTTTATTGTTTTCTTTTCTTTATTTTATCTATTTTAAATTCTCAATTTCAATTCATGATCCCAAGCTGGATAAATGAAAATTTCCCAAAGAATAGCAGTCAATTGTTTGGTTATGTTGGAATAATAAATGGTTTTGCTGTCATGTCCTTGTCAAGCATTGTCATGAAATTAACCAAAAAAAATTCAACTGTAGTGAATTTGGCACTTGCTGCTTTGTTTTATGGGTTAGGTTTTATTATTATTACATATGTTAATTTATTCAATATTATTTTTATTAGCACAGTAGTTTGGACAGTTGGGGAAATCGTGGCTGCTAATTATTTTAATATTTACATAGGGACACACTCTCCCGAGCGCTCAAGAGCACGATTTTATATATTAACACCGTTATTGCTTTCATTAGGTAAGGCAGTTTGGATACCGGTTGTAGCTTTTATAACCCATCATTTTGGTTATAATATAGCTTGGACTGCTGTAGTCTTAGTTGCTGGTTTTTGTGTTTTATTAACATTTTTTTATGTTCACGGGAAGAAATTTTATGAAATTCGGAATTATTCATCTACCGTATAATATTGAAAATTTAAAACCGATTCTGCAACAAGCTTCACAGCTGCCTTATGATTTTTATTTTTTTGACAAAAAAAAGATCGAAAATATCACAGCAGATGATCGATCGGAAAATGTCCACTATATTGACGCTGATCCTTTTGACTCTGAAATGATTGAAAAATTTGTAAAATCACACAAAATCAATCATGTTATTTCTTTTGCTGAACTAGGGTTATTGACTGCGGCAAAAACTCGAGAAAATTTACTATTAAGAGGACATTTTGTTGCTAATGAAATGCTTTCTGTGAATAAATATCATATGCGCATAAGATTGGCTGAAAGTAATTTGACAAAGATTAAATTTTGTAAAGTCTTGATCAAAAATTTAAAGTCTGAACTTGTGAATTTTGGCTTTCCTGCTATTGTTAAACCGGTTAATTTAGTAGGGAGTATTGGTGTACAGCTTATAGAAAAAGAAGAACAAATAGACAGATATATTGAACGATTAAGACAGAATTTTTACTCAAAAGATCAAGTTGAAGTTTTATTAGAAGAGTATATTAATGGTCCCGAATTTAGTGCTGAAGGTTTGATTCTTGATGGTAACGTGTATCTATATGGTGTAACAGAAAAAAGAACTTCTGAAAAACCCTATTTTGTTGAAGAGGGACACAGCTTTTTTTCTGATCACACATTAAGACCTTTACTAGAGCGGGAATTGCCTAAGATATTTTCTTCTCTCGAAATGTTTTTATGCCCATTTCATGTTGAATTTAAATATAAAGAAAATTATATAGAAGTGATTGAGGCTCATACACGCTTTGCCGGTGGTTTTATAACAGACTTAATCCAAGAGTCAATGGGAAGCTTAGTATTCCGTGACTATTTTAACTATCTTGCAAATGCTGCTAAACCTGTTTTAAAGATTAAAAATAATCCAATTGTCAGTGTACAATTTCTCCTGTTACCAAAATGTGTAATGAAAAATTTTTTTCAAGATGTTAGTTTAGCAAATCAGAATATACTTTATATAAAAAGTCATTTTAAAGCAGGTGATCAGATTGAACCTGCAACAGGTTATTATGAACGAGTAGCGAGAGTTTGTTTTAAGGCTGAAGATGTGAACATGAATAATCAACTAATAAATAGAATTAAACATTTATTCCTTAAACTAAAAAAAAAAGCTTACATGTCAGAAGTTGTATAACATAGCTTGCATCAATTGTAGATCAGTTTGTCACTCCTTTCGAACTGGCAAATTTTTATGATTCATATAATTTTTGCTCATAATGCAATTTGTAGCGAATGTGTTGGAATATTTAAAGAGACCTTTTTTATTTGATTTTTTTCAAAGTAATATTGCAAATTTACCTCATAAGGTAATCCAACTAAGCTAATTGTATCTGATAAAATTGGAATTGCTCTTAACATTGGTTGATCATTCAGGGTTAATATTAACTCACGTCCATAGACAATAATTTTAGCTGCCGTATTACGATCTAAAGTTTGATTGCCAAATCCTGGTAAATAAAATTTAGGTGGAAATTTTAATTCAACACAGAAACGTTTGAGCGTGATAGGATCAATTGGGTTTTCTTGCGAACTCGCTATTCGTTGCATGAGTAAGCTTTTCACATCGTTTTGATTCAACAATGTAAGAAAATGATGGTTTAGTTCTACATCCATGACAAGGTGGATTCTTTCAATATTACTGTTATTATATCCCCAATGCACTTTAGAAAAATCCCCAAACCAAAGTTGCCCCGCACTCCAATTGCATCGTTCATCATCAATAAAGAGATGCGCATCTGGATGTGTGCAAACTGGAATATGAATACGCGCAATGCTTCCTGTAAGAAATGAATCGGCATGCTTATTGATGATACCACCTGGAGAAAGTTTCATGTAGCGTATTAATAAAAAAGTTAAACCAGTATTAACCATGAGCTCATCGATGACGGGTTGTTTATCAATGTTTTTTGTCATGCCATTTTTTTGAGAATAAAGTACTTTTGATTTCCAGTTTTTATGACCCTCACCACTGTAACCAGCATCAGTTTCGTAATGATCCGTTATGCTATTCATCACATGAATTAATTGTTTAGTATTAAAGTCATAATTTAATTGAGCCATTACTTTTGACATATTAATTTTCCTTTTTAAAAATCGAGAAACGCCAAAGTCCACTTGTTTCAAGATCGGTTACCGGTTTAAAGTGAGAGCTAACATCTAAATAGCCATAACTAATCGGCTTGATATGCCGTAAATGTGAACGAAACACTAATATTCCACCACAAGTTAGATGTGCCCGTAATTGCTGCAAGATTTTTCTTGCATCATTATCAGATAAAAATGATGGGACATCGGAAAGTGATAGAAAATTAAACTGATTATCCTGTTTGATAAGTTCAGAAATAGAACCTTGCTGAAATTGAATCTCGCAATCCCTTTGTGCAGATTGCGCTGATAAGAAAATATCTTGATTTGCCTCGCCACAAAACGCCTCTTCAAAATTTATTTTTCCAAAAAAAAGCATTTGTAAGAAAAAGCTTTTTCGCGCAAGTGTATTTTTAAATAATTGATCAAAAATTTGGCTATAAAATTTACTTGTGCGTATGCCCATGTTATTGCGAGGAAATTCACCATGATATAAAAGGCTATTTAGCACAGTAGCGTTCCCCAACAATTTTATTACCATTGCCCAACGTTTTCTGGGAAATTTTGTTGCATAGTAGTGCTGTTGTTTCTCTATAGTGTCACACTCAAAAATACCCCTAGCTTGCGCACGCGTTATGAAAGTATTTATTTTATAGAGCTTATGAAGCATATACTCAAAACGACCAATATACAGTGGCGCGGTCCATTCAACTTTGCTTAGCAGTATCTTGGCTTGTTCTCGGAATTTTTTGGTTATATTTAAACTATTAAATACTTTTTTTCGTCTAATACTATCCATTCCAGGATGGTATCCCATGAACATTAGATAATCAGGGTAATCAAGTTTTGCCAGCGCACCTAGGCGCAATGCAGTTATAGCCAGTTGCCAGGGAGAAATATCAATACAGGTTAGTTTTTGTGGATGGCAGGCTAATAATGGGATAATTCTAGAGCCACTCCCAGTTACGCTAAGAATAGTTGGTTTAGAAAATGTTTTAAGAATATGATATTCAGGCATAGAATCTTCTTCTCCAAGTGAGTAATTAAGAGCAGAAAAATATGCCATGATAATTGGTTCCTTACGTATAACTTATATGGATCCACCCGTTTTTGCAAGAATGTTTTTATCGCCAAACATACCCGCGAAGCCGGGGGGTTGAACGTTCTTGGTAAATATTAAGTTAAATGGGTGAGCACTTAAGCTTGCGTTACATCATTAAAACATAACAATGATTCATGACGAGATGACTCACCATTAATTAAGCTTTGATAGTCAAGATATATACCATCGAGCATTTGTTTTGTTAACTCTAGGCTGGTGAGTGCAACATTTTTTAATGCTTGCCAGTCTTCATCCTTTTTGCATGTATATAAAATCATTTGGCGAACTTGCTTGATATGCTGATCATCAATTTTTGAATGTGCATGAAAAAAAGTGAGCTGTGAATCTGTCAAATTTAGCGTAGATTGTATTTTTGTAAGCAGAGGGTTGATATGCTGATATACATTTTCTGCCCATAAACTATAGCCCAGTCGCCGATAGGGATTACCATTTGCTGAGATCCAATAAAGATACCCAATGAGAGTTTCAGTTTCTGGCAATGGTAGTGGTAAATTATGTTGATCATATAAAATTCCCAAAGCCCTTATATCATGTAGCGCCATTTTTTCGTGGCCGGTTTCCTCAGAAGCATGCTCAAAGCAGAATTTTGCATAAACAGCATTTTTCATCGCATGCTTGATCCCTACAGTTGCTTGATTGAGAGCATTGTGAGCGGTATAGTGGTAAGTCTCAATCATATAGAGAGCATAAAGTTCTTTAGTTAACTTTCCATCCATAATCTCACGTACAAGAATAGAATTTTTTAATATTACTTGCCATTTTTGGGCAATGGCATTTTCAATTTCATTTAACTGTGTTTCTGCTGAAGTCATTTTAATATTCCTTTGTATCTGCACATACTCTTTAATTTTATATTTACCAAGAACGTTCATCTACAGGGTGAGTAGTTACACTTCTTTTAAATAAATTTTCCTGCATTCATTGTAATGTAATCGGAGCCATCCCATACAGTTTTCCCATTTACGATGGTTTTTTCTACGCCGCTTGATTTACGCATATATCGTGATCCACCATTCGGTAGATCAGAAACTAAAAACTCATCACCACGAGCTAAACTTTTTAAATCAAGGATAACGAGATCAGCATAATAATCCTCGAGGATTTTTCCTCTTTTATGTATAGCAAGGCGCTCGGCAATTTCTCCAGTGAGTAGCGCAACAGCTTTTTCAAATGCAATAATGCCAAGATCACGAGAAAACTTACTCAGCATATAAAGGCCATCGCCTTCCCCACAAAATTGTGCGACATGTGCCCCGGCATCCGAGCCGCCAAGAAGAATATTAGGATCTTGGAGTATGGCGCACACCACTTCTGGGTTTGCATGAAAAACATTTGACCAATCGAATAATGTTTCAAGTCCATCACGTAATGCAATATCAATCATAGCGTCGGCGACATGTATTTTATTTTGTTTTGAAATTTCTAGCAGCGTTTGACCAATATAGTTTTTATTGTCTTTAGATTGAGATGCTAAAACCTTAACATTTCCTATTACTGCCAGATAGGGTTCCAAATCAGCACGTAAAGCAGATCTAAGCGAAGGTGTTCCAAACATTTCGATACGTTGTTCAATCGGCGAGAGCATAATCTTAGCCCAGTTTGGAAGATAAAATGCAGCGATCCAACTGCGTGAAAGTCGGAATTTCATATCAAGAGGGCGCACTTGTGTTTCAGCGCATAAGCGTCCTCCAGCATGTTGATTCAATTTATTTAACATGCCAAGCTCTATCTGCCATGAACCTGGATAAATTGGATTTTCCATTATACCTAGAGCGGAGCAAACGGCTTTACTACGGTTAGCAATTTCGGCTAATTCTTCAAACTGTTGCAATCGTAGCGTCTCATTGATTGGATTGACATTGCATTGATAAAAACGCCGCCCATGTTGTGTTAATGTTTGCGCTAATGCAACGCGTTCTGAATTGTTAGCAAAGGCACTTGCAACCGGGATATTAAGTTCATCACGAATATGATCATAGGCAGTTGAAATACCAAAAGCACCGGCATCAATTGCGTCTCCTAGCGCAATACACATTTTGTTGATTTCATCTTGTGTGGCAGGGCGTTGTTGCGCTTCCTTACCCATAACAGAATGCCTTAAATTAGTGTGACCAACAACAGCACCGACATTGATGTTGATAGAGGATTTTAACCAGTTGAGATAGTCAGGGAATGATTGCCAGGTATAAGGAACGGCGGCGTCAAAAAAATCTTTTCTAAGATCTTCTATGCGCGCAAATAATTTGGTAATTTTTTCAGGCCCATCTGCTGCTACCGGAGCAAGACTGATAGAGCAGTTACCCATAATGATCGTTGTGACGCCGTGTTCGAGAGCAGGTGTTGCAGATTTATCCCAGCAAAGTTGAGGATCGTAGTGTGTATGTGTTTCTATTAAGCCGGGTATAACCACTTTACCGGTAGCGCCGATAATTTCATTTGCATTATCACCTAAAGCAGGGCCAACCTTGGCAATAATATTATCAATAATGCCAATATCGACTTGTTTACCTTTTCCACCTTGTCCATCATACACAGTTCCATTACGAATAATTTTGGTGTATTTCATCCTGAACCTCCATTTAAAAAATAGCAGACTAGATTAATTAATTGCTATAAATATTTCAAGTTTTTATTTAAAAATGTAGGAGCAAAGTTGTAATTTCCGCTTTGAGCAAAGTTAAAATTTCCGCTTTATTATTGAGCGGGAATAAAAATGACAAACGGCATACTTACAATGAGTCAAAAAGAAGTCAAATGTTTAGAGATTATTCAACGAGCTGTCTCCAAGGAGTTGAGGCAAGCAGAAGCTGCTGAATTGCTTAATATAACGACGCGACAAGTAAGGAATCTGAAGAAACGTTACTTATCAGGTGGCGCAGAAGGCCTTATATCGAAGCAACGCGGCAAACCCAGCAATAATCGGCTTGATGATCAAATAAAAAAGCAGGCATTAAAGCTTCTTGAAACACAGTACGCAGATTTTGGCCCAACGCTTGCAAGTGAAAAATTGTTAGAGCGGAATAGTTTAAAGCTATCAAAAGAAAGTGTGTGAAAACTGATGATTGAAGCGGATTTGTGGAAGGGAAAAAAACGCAGATCGAGTAAGGTTTATCAGCAACGTGAACGCCGTGAAGCATTGGGCGAATTAGTTCAAATGGATGGGTCGCCGCACGCATGGTTTGAAAATCGTGCAGAGTCGTGTTGCCTATTAGTGATGATTGATGATGCAACGGGTAATGTTTTAGGTTTAGGATTTGAACCAGCAGAAACAACGCAAGGTTATTTTCAATTGTTCAAAACGTATATCAAAAAGCATGGCCGCCCATTGGCTTGTTACCATGATAAACACGGTATTTTTCAAGTGAACACGAAAGAGCCTGTGAGCGGCAGCGGTCTAACCCAATTTGGGCGAGCAATGAAAGAACTTGGTATTGAATCAATATCAGCTAATACACCGCAAGCAAAAGGACGTGTTGAGCGCGTTAACAAAACGTTGCAAGATCGTTTGGTTAAAGAACTACGCTTACAAGGGATCAGTGATTTAAATTCAGCAAACGCCTTTTTGCCGAAATTTATGCAAGATTTTAATCAAAAATTTACTGTATCACCTCGCAGTGAAACTAATGCGCATCGACAAACATTGCCTGATGAAAAAACATTGGATTTAATTTTTAGTGAACAACATTCACGAAAAATATCGAAGAATTTAGAGGTGAGTTTTCAAAATAGGATTTATCAAATTAAAACTGACACACCAAGCTATACCATGCGAGGTGCTGATGTCACGGTTTGTCGCGATCTAAACGATGGTATTAGCTTACTTTATAAGGGTAAAATGCTTTCATATACTGTCCACGAAAAGCGCAAGAAAAGCACTCAGGTTGCATCTACAAAAGAAATTAATCAGTTGGTAGATACGCTTAAATCAGATGCAAGAACTCGAGGGCACATACCTTCAGCCGATCATCCTTGGCGACTCAGTTATAAGGGCGCATCGCTACAACAACTTTCAGCAATTCCTACTCTTTAATCATTAAAGGCATTTATGCTTGAAGAACATTCACCCTGACAAAGCTAGCTGTCAAGGACTCGCTTCGCTCGCCTTCGGTGGCTCCGCCATCCTTGACAGCTAGCTTTGTCAGGGTGAGCTATTAGTTATGCATCAATGCCTTTTTGGGTGTAATACACCAGCTTGTACGATCGGTAGCTACCAGAAAGAGGAAATTTTAACTTTGCTCAAAAGCGGAAATTTCTACTTTGCCTTGACAGTTTTTATTTAAAAATGCAGCAATTCCCGCAGCAAATGACTATTGCATAATGAATGTAGGCAATTGTAATGATAATACGCTTCCCAATAATCATGGCATAAAACGCCTTTGAATAGAGGTAAAATACCAATTTCATCCATCGCTTCATGGCCGCGTTTTTGATGTGGATAAAAATACGTCCACAAATCGTTACAGGCGGTATGTAACCATAAACGTTTGCCATTAATATTCACCCCGGTTTCATCTGCATTGATACGCTGACTTGCAATCAATTTTTCTTTAGCAATTACTTCAAAGTCTGCTAAGCGTTCATAAGCTTCCTGGTTAAAATTAAAAAAAGAACCGGTGCTAATGTTGAGTCCGAGTTGATCAGAAAAATAATCTTCAATACGATTATAGGGCGTTAGCTGATATTGAGACATATACACAGCGCTTGCTTTTGTCTTTGGCCCGTATTGAACGGGGCGAGTGACAAATGCAGGGAAATTTGCAACATATCGGTTTCCTTCAGTATCAACCAACACTTGAGCACGATATTCGGTAACATTGATTGATACCTTAAAATCGATCACTTGCCTTGCTTCATAACCATCATCACGATAGTTGCCTTTTGGCAATTTACGTTTATCGATTTTTAAAAATTCGATCTCATCTGGGTTTTCAACCGGTTTTAATTGTGAACCTTTACGTCCAAATTGACCACCAGGTTTGCGGTTTGTTTTATTTCTCTACTTTTCTTTTTTACGGTTAGGATCAGCAGAAGGCGGTTTACCTGAGTTTTTACTGTTTAAGCTGAAACGAATAAGCATTGCCTGCATCAGTATCAAGATTAACTCGAAAATTGCTTTTAATGCAGGCGAAATATTTTGCTCTTCTTTTAACAGCTTTTTAGCGTTGTCGATCGTTTTTCCAACGTCGACGTTATCAATCTTCATAAATTAATTTGCTCTTGACTAGGTGAAGAGCATTATAACATGGCTTTTTTAAATCAAATTTTTCGCTCTCAGAGCGTTTCTACGCAAATTAATTTTTGGGAAAGCTACCGGGCTACAACATTAAAGTTTAAAGAACTTAGCGACGATATATCGATCTTGTGAGCACCAATTCTAGCAGACTTTAGAATGATACTGATAATTAGACTTTTGGCTAAAAAAACCTGTCAAGTTTTTTTTCTGGTTTTTTATTTTTTTTATGGGTTAATTTTGCTGAACAGTTACAAAATTTTGTAACTACTACGCTCCGTAGCAGGGAACGCCAAATCAGAACGTTCTTGGTAAATATAAAGTTAAAGAGGGTGAGAAGTTACAAAATTTTTAAAAAAAGAGTCTAATTTTCTAACATATTTTATGTTAAATTTACCAAGCCATTAAGGTCGAATCCAATTTAGTAGCCAGTGAACGGCAAATGGCATAGTGAGGATTATTGAATGAACAAATTACTATCAACGCTTCAAGAGCTTTTAGCTATTACAAGTGAATTAACCGCAGTAAAGATTACTCAGATAGCTAACCATGATTTTGAAAAGCAATATCTTCTTCAAAATATGCTTAATAACTATTATGCCAGGGTAAACAAACTGTATCTTATTCAACATAACC
Organism: uncultured Legionellales bacterium; assembly: GCA_964352905.1. Taxonomy (GTDB): domain Bacteria; phylum Pseudomonadota; class Gammaproteobacteria; order JAHCLG01; family JAHCLG01; genus CAYGTS01. Next base: position 6,540 of record CAYGTS010000018.1, on the reverse strand, counting down.
TTAATAGAAATATGATCGAGCACTCTCCACACAGTTATTTTATTGCGGAAAATAGCCGTAAATTGATTTGTGGTGTTATTTGCGTTGATCCATCCATGAAGGAAATAACTGCTATCGTTGAAAAATTTAGTCTCAGCCTTAGTGCTTTGGAAAATTGTATAGAATTTCGGCGATTAGTGTTATTTGATGAATCATTACCACCAACTGTCACAGCTATCACTTTAATGGCTTCAGCGGCCTATTGGGCTTTTGCGCAACATTACACTGGAATAGTATTGTTAGCAGAAAATATCCAAAGCCGTTATTTTAAACATTTTGGTATATCAAAATTGACACACATTTCTCAAAGATTAGAAGATCGCAATAATAATTATTATTGGTTAATGAAAGGTGAGGGCATGAATATGCTTGCAAGTGTTCAGCGTCTTATACAATTAATAACGCAGAAAAAGAATTTAACAAAGCTTGCTTAATTGTAACTGCTTACCTCTTTAACTTAATATTTACCAAGAACGTTCAGACCGCCGTTTATCAAGAGGGCATGTTTGGCGATAAAAACGCCATTCCTCTTGATAAGCGGGGATCAGGACGTTCCCTGCTACGGAGTGAGTAGTTACGGTCTAGGTTGAAACAATCCTTGAAATTGATTAACAATTTGAGGGGCATTTGGCATTTGAAGGAGTTGCCTTAAAAAATCATTACCTAAAACCGTTTCCATAAGACTTTGTATATTAAGACGGCCTTGCTGTAGCTCTACACGTGCGACTTCCCAGGCAGGTCTTAATTGCTGTTGTAAGGCATTCAAATAATCATAAACAGTAGGTGTAGCATTGTCGCGAAAATCTTCTTGGATAGATCTAGCAAATAATCTTGCACGAGTTAAAAGTACTTGGGCTTGTTGTCCTTCAGGTGTTTGAGATATTGCCTGAATTTCATAATTAAATTTTCGCTTCACAACTTGCATAAAGAATTGATTCATTTTATTAACAATAGACTCTACTAACTTGAATATAAAATTATTGGGGAAATAGCCATTAAGTTGGATAAGTAAATTACTTACGCCTAAAATAAAAGCATGTTGTGAAAGTGGATTAATATTGTTTAGTTGAGCTAGAAACGCTCTCTCGTTGGCATTATTTGTCACTTTTTCTTTAACTCTTAGCATAATCATGAGTGCGATCATATGGGTATAACCTAGAGCATGAAAAGAAAATTCTATGGATGAGAAAAACATTTCCAAAACATTGGTAAAACGCAGAGTAATGGCAGATGTTACACCAGTTAAAAAAGCTATCGAAGTGCGTGAGCGCGTTGAGTCATCATTTATAGGACTAGTTAGTACAGCAATCAAGGGAGCCAAGCTAAAAACAGTCCATGTTATACCAAACTCTTCAGACGTTAAATATCCCAAAAAGCGCATGCTACCTGTTAAGGCATGCCTGTCAGAAAAATGTGTAATCATTCTGCGATACATCGCGGGTGCTTGAGTAATAACATCCGTAGCAAACAATAGATTATGCAGTAGTATTCTACGATATAAATTTAACAAAAATTGTTCGGCATCTTGTCGTGCCTGAGGGATGTTCACTTTTTTATTTTTTGCTTGTTTAATAATGGCTTGTTGATCAACATGATTAAAGGGGATATTTGCCCCTAAAAAAAGATTGCAAAATAGAGTGCGGTTATCCACAAGGCGTTGAAACTGGGTTACTTCAGTTAGTTTAAAAGCATGACCACTACTGGCATAAAAATAATCACCAGAAACATTTAGACCATAAGGTATATCTTCAAGATCAATAATATCAGTTTTATTGAGTGGAGAAATTTTAGTCATTGCGCTTAAAACTAATCACAACTGTTGCGAAAGAGGTGATATTTTAGTGACTTCACTGAGCTGTTTATGTAAGGTCTGGCGAATTGCATTAAATTGATCTTCATCAATTAAAATTTGATCAGCAACTTCTGTAGGATCTTGTCTCTTTTCTTCATCTGTAGTTTGAGTTGTTGATATTAAATTTCGTAATTGAACTAGGTAAGCTGTTATGGAGCTTGCTAAATTAGCATCTGCCTCAGATAGCACAGAAGATCTTACAAGCCCATCAATTTTTAAAATTGCGCTCAAAATTTTTGCTTGATGAGCAGGAATGATTGAGATTAAACTTGGCATTTGATTAATTCCTTTTATTTTTATGGTACAAGTATTATTTAAGCTGATAGGAAAATTTTTATTTTATCCTAGAGCAGAAATAGATTAAGACCTTGTTGAACAGTCTATTTTTTGAACAAAGCTGACTATTCCACAAAGTTTCGCCTCTAGGATACATTATGCTTCTAAATAAAGATAGGGTAAAAAATACTGTTGAGTTTAAAAATATAAGCGTTTAGCTGCCGCATAAAAAAGGGCAATATTATTGCCCCTTCTCTAGAGTTTGTATCTTAACAGTTCAGTGCTAAATTAATCATCCCAAGACAACGCACCGCCAGTTTGATATTCGGTAACGCGTGTTTCAAAGAAATTTTTCTCTTTTTTCAAATCCATCATTTCACTCATCCACGGGAATGGATTAGTCGCACCTTTATATTCTTCAGGTAAACCAATCTGGGTTAAACGACGATTGGCAATAAATTGTAAATAATCTTTAAACATGGTGGCATTTAAACCTAAAATACCACGCGGCATAGTATCTTGCGCATATTGATATTCTAAGTCGACACCCTCTTTAATCATGTCAACAATTTCACGTTTAAATTCTTCGGTCCACAAATGCGGATTTTCGATTTTAATTTGATTAATCACATCAATCCCAAAATTCATGTGCATGGATTCATCGCGTAAAATATATTGAAATTGCTCGGCAGTACCGGTCATCTTATTGCGGCGGCCCATTGATAAAATTTGCGCAAAACCAACATAGAAAAAGATCCCTTCAAACACCACATAGAACGCAATTAAATCACGCAATAAACGTTGATCTGCTTCTGGAGTACCGGTGTGGAAGTTACGATCAGCAAGACTGCGTGTAAAGGGAATTGCCCAGGCTGCTTTAGTGGCAACACTCGGTAATTCACGATACATGTTAAACACTTCAGCTTGATCGAGTCCCAAACTTTCAATGACATATTGATACGCATGCGTGTGTAGTGCTTCTTCAAACGCTTGGCGCAATAAATATTGGCGGCATTCAGGATTGGTAATATGACGATAAACAGCGAGCACTAAATTATTAGCAACCAATGAATCTGCAGTTGAAAAAAAGCCCAGACTGCGTTTAATGATGATGCGTTCATCTTGGGTTAAACCATCACGACTTTTCCACAATGCCACATCTGCTGCCATATTAATTTCTTGTGGCATCCAATGGTTAGCACAAGCAGCCAAATATTTATCCCAAGCCCAATGATATTTAAAAGGCACGAGTTGATTTAGATCAGCACGACAATTAATAATTTTTTTATCATCAACATGGATACGCGCGGCATTCATGGTTAATTCTTCAAGCCCAGTATTAGCTGTTATTTCTTGTTCATTCGTGATACTAAATGATGCTTGTAGTGCTGCATTTTTTGTATCAGTCTGCTGTTCTTCCCAATTTAATAATGACATCTTTTTCCCCTTTAATTCAATTAATGTTACTGACAGGCTTCGCAATCGGGATTATCAATTGCGCAAGCGTTAACGGCATTTAAAGTGCCAGTGGTGACGGTTGATTTTTCAGCATTGGTAGCGCCTAAAGAACGTAAATAATAAGTTGTTTTTAAGCCACGTAACCAAGCCATTTTGTAGAGTAAATCTAATTTTTTACCCGATGCTTCTGCCATGTAAAGATTAAGCGATTGCGCTTGATCCAGCCATTTTTGACGACGTGATGCAGCTTCAACCAGCCATTTGGTTTCAATTTCAAAGGCAGTGGCAAATTGTTGTTTAATCGTTTCAGGAATACGATCAATTTTTTGTAAGCTACCATCAAAGTATTTTAAATCATTGACCATGACTTCATCCCATAAATTCAAGGCTTTTAATTTTTCAACCAAGTAAGGATTAATCACTGTAAATTCACCAGATAAATTCGATTTCACAAATAAATTTTGATAGGTTGGTTCAATCGATTGCGTGACACCACAAATATTTGCAATGGTTGCAGTTGGCGCGATGGCCATGACATTAGAATTGCGCATGCCAACTTGTGTGACACGTTCACGCAGACTTGCCCAATCCATCGTGCTAGTAGTATCTTGCTCTAGATATTGGCCGCGTTGTTTTTGCAACAGTGCGATTGAATCCAACGGTAAAATGCCTTGGCTCCATAAAGATCCTTCAAAGCTTGCATAGCGTCCTTTCTCTGCGGCTAAATTAGTTGAGGCTTTTATTGCAAAATAACTAATGGCTTCCATAGAGCGATCGGCAAATTCAACCGCTTGATCAGATGAATAACTAATATTTTGCTTGTATAAAGCATCTTGAAATCCCATCACACCTAAGCCAATTGGGCGATGGCGTAAATTGGAGTTGCGCGCTTGCGGCACAGTATAATAATTAATATCGATGACATTATCCAACATACGGATCGCCGTATTAATGGTTTTTTCCAGCTTTGTTAAATCAAGCTGCCCCTTATCATTAATATGTGCAGGTAAATTGATACTACCTAAATTACACACTGCAATTTCATCCAGTGACGTGTTTAGGGTAATTTCAGTACATAAATTAGAACTGTGAATGACACCACAATGTTGTTGCGGTGAACGAATATTACAAGCATCTTTAAAAGTAATCCAAGGATGCCCTGTTTCAAATAGTAGCGATAACATTTTGCGCCACAAGTTTCTAGCGGGTAATTGTTTAAAGTTTTTAATTTCACCACGCAATGCTTTGGCTTCGTAAGCTTGATAAGCTGTTTCAAATTTATCACCAAAAAGATCATGCAAATCTGGGACATCATTCGGTGAAAACAAAGTCCATGGCTTATCTTCAAAAACACGTTTTAATAATAAATCAGGTACCCAGTTTGCTGTATTCATATCGTGGGTTCGGCGGCGATCATCACCGGTGTTTTTGCGTAATTCTAAAAATTCTTCAATATCTAAATGCCATGATTCTAGATAAGCGCAAACTGCGCCTTTGCGTTTGCCGCCTTGATTTACGGCAACCGCAGACGCATTAGCAACGTTAAGAAAAGGGATCACGCCCAGCGATTTACCATTGGTGCCTTTAATATGAGAGCCAATCGCACGTACTGGTGTCCAGTCATTGCCTAAGCCGCCCGCAAATTTTGATAGCATCGCATTGTCTTTAATCGCATTATAGATTTCAGCCAAATCATCAGGCACTGTTGTTAAAAAGCAACTGGATAATTGTGAACGTAATGTCCCAGAGTTAAACAAGGTTGGCGTAGAGCTCATGAAATCAAAAGAACTGAGTAATTGATAAAACTCAATGGCTTTTTCATTTTTATCTTTTTCATTCAGCGCCAAGCCCATGGCAACGCGCATGAAAAAAGCTTGTGGTAATTCAAAACGACTACCCTGTGTGTGTAAAAAATAACGATCATATAACGTTTGTAAGCCTAAATAGGTAAATTGTAGATCACGATCAGGTAATAAGGACTTGCCTAATTTTTTAAGATCAAAACTGGCTAAAGTTGGATCAAGTAATTCAGCTTCAATGCCGCGCGCAATAAATTTTTCAAAATAATGGGGATAGAGTTTAATCATTTCGGCAAAAGTGGCACTTTCTGCAACTTTTAAAAAGGATAAAGCTTCGCGCCGTAATGCATGTAATAACAAGCCAGCACTGCAGTAGCTGTATTCAGGTTCTTGTTCGATCTGAGTGCGCGCAGTCATGATGAGAGCTTGTTGGATTTCATCAATTGTTACACCATCATACAGATTTTTTAAACTTTCTTGCAAAATTAAATCGGCATTTACCGCGTTTAAATTTTGGCAAGCTTCAGCGATGATAACTTTTAGTCGCGCAGTATCAAGAGGATGCAGTGAACCATCTGCTAAGGTGACATTAATATTTTTAATACTTTGCTCAGCAGCGTGATGTTCAATCTTTGCTTCACGTAATTTGCGATGTTCCTCACGGTATAAAACATAGGCTCTTGCCGTTTGGTGATACTCCGAGCGCATCAGTGCTAATTCAACCTGATCTTGAATTTGCTCGATATGAATCGTGCCACCACCGGCAAAGCGTTTAAAAAAGATATCACTAATTTGCTTAGTTAAGCTTGCGGCAATTTCATGCACTCGGGTAGAGCTTGCAGCAACACCACCTTCGGTGGCTAAGAAGGCTTTGGTGATGGCAATATTAATCTTGTTATCGTCATAATGCGTCATGCTGCCATTGCGTTTAATGACTTTAAGTAAACCGGGTTGGGCGGTCTTAATCGTCTTATCAGTAAAGTTAATGTTTTGATCAGTTCTTGGTGTTAAATTAATCGTTGCTTCAGTTTGCATGCGTGCTCTCTCCCGGAATTTGTAAATTTTTAGGTAACTATTCACCCTGTAGATGGGAACGCCCATATTTGGGCTAAAAAC